>JARYLO010000053.1 GCA_029907605.1 Sedimentisphaerales bacterium
CGCACTGGGTCAGATAGGTGCAGAATTGAAGGGCTCCCTGCCAGCAGTGCAAGGCCCAGATGTGGCTAGGCCAAGGCCGATCCCCAGCCTGGACCAAAAGGAACAGGCTGTATATGAACAGCTCGGTAAAGACCCGCTGCACCCAGACCAGATCGCCTCTCAGACTGGCCTGCCTGCGGGCCAGGTCACTGCCAGCCTGGTGAGCCTGCAGCTAAAGGGGCTTGTCAAGAACCTCCCTGGCAACCTGTTTGTAAGACGATAGGTTGTCCAGGGCCCACCTTCGCATTAGGATGTTGGTATGTACCAGCGCAAGAAGAGCAGACCTGTCCGCATTGGATCCATCCAGATAGGTGCTGGTCTGCCTGTGGCGGTCCAGTCCATGACAAAGGTACAGACCACGGATGTGGACCGGTGCTTAGAGCAGATCGGTAGGTTAACCTCTGCTGGCTGCAGGCTAGTACGCCTAGCAGTGCCGAGGCGGGCAGACACACAGGCATTGGTCCAGATCGTCAGGCAGGTGCAGATCCCTATCATCGCAGATGTGCATTTCTCTGCCCAGAGGGCCATAGAGGCCATCGAGGCTGGCTCTGCAAAGGTCAGGATCAATCCGGGGAATATGTCAAGAGAGGATATCCTGACCGTGGTGGATGCTGCAAAGGCAAACGGTGTTGCCATCAGGCTAGGTGTAAACGAGGCGAGCATCAGGGACCTCTCTGATGATGTGCCCCCAAACAAGAGGGTTAGGCTGATGATCAGCAGGATCAGGGAATATGTCCAGCTTTGCGAGGATAGGGGCTTCGACCAGCTTGTAATAAGTGCCAAGAGTAGTGACCCAATCCGAACGATCCAGACCAATAGGGCCATAGCCAGGTCATTCGACTATCCGATCCACATAGGTCTTACGCATGCAGGCCTACCGGAGGATGCGGCCATCCTATCTGCTGTGACCTTGGGAACACTGTTGGCGGAGGGGATCGGAGATACGATCAGGGTCAGTGCTGCCGGTGACCCTGTAGAGGAGGTCCATGTGGCCTATGCGATATTGGAGGCCCTAGGCCTGGCCGAGAGACGTTCCCCAGAATTGGTGGTCTGCCCTACCTGCGGCAGGACAGAGATAGACCTGCTGGCTCTTGCCAGAAAGGTCAAGGCCAGCCTGCAGCAGGTCCCAGGCCCTGTCCGTGTGGCAGTGATGGGCTGCGTGGTCAACGGACCTGGTGAGGCTGCTGATGCGGACATAGCCATCTGCGGGGGCAAGGGCAAGGCCTTCTTGTATCACAAAGGTAAGAAGGTCACAGTGGTCCCAGAGGCCCAGTTGGCCGATGCAGTGCAACGTATGATTGCTCAGCTCAGCAGGGTTGGCGATCATGCCACAGCCAAGACCAAGGTATAGACCCTGCTTGCACCTCCCTCCCTGAGGGCCGAGGTACACTGGGCTAATGTGGCACCTGTGGTCTTCACGTCGTCCACCAGGCAGATCGTCCTTCCCTTCACATCACCTTTCAGGGCAAAGACCCCTGCCACATTCCTTGACCTGGCCTTGGGGGTAGGCATGGATGTCTGAGAGGCGGTCCACCTGGTACGCCTCAATACGTTTGCAAACCTTGCATTAGGGTGTCTGAGCCTCCGCGCAATGACCGCTGCCTGGTTGTAGCCCCTCTGCAACCTCCTCAACCAGTGCAGAGGCACTGGCACGAACATATCTATGCGTTCATACCAATCCTGTACGCAAAGGGCTGCATTTGCAAGACCTGCTAGGAGCACATCCAGCTCCGTTCGGCCGTGCTTGAATGCCAGGATGAGCTCCCTCATCACGCCTTTGTACACCCCGCTCCTACACAGACCATCCCAGATAGGTCTTTGCCCCAGACAAGAGGTACAGCCATCCTCTATCAATGCATATGGGCTCACATCCTTGCCACACAGTGGGCATCCTGTACCGCCTGTGCAAAGGATTAGGTCCTCCCAGCAGGCCTGACATAACCATCCATATCCTTGCTGGCGATATGAACCGCAATTGAGGCATTTGGCAGGCCATATGAGTCCTGCTGCCGCCATTCCTAATGCAGCCCACCATGGCTGGGCCTTCCTGACCGCAAGGTCCTCCCACATAAGACCAATTCTATTGTATCGGTTCAGCGGAGATCGAACATCGTGTTGTCTACCGGCTCAAACCATCCGAGGCCCATGCTCGATGAATCCACCCCATATGCATTGATCGCGTTGACAGGAGACCTGGCCCTTCCATCAACATGGCCATCAGACCAGCCTACATTGGCGTGGCCAAGGTGGCGAAAGTGGATGGAGGCAGACATGAGCATATCCGCCCTCAACTGGCCTGCGATCACTGCAAACGGCGGCTCTGCAAACGAGTATTCGATCAGGTTTACCCCATCTGTGCTGATGGCAGTGTCAGCGAACATGAGGGTCTGTGTAGGGTTTGCAAGCTCTGAGGTCTTTGTACTCTTGCGATATGCCTCCTTATAACCCCACTTGCCTGCATAAGTCGTCTTATCCCAAAGCCTGCTGCCGATGTAGGTAAGGTTATAGCCATAGCCGCCACAGCCTTGTTCGAAGTTGTACTGCCATGCCCTGCCGGTTAGGAATGCAGGGCTGTCGGGGCACTGCTTTATACGTCTATTGGCCAGGTATCCACTCAGAGGACTGCCTGCAGGGTCAAATGGCTCATCCAATCCCCTTCGAACACCGTGCCATCGCCGCAGGCCTGCATTGTCCCAGATATCCTCTGCCCCAACGCACAAGAACCCGTCATTGTCACTGGCATAGCCGGTATTTGCGATCACCAGTTGTCTGATCTGGATCTGGCAGATGGCTGCCCTCGCCCTTGCCCTGGTCGACCTGACAGCAGGGAATAGTATGCCCAACATCAGGCCGGCCATGGCAATGACGACCAGTAGTTCCATCAAGCTAAATGCATTCTTACGCATCAGTTACCAGCGACATACCAACTCTCGCTCATCAGCCATTGTTGCGAGATGATCTGTAGATCCAACTGGTCCACCTTCAGATCCCGATTCAGATCAGCCCTTGCCTTGTATGATGGATCGCCGTATTGCGACTGCCAGCTTGAGCTAAGAATGGCCAGGTCAGCCTGGTCGACGATGCCGTTGAGGTCTATGTCTGCCCTGAGCATCTGGGGTCTCAATATCCCCACTGCCTCCAGATCGAATCCACCCGAGCCCCACGTGGGCCATGGATCATAGATCAGGTTGTCTGCCTGATAACAGGCCATGGTTTGGGCATTCGGATCAAGGAAAGATCTGGCGCTATCCTGGAACAGGCCATTGCCAGGTATGTCCACGATCCGGACATAACGGATCTGATCCAGATCAACTAGACCTGCCAAGACCAATGGGTGATCGATCAGGTCCTGGAGATCGAAGGCAGTGCCCAGGCACACGCCGTATGCATTCGGCTGGCTGCCTGCAAGGCCACAGACCTGATTACCGCTTATGGTGCCATAGGTGCCTAGAGGGCCATTGACCAATGAAAGGCTGGGGAGCCTTGCGAAGTCGCGGCCGTTACTAGACACCTCCACGAAGGCCAGCTCAGCAAATGTCCTGCCTTCTTGGGTATAAAGACCATTCTCGAATACTACTAGGTCAAGACCAGGCCGATCTGACAGAACCAGGGGTTCAAATGACAATGTAATAAACCCAGGCACCTTCCCTGCAGACTGCTCCTGCAGGTCCAGTTCGCCGAGACTGACGATGTCAAAGGGATCACCAGTCACAGGCCCCAATGCCCTTGTTGGATCGTCAAACAGACCTGGCATGCTCCACTGATCATCCGCAGGCCTGTATTCGACCACCCTCGTGGCCCATCCCTCGAAGATGGGGTTCATCATTGCACCTACCGATTTTGGATCCACGGGCGTATGAGCGTTCGGATCCACGAACCCCGGTATGGCCGTATCTGCAGGCAGCAGACCTTTGACAACGATGCTGTCTATGGCAAAGTAGGCAGGTGTATTCATCCCAAAAGGACCGGTATCGCTCGAGGCCATCCCAAACTGGATGTATTTGACCTTGCCCAGTGCACTGAGATCCACCCATGCCCAATCCCGCAATATGTAATCATTTGTATCGGTTGGATCACGCAGATCCGCAAGGTAGAACTCGACCTGGCCGGTCTTTTTCCCCTCTTCATCCAGACCAGTAATCGTCAGGACCAACCAGTCTGGATCGTGCCCGCTGACACCGCCAAAACGCTTGCAGAATGGGTTGCCGTACAGCATGGCGTAATATGTATAATTGACGTTTGTCACATACAAACCGGCAAGCTGAACGGGCCTGGCAAATTCGATCCTTGGGACCACATCCCAGCCCACAAACCCAACTGCATAGACCCTCGAATGCCCCTGCCCGTGGCCTGCGATGGCATTGTATTGGCTATCTAGGTCTGCCGTTTCCGTATTAGTGCGGCGGGAGTATGCAAATCCCTCCCATGAGGTAATGCCGCCAGGCCATTCGGTAAACGTGTTATTGAACCACGCAGAGCCACTGTAGAATCCCCCCTTCCCATCGGACCCGTCCCAGTAGTCCTGGTCGAGCAATACCATCTCCTCTAGATCGATCACTACTGCCCATGCAGGCTGCAAGACAACCAACACACACACTACAAGACCAACCAATCTGTGCATTTCCTGTCCTCCTACCAATAGCCAAATAAAAAAACCGCCGTCCACGCGAGGGACGGCGGTCATATACCCAACTGATCCGCACCTGTTCCAGCCCGCGGGAACAAAAACGTGCTGCAATGACCAGGCAGGTCTTCTGACTTGCGTCCTACCACAAGCACCTTCCCATCCGGGATTCGGACAGTGGTCTATTGCCTGCAGATTCCCAGCCCTATACTGGGGCGGACGTTCACAGCGGCGCGACCGTCGCGGATTCTCACCGCGTTCCCTTTGATCTCACCTGGTCAGATACTACCGAGTTTTCCAAAGAGCAGACATATCTTTACCGGACTGACCCAAGATCTGTCAAGGGAAATATCGGGCGTGATTACCCGTTGGCAGCGCTGGCCCTATCTTGGTGCTTGAAATACCAAAGAGATGCGGATTGAAGTGGCATGATCTTGTCTATACCAGAACACAAGGATCTGCACAAGAGCTCAGGTCGAATCCCTTGAGAGCTTTGCCTCGCTGGAAGGGGACTATCGAGGTATCCAGGTTGCCCAGATCCTGGGCATCTGGACGGCCACTGTCTCAAGCCGTACTTACCTTGTGACACGAAATTGGCCACTCAAAGATCCATAATGCTCTCCAACTAGAGCAGCCTCTTTTCCCTACTTAGGTCCTTCAGATGCGTTATGTCTTGTGTGACCTCCAGGCATCCAAGGTATTGGCCGGCACTATCCTTTACCGGGACATATCTTATGTAGATAAGCCTGCCCTTTAGATTGATCCAGAATTCTGCCACATTCCTTTTTCCTGACCTGAACTCATCTAGTATCTGGTTTACGATATGTATACTCTTTTGTGGATGGCACTGCTGTACCTTTCGCCCCAGGACAGCCTTGGTCCTCAAGAATATCCTATCTTTCGATTGATTGAAGTAACGGACACTGTCATCCTTGTCTACAAAGGTGATGTCAAAAGGCAGATTGTCTAGGATGCCCTGCAGTTCGACAAGGGATAGCGACCCAGTATCAAACTCAAATTGCCCTGTCACATTCTTTGATGGTGCATGGGCGGGCTCCTGACGAATTGGGATAAGTATATGTCTGGGTGTAAAGCCGCAGTAGCCTACCTGGTCAAACTCTTGCCTGATGCTAGGCCACTGTTCATTGCCTATGACCTTCATGGCCATAGGAAACAGGACATTGTTCTCCTTGTAAAAATGGCTTGATAGCAACTGATAGAGTGCAGATGAGACTCCCGTTGGATCCGCCCCAGGTTGCCCCAGCAGGCTACAGAGCTCCTTTTCTGTGGCCCGGATCTTGTCGCGCTCGGCCCACATGATTGCAGGTGGCTCGGTGATACCGTGCCTTTCCAGATGAGGGAACAGGACATTCTCCTCCCTCAGGTAATGGTTGGCCGAATCCTTTATCTGGCTGACAAGGGTGGGGATCTGGTCTGTAATGCCTGCCTTGCAGGCCTGGTTGAGCCTATCGGCAATATCTAGGAGGGCCTGGTGCTCTGCCATCAATATGGTTATCGGATGACCTGCTGGTGCCAAGGGTTTATCCCGATCAAGGGCCTCTTGGAACAATGACATGTGCACATCACAAAGCCGCATGACCTGGTCCCTAGGCAGACCCTCCTCGATCAATGTCTGTTCTACCATAGCGATCTGCTCGGGGCTGACCGACCTGAGCAGGTCCGCAAACCGCTCCTTCAGCTCACCAGGGTCCCTTCCCTTGTGCAACTGCCTGATGATAGCCTTGAGGGCCTGTCTGGCATCTGAAGGATTTGTACCTGAATGCTATAGACTTCCTCGGTTTTTAGGGTGGTTTATAGTCTCAAATCCGCGCCTTGTCAAGGGTGGATCAGTCCGCTGTTGTACCAGCAGGCTCTGATGTCCGATCGGCCTGGGCATTTGCGGGTTGATCTGCCAGGTCCTTGAACCCAGCCTGCTGATCGGCCTTCATTCGCTCACAAAGGGCCTCATACTCCTCAAGCGTCATCAAGACCTCCCTTGCCTGGCTGCCTTTATACTCGCCAAGTATGCCTGCAGCGGCCATCATCTCTATGATCCTAGAGGCCCTGGCATATCCTATGGATAGCCGCCTTTGCAGTAGAGACACACTGCCACGCCTGGTCTCAAGCACGATGCGGACCGCCTGGTCAAACAACTCGTCCTTCTCGATCTTCTCAGGGTCTACCGTACGAAGCTGTACCAACTCCGGATGGAACTGCGGCTCTGCCACCTCCTTGAGATACGTTACAATCCGCTTGACCTCAGCCTCGTCTACAAGGGTACCCTGTGCACGTATCAGGTCGCTTGTGCCAGGCTTGAGGAACAACATGTCACCCTCACCTAGGAGTGTCTCAGCGCCATTCTGATCCAATATGATGCGGCTGTCCATCCTAGCAGCTACCCTAAAGGCAATCCTTGTGGGCATGTTTGATTTTATCAGGCCTGTGACCACCGTGGCCTGAGGCCTCTGTGTTGCAAGCACGAGGTGTATCCCAACTGCCCTGCTCTTCTGTGCCAGCCGCACGATAAAGGCCTCGATATCCTTTGGGGCGGTCATCATCAGGTCTGCCAGCTCATCGATAATGATGACTATGTAAGGCAGGCGTTTGGGGATCTTTGCCTCCTCTTCAGGACTGGATGGGGAGAATCTGTTGACGATCTCCTCTGGGCCAAGGGCATTGTATTCCGCTATATTCTTTACGCGTGCCTCGGCCAGAAGGGCATACCTTTCATCCATCTTTGTGGCAGCCCATTCCAGTATCTGGACCGCCATCTGTGTCTCAGTGACGATCGGACACATCAGGTGCGCCACGGTCGCAAATGTCGTCATCTCCACCATCTTGGGGTCGATCAGGATCAATTTGACCTCATCAGGCCTCTTGGTCATCAGGATGCTGGTGATGATGCTGTTTATGCAAACACTCTTGCCAGAACCGGTGGTTCCAGCAATCAACAGGTGCGGCATCTTGGTCAGGTCTGCAACCAGCGCCTCCCCGCTGCTATCCTTGCCGAGGAACAACGGGATGGCCATACTGGCAGGTACCTGACCAGCAAGGTCCATCATGCTCCGCATCCTGACCTTCTCCTTCTGACTGTTGGGCACCTCAACACCTATGGTGTGCTTGCCAGCCAATGGTGCGACCACACGGACCGCGCCAACGCCAAGTGCCCTGGCCATATCGTTTGCAAGGGCTGCAACCTGGCTGACCTTGATCCCAGCGGCCAGCTCCAGTTCAAACATGGTCACAACAGGCCCTGTCTCTGCGGCAACGACCTTTGCAGATATATTGAACTCTCCCAGCAACTTCTCCAGGGCCGCTGCCTTTGCCTGCACCAGCCTCTCCTGGACCGCCTCGTAACCATGTTGCGGCTCTGCCAGGAGGTCCAAAGGTGGCAGCCTGTAATCCTTGTAGGGGCCCTCGCCTGCCTGGCTGCCACTGGTTTGAGGCCTCTGCCTTGATGCCTTCTCTGAGGCCTGCTGGCCCCGTTCGGACTTGACCAGGATGGGTACTGGCTGGATCTGTTGATCAGCCCTATCCTTCGGTTCGGCCTCCTGTGTCGCACTGGCCTGGGCAGGTGTACCAGAAGGCTCACTTGCAACCTTCTGCCTTTCACTGAGCCTCCGCCATATGGCAGAGGTCTGCTGGCCAGACGCCTGCCTACTAGATCGGCCTCTCAGGAGGCCTGCAATCAGGCTAACAAGCCTCCAGATGCCCTTAGGTACTGCCATGACCCATTCGTCAGCAAGTAACAATAGGCCAACGACCCAGAGCCCAGTGATGAAAATGGTACTACCAACAACCGCCAGGTTCCGGCTAAGGAATGCGGCCACTGCCACACCCAGTACCCCGCCAGAACCAAAAGGAAAACGCAATACACGGTCTGGCCATAGGCAGTAGAAGGTCACGGAGGTCGCTAGCACTATCAGGCCAAGGCCTATGGAACGCAGGACCAGCTGGTTGACCGTGCGGTCCAGCAGCCGCATCACACCATACCCAGTCATGCAGGCTATTAATGGCAGGACACCAGGACCCAAGAAGTAGAGCAGCCAGTATGCGGCAAAGGCCCCGATGTGACCGCACCAGTTAGCCGGAGGGTGGTTGTGCGGGTATGTATACCTACTGGGCCAGTCGCCTATATCAAAGCTCAGGCAACTGAGCAATAGGCCTATTCCAGCCAATATCAGCAGGCAATCGCCAGCGACCTTTAGGGAGGCGGTGTTGGCCTGTGGTGTATGGTTCCTTCCAGTCTTGAGCCTTTTCCTCACTGATGCTCCACCGTCCTATAAGGGCCTGGGACCCACCCGAATGGGCCTCAGTACCAGGCTATGAGTATATCGGCACTGCAGGCAGGTTTTCTGCAGGTTTTGCCAAATGCACCTACCGGCGGCGGGCTTTATGTCAAGAATTAACATCACAAAGTCAAGACTTGTCATATGCAAGGACCTAGCTGTAGACCAGAAACGTGCTATAATATCCTTGTGTCTGAAGAATGGTGCTTGCAGACTGAGGTCCGTAGACATGTCTAATCCACTAGAGCGAGGCAACAATGGTTAGGTTAAAGGCATTTACGCTAATAGAGTTGTTGGTGGTCATAGCCATCATTGCAATACTGCTGGGCATAATCCTGCCTGCAGTAGGCCTGGCCAGGAAACAGGCCACAGGTTCCCGCTGTCTGGGTAATCAGCGACAACTGGTCACTGCCTGGACCACGTACGCCTTGGAGAATGGTGACCGGATGGTAGGTGGCAATACATACATGGAGGGTGGCAGGCCTTCCTTCGACCTTTGGGTCGTCGGTCCAGTGGGGACCAACCACTGGAGTAGCTGTGCCAGCTTCGTGCCACCTGTACCTGACGAGAGCGCCCTTACACCCAGGGAACGTGAGCTAGTTGGCATCAGGGCAGGGAAGTTGTTCGCCTATATCAAGCAGACAAAGGTCTACCATTGCCCAGGTGATAACCGGGGCAAGCGTGCATTCTCATTTGCAGGCAATACCCTCGGACTGGAATGCTATCGCAGCTACGGTATCGCAGGGGGACTTAATGGCGAGAGATACGGCGGTATCCAGCCCTGGACAAAGACCTCTCAGATCCGTAATACATCCAGGAAGTACGTGTTCGTGGAGGAGGTTGACCCAAGGGGATTTAACATGGGCTCATGGGTAATAAGCATAAACAGGAGCTCATACCAATGGGTAGACCCCCTGGCCATATGGCACAACAAGCGGAGCACCCTCAGCTTCGTAGATGGGCATGCCGAGATCCATTCCTGGGAGGACCGCAGGACGATCGCTTGGGCAGAGGAGATCCTCAGGACTGGACAGTTCAGCGTCACCCACGCCAACAGCCCAGACTGGGAGTATATGTACGAGGGGTTCACCTGTAGGAATATGACCCCTTAGGCCGGGAACTAGTTGCCTGTTGGCCTGACAAAGAAACCGATAGTGGACTCCATAATCCTCCTCCTGAGACCTGATCCCACATCTGCATCTACCTGAGATTGCAGGTCCTCAAGGTTGGCCTTGCAGAAGTGGCAACCAAGCTTGTGGATGTGCCAGTCAACGTACCGATGCCAGATCGGCTCCAGTGTGCCGAGCATATACCCACCGATCGTATTCCTCTTTGGACAGCTCAATCGCAAGGACTGCCACACGCTGAGCAGCATGCCCTCTGCCGCCTCCAAAGGAAGGTCCGGGATATCGCTCACAAGGTCGCCTAGGCACTGCCTGATCTGCGCGATGCAGCGGTGTTTGAAGACCCTCACCTGGTTTGCATCCCTGCCGAGCAGTTTGGCAACCTGACGGGCAGGTAGCTGGCAGTAGAATAGTAGTTCCAACATCATAAGGCCATCAAGATCCTGGTCCTTCTTGAACCTGTCTACCAATGCACTCAATGCCTCTGCCAGGCCCCTAAGGACCAGCTCAGCCTGCTCTGCCTGCACTGCATGCCAACTGACCGATGGGTCCATCCCAGCGAGGCGCTCTATTGGGTCTGGGGCCTGCGAATCTCCAGGGATCCTGTCCTGGAGCGTGCAGACATGACCAGATTGCCTGTATGCGTCGACCAATCGCCTACGCAGTATGGAGAATAGATATGTCTCAAGGCTGCAGTCATGGCGGAACCTACCAATGCCTGCAAGCAGGTTCATGAAGGCCTCCTGAACAAGGTCCTCAGGGTCAACCCCCCTTGGTGCATGCACCTTGGCAAACGCCAACAATCGGCCTTGAAACCTATCAACCGTCTCCTCCCAGGCCTTCTTGTCTCCCAGCCTCATACGGTCTAGTAATATCCTCTCGGCATCTGTCACCACCGGACACTACCCTACCATTGCCAGATCGCTCCAAGCATACCCATGCGGGCACCGGATGGCTAGTTCATATGTACAAGCAGTCAAGTTTTACAATCAGAAATGCCGAAAGAATGATTAGTAAGGGTGGCTCTCGGGTACGGCCTTGGCGGTCAGGGCCGGCAGGTAGGATTGAGAACCTGCCTGTAGAAAGAGCCAAAGACCTTTTCGTCGGCCCTTTGGCGGCCTGCGGCGAGGTTTCCAGGGAAAAGGCCATAAGTGAGAAGGAAGACCCGCTGCCGCCAAGGGCCAATTTTATTACCCAAACTAAGCATCTTTTCTAAATCACCTAGACAACCCAAATCCTTGACATTGGGATAGAGGATTGCTAAAATACATCTTTAACGAGGAGGGTTCAGGTGGGTTCACTGGCTCAAAGACCTACCGGCTTTTGCATGGATACTCTATCCATGGTCAGGACCGACAGCAGGACCAAGTCCACTGGTCCAGCTGAGGGGCACCCCCAGAAGGTCCAGGTAAGGGTAAGGCGCTGCTGTTTTCAACCGATATACCAGCCCATGGAACCGGTAGCCCGACAACTTATCCTGGATTACCGCGCCTAGATGAACCAAGCCTGTTTTCGGTAAGATTGTACACCAACATACCTACTACCAGGACACCAGCTAACACGATCATAGCGGCCGGTCTGTTGGCCAAGGCATACCTGATACAGCTTACCAACATGAAACCACAACAAAGGCAAAAGACCGCTGGTGTGAAAGGGTAGCCAAAGACCTTATATGGCCTTGGGCCAAGCGGCTGCCGGAAACGCAGGACAAATAGCGACATACCCGTGCCCAAGAAGAATAGCCATACAACAGGGGCCGTATAAAGGATGGCCTGAAAGAATGAACCGGATGCCAATGCTATGGCGATACTGAGCAGGCCCTGCAGTGCCAGGGCGGTCAAAGGCGTGCCCAGTCGCTGGTGCCAAAGGCCTAGCGGTCCAAAGGCCTTGTGCCCCTGGCCAAGGGCGTAGGAGATCCTGGCACCAGTGAATATCAGGCCATTTACCGCACCAAGTGCAGATATGCAGATCAAGGCAGCAACCACCTTTGCCGCCATGCTAGGCAGGACCTTCCTTACGGTCTCGACCGCCACTGCACTAGAGCCTGCTAGACCTCCAAAGCCCAGTGCATTGAGGAAGGCGATGTTGACCAAGACATAAAGCCCTGTCACAAGGGCAGTGCCAATGACCATTGCCTTGACGATGTTTTTCGCTGGATCCCTCACCTCTGCGGCCACATACGCCATCTCATTCCAACCCCCGAAGGTAAACAGCACGAATATCAGGGCAAGGGAGATCGCTGGTGTGGCCGGACCTGCAAGGGCCTGAACTGGACCTGGCCTGGGAGCCAGAAGGCCTACGATCACCACTGCCGCAAGCCCAAGGACCTTGGCAACCGTCAAGATGTTCTGTGTCCACTTACCTTGTCTAACGCCTAGTATGTTTATCGACGTCAGGATGACGACTGCAGCCACCGCATATATCCGAGGCCCAAGGTTGTTGGTCTGGGGCCCTATCGGGTATATGGCCTGTGCGTACTCTGCAAATACAAATGCCATGATGGCAATGTCCGCTGGCCTGACGATCACCAGTTGGGACCAGCCAAACAAGAAGCCTACCGCCTTGCCGAAGGCCCTCCGAAGGTATACATAGTCCCCTCCCTCCTGCGGATAGCATGTGGCCAGCTCCGCATAGGAAAGGGCACCTGCCAGGGCCAGGATCCCACCCACAAGCCATATCACCACACTGCCAGTAGCGCTACCCATGGCCTGGGCCACGGTTGGGGAGGACCTGTAGATCCCGGCACCAACTATGATGCCCACGATCAAGCAGACACAATCGAATAGAGACAACTGCCTCTTGGGTTGACCGGGTCTATCCTCTGGGCCGCTGGTCATCTGGAGTTGGGATCCACCAGGCGTTTCTTCAGTGTGATGCTGATACCGGAGGTGTCCTGTGGCAGAAGCACGGTCTCCAATGAAGGATCTGAGGTGATCGCCTTCAAGTACCCGGGATCGACCATGCCCTCTGTGACGTTGTGGCCTATGATCAGGCCACCAGGCCTGACCTTTGGCAGGACCTTCTGGAGATAGTCCAGATAGCCGGGCTTATCCGCATCAATAAAGACCAGGTCAACAGGCCCTGTGACGGACTGACTAAGGGTCTGATGCGCATCGCCCTCTATGAGACTAACCATTGCGTCCACACCTGCTGCCTTAAAGTTCTCCCTGGCCAATGCGGCCCGGGTAGGGTCGATCTCGAAGGTGGTAAGCCGGCCCGATGTAGCGGTCAAGGCCAGGCAAAGCCACAGGCCTGAATAGCCGTTGGAGGTACCTATCTCCACGACCTGGCGGGCACTAATGGACTCTGCAAGTATCCTCAGCAGCCTGCCATCTCTCATGGGGACATTCATCATACCTGCCCTGCTGGCCTCCAGACGCCCCAAGACCGCCAGGATCCTTGCCTCCTTTTCTGAGGCAGCCTGCGGCTGACCTTCCGATATCGATGCCATACCCCTAAATCCCCTTCTCCCAGGTCTTTCCTGGCCTATAAGCATCGCTGACATGGCCAATACCACACATCCGGCAATGGCCATTATCCATCTAGCCATAACCTTGTCCATAACATGCCCTTTCAACAGACCCTAAAACTAATGAGCCTCTAGGCACAGTGGCTGTTGCATGCATTATTGATCTGTGCAACAAGGGCAGGTAACTGGCTTATGGCAGTGATCTGCATGGCCCCTGAAGATAACGCCGATCGGACGGACCTCCCCTTGTCGGGTGCGAGCAGCACTGCCCGCATGCCTAGTCTCAAGGCAGGCCAGATATCCCAATCTAACCTATCCCCTACGAACATGATGTCCTGCGGCTGATGGCCTAGCTGCCCTGCAGCAGCCAAGAAGATCCGGCTGTCGGGCTTCCTGAATGGGTATTGGTAGGAATAGAGCCGCACGGCAAAGAACCCCAACAACCCTAGATGCGAGAGGTGTCTATCCAGGCAACAGGCAGGTATGAAGGTATTGGACAGGACACCAAGACTTAGGCCCTGATCGCTCAGTATCTTTATGGTCGTCTGGAGGTCAGGTTCAGTATGAGCAAGCCTTGCAAGCGGTTCGTACCAGGTCCATGCAAGCTCCTCCCACTGTACCTCTGATAGGCACATCCCCTTACCAGACCCTATGTGCTTGAATAGTTCCAGTGCATTGAAATCCCTCCCCTTCCAGCCAGACCTCAACAGCTCCCACCTCAACCTTATCAAACTGGATAGTGCATATGACCAATACGAGCCTGGCCTGTATCCCAAAGAGCAAAGGTAGCGGTAACTGGACCTTGCGCCCCACCAGAAGGCCCGCGATATCCCCATATGGTCGTAGCGGATGAGTGTACCCCCGAGGTCGAATAAGATCGCCCTGATCGGCCTTCCTGGCATACAAGGCTACTTGATAGAAGGATTACTGTCTAGGCGGAGGCAATTGGTCGCCAAAGACCTCCTTTACCCACTGGTACATCTCCTGGTCCGAGATCCCCGAGACGCGGTCCTGGGCATATTCTGCATCGATCTTCTCCTTAATACTTATTACCCGCGGGTCCTGCTTAGCAATCTGCATCTGGAACCTGCTCTCGATCCAATGCTTTATCCCTGCAGCCCCTGTCTTGTCGGTGATGGCGACCCCGGCTGGTCTGCCCAACAGCCTCAGTGTATCGAAGCAGTTGTAGATCTCCTCATCCTTCAACAAGCCGTCTGCATGTATGCCAGCCCTGGTCACATTGAAATCCCGACCAACCAGAGGGTAATTTGCAGGGATCTCGAATCCGAGCTCCTTCTGTGCATACTGGGCCAACTCTGTTATGGCCGCGTAGTTCACACCTGGCGTATGCCCTTTTATCTGGGCATGCTCTATGACCATTGCCTCAAGTGGGGTGTTACCTGTCCGCTCGCCGCAGCCAAAGATCGCAGTGTTGACTGCAGAGCACCCATAAAGCCACGCTGTGGCTGCATTGACCTGACCCTTGTGGAAGTCATTATGCCCATGCCATTCGATCTGCTCTGATGGCACGCCGAGCCTCCTGAGCCCTCGGATGAGCCTTGGGACCCCACGGGGCAATGTGGCTGCAGGCCATGGAAGACCGAATCCGAGGGTATCGCACAGTCTGATCTTTATTGGTACGCCGTACCTGCTGCCCAATTCTAATAGCTCATTTACAAAAGGCAGTACAAAGCCATCATAGTCGGCCCTGGTGATATCCTCCAGGTGACAACGCGGCACAACCCCGTTGTCCAATGCTGCCTTTACCACATCGAGGTAGGAGGCCATGGCCTGGGACCTGTTCTTAAGCAGCTTGAGGAAGATATGGTAGTCACTGGCCGACGTCAGGATCCCTGTCTCCTGCAGGCCCATCTGCCTTACCAGCTTGAAGTCAGATGGCACGGCCCTGATCCAACCTGTGATCTGCGGATACTTGTAGCCGCGTTCCATACACAGCTCAACGGCCTTGCGATCCCGTGCGGAATAGAGGAAGAACTCGCACTGCCTTATCAGGCCAGTGTCACCATCGATCTTATGAAGCAGGTCATAGATAGCCAGGACCTGTTGTGGGGTAAACGGAGGTCTGGCCTGCTGGCCGTCACGAAATGTAGTGTCCGTAATCCATATGGATTGCGGTATCTCCATGTCCACCTTCTTGTGGTCTAGACCCACCTTGGGGAACTCGGTATATGGAAACATCTCCCGAAACAGGTTCGGGCTTGCGACATCAACCAGTCTGACCTTCTTTTTCTTCTCCATGCAGTAGACCAACCTTCAAGGTGAAACTAGTAAACCATGGCCGAGGTGGGACTCGAACCCACACGCCCTTTCGAGCAGGGGATTTTAAGTCCCCAGCGTCTGCCATTCCGCCACTCGGCCGCCCGGGAATAACCTGGAATCAAAGGCATTATAGTCAAAGGGGCCCTTGGGACAAGCAAAACCAGCCTTGACTGTAGCATGCCTTCTGGTAGCATGCCTATATTTGCATGGTAGAGAAGGTTTCATTTATCAGGAAAGGCCTATGACTAGACAACAAGAGGATACAGGACTGAGAGTATTGCAAGAGGCAAGGTTGGATGCACTGGCATTAGGCGGACTGGTTCACAGGCTCGATCCAGGTGTCATACCATTGCACAGGGCATCGGTCTTTCATGTCCATGTCTCCGGCGGCGAATACAACCCTATACATGCCCTCTCTGAGTGTTTTGGCCTGAGGACCGCGATCGTCACTGCCATGCCAAGGTATCCGATCGGGGACCTGGTCAGATGGCAAGTCAGGGCAGCGGGCGTGCAAGGCATCTACAAGGAGATGGAGCATGATGGGGTCAGGGGACCAAACATCGCCACCGTTTATAGTGATCGCGGCTATGGGGTCAGACCCCCGGTTGTCTTCTATAACAGGTCCAATGAAGCGGCAGCACTCCTGAAGCCTGGCGACTTTGACTGGGACCAGATCTTCCAAGGTGGTGTCAGGTGGGTACACTCTGGCGGGATATTCGCCTCGCTATCCAACACCACCTGGCAGTTGATCTGCGAGATGATGGATGCCGCAGGGGCCATAGGCGCGATAAGGTCCATAGACCTCAACTATAGGGCAAGGCTGTGGGCCCCGCTGGGTGGACAGGCCCAATGCCAGAAGGTCATGAGACAGATTGCCTCAAAGGTGGACGTGCTCTTGGGAAATGAGGAGGACCTCCAGAATTCCCTTGGGATCAAGGGGCCTGACGTAAGCACCAAGCGATCCAAGCTGGATCCAGAGACCTTCTTCCAGATGATCGACCAGACCGTCAAGGAATTCCCAAACATCAAGGCGGTTGCAACAACATTGCGGGAGGTACATTCTGCCAACCGTCATAGCTGGAGCGCGGTACTGTGGTGCAACGGCAGACGTTATGTTGCGCCTACATGCGAGCTGGATGTGTTGGACCGGATAGGCGGAGGCGACGGCTTTGCAGCGGGCCTGATGTATGGGTTTATCACAGGTAGAAGCCCTGAGGAGGCACTGCGACTGGGTTGGGCACACGGTGCGCTGCTGACCACCTTCCCAGGCGATACCACCATGGCCACGGTCCAACAGGTGGAGGCATTTGCAAAGGGCGGTGGGGCAAGGGTGCAGCGGTAGGATTGCAAGCAACATGGGAAAAACGAGGGCCGTCCAGCGGCCCTTTTTGTTTGTCTTCATTGGACAATAAAGAGGCTTTTCTTGGCCTTTACAACTAATTGTAGTATGCAAGCTTTTCCTGCCCACTAGATCTAGTATAGACCCGGCTTTGTATGCCTCTAGGTGCGGTTTATGCCCTGTTTAAGTCAACGGCTCTGCCTGTCGATAATTGTGTTTGGATAGCCTAGATATTGTCGAGGGCTTGGTATGACCAAGGAAGAACTGATAGAACGGATAAGGCAGATCAACAAGACCGCAAGGGTAGACTTCCTCAATAGATTCGATGAGCAGCAACTCCGCGAGTACCTAGAGCATCTAATGCAGATCACCTGCCACCAGGTGGCAGCTTGCCAGTAGACCTAAAGACATTCTAACGACAGGTCCTCCATCCCAGAAACACCGTGCCTGGGTTATCGTGCGCGTCATGATATCATTGAGCCATCGCCATGTTAGGCAACAAACGGGCAGGTCCGCGACCAAGGCCCTTGTCAAAGGCGATGAGCCTCAGGCCTGCAGCCTCTCTCGGAGGTATCTGCCGGTATAGCTATTGGGATTGAGGATGATCTGCTCAGCCGGGCCTGCGGCAACGACCTGGCCGCCGGCCTGGCCACCTTCAGGCCCAAGGTCTATGATATAATCCGCAGTCTTTATCACATCCAGGTTGTGCTCAATCACGATGACCGTATGGCCCATATCCACAAGTCTTTGCAAGACATTCAGGAGGTTGTGTATGTCAGCAAAGTGC
>JARYLO010000054.1 GCA_029907605.1 Sedimentisphaerales bacterium
GTGGCGTCCCGATTATCACACTAGCCAGGATTATGTCTACCCCGCCTGTGGGTCTAAAAATGAACAGCCCGATCAGGCAGACCACCGCAGAGCCCAGTACCGAGCCTAAGGTCAGCAACATCAAGGCCTTCAATCTGGTAAATCGATATCTGATTCCAAAATGTATAATCGTGGCGGTTATCAAGATGATGGCTAGCATCGCAAGGTACACTAGAAGCTCCTGCAGTTCTGGATATGTCTCAGGGGCCGAGGCGGTCACGATCACGTAGGTCGCAAGCATCACTGCTAAACAGGCAATGATCCTTAGGTACCACGTAAGTCTGGCAATTGTCCTAGCAGCCAGACCTACAAGGGCCAGCCCTAACACCGAACCCAAGATCGGCAGATAGGACTCCGTCTGGGCCTCGAAGACCTCCGCCCATGAGCCGGTCAACACCCCAGATGACAAGAACGCTCACGACAGGCAAGAGGATGGCCCAGCCGTGTATAGAACGGTTAGGCTTGAGGACCAAGGCAACTAGCAGCAGGAACCATGGCACCAGACCGCGGCCGCAGGACAGAGCTAGTAACAACAAGACCACTTTTGTCGGTATACCCTCGGCAGGACCTAGACCCCCGAGGTCACCATAGGCCACGATCCTCAACCTTCCATATCCGTTCCAAGGTACTCGGCACGAGTACGCACAAGTGCCCCCCTCGACCGAAGCCGAATCTGCCGTGGCAGATGACCTTGCGGCCTTTGTATATGATGAAGGTAGGGGCTTCTGCATTCGGGTCTATGCTGCGGACTAAGTACTCCTCTCCAGCTCGGCCTACTATCTGATGCTGCAGTCGCAGCCACTAACCTGACCTGCTTACCTGGACATGGTGATGGAGGGGGCACCGAAACTGAGTGTGGCCTGGCCTGCCTGCAGGATCTTGACCGAGATCCTGCTGCAATCGCTGGCCCAGACCGGTCTGTGTGGTCCATTGATTGCAAGCCCAAGGCACCTGTACGCGCCTGCAGGCAGCTCGAAAGGCCCCTCAGATGGGTCTAGCCAGGCGATCCGACGCTCCCTCTCAGAAAACAGCAAGGCCAGGGTGGCTTCATTTGCGTCCAGGATGAGCCTTCCTGTAGGCAGTTCCGCAGGCCTCAACTCGATCAGAGGAAACCGGTCCAGATCCAGCTCCAATGTCGAGCCTGCTATGTAAAGCTGCTTGGGGATGGGTAGCTCCCCTTGGTTTGATAGCTGTCCTCCGACAGAGGGCCCTGTGATCCTGACCTTGTCTGCCAGATCTATCTGGCCATCCAAGTTCGTGTCGATAAAGGACAAGACAAACGGCAGACCTTTGATGGGGACCCCAGCGATGTAGGCAGATTTCAGTAGCAGGATGCCATGTCCTCGGTTCTGTAGGGCAACATAGAACCAACCTTCGAACCTATAGATCAGGTTCGGGTCGGTCCCGAGTACCTGTCCAATTGGGATCGGCAGATCCACAATATGCATTGGACCAGATGGAGAGCGAGGCCTCTCGGCCGTGAAGATGCTGTTTGGGTCATTGGTCAGGTCGCCATCTGCATTGAGGTCTACAAACAGTGCATTTGCGTCTGCGTCTGCCAGCAGGCCGATGATCCTGCTGTCGTCTGCTACCGGTAGTATGAATCTGGCCAAGACATGCGCAGGTAGATCTGGCTCCTTCTGGAATGGCAGGTCACGGGCTTGAAGCCTGATGAAATGGCTGGCTAGACCTGCCTGCAACTCCGCCTTGACCTCATAGGTCTGGCCACCGGTTGGGATGGCAGACAAGGCTAATAGCAGGACAACCCCAGGGAGCATCGCTGGCAACCTTTCTTTTACATGTAGCCTAACCTCTCGCCTCTGGCTGGTCAAGCACAAGATGCTAGATGGAGCGCTCAGGAGGCTTGAGCAGGTGGTTTGGATCGGATATACTCTGGCCGATCGGTGGTCGGTGGACAGACTTCACCTATGGATGGTCTTCAATTGGTGCTTGGCCAGATCCAGGAGGACCTGAAGTTCTGGCTCTTTGCGTTTTTGGTCCTGGGATCTATTCGAGTCCTGATGCTGATCATATTCAGGACCTGGTTGGGGCCTGATGCAAACACCAGGCAGGTCATTCAATGCCTGCTGTCTGGTGCAAGGTTTGATGCGCGCACTGCAACCTATTGGGCTGCGCCATGTGTGTTGGCAACGGTGCTTGTAGGACTGACTGGCAAAGCGCACCTGTCAGATGTGCTCAGGACATGGACCGCTGCGATCTTCATAATCGCCACGGTCGTCCTGGGAGCCATTGCCATAGGTTTCTTTGCTGAGTACAAGGACCACTTCAATCACTGGATCCTCGGCGTTGTCTTCGATGACATGAGGGCAGTGGTCCGTACGGTGTGGAAGGACTACCCTGTGGTCATTCCAGGGGCCCTGATGTTTGCCGCAATGGCAGGCCTATGGTGGCTATGGGGTTGGTTTGAAAGGGGCTGGTATTCACCTGACTGGTTGATAGGTGCGGCCCAGTATTGGTGGGCAAGGTCCGGGTTGCTGGCTGGTTTGCTCTTGCTGTTGTTTATTGGGCTGCGTGGTTCCTTAGGAAGTCGGCCCTTGCAGTTGAAGGATGCCGCAGTGACGAAGGACAGGATCCTCAACAAGCTGGTCTTGGACCCTTATTCTGCATTGAGATATGCGATATCCCAACAACTGCGCCTGATCAGAGGAAAGGACCTCCGCGCGGTCTGGCCTGATGGGGATATACGCAGTGCGGTATGTGTCGTATTTGGGCAGGCAGAGCAGATCGACGACCCCGACCAGATGATACGTCGAGTCAGTAACGGACCGCCGATCCGTAGGGCAAGGCATGTATTCTTGGTGGTCATGGAGTCATATGATGCATGGCCTGTCTTAGATCGTTATCGCCCCCTGCAATTGAGCGAGGGTGTCAGGGCCCTGGCAGAGGATGGGGTCCTCGTAAGGGCCTTTGTACCAGCAGGTTACTCGACCATGACCTCCATTGCCTCGATCGTTACAGGCCTGCCAGATTGTGGGCTTGTGGTAAACTACCACCCTTCGGGCCGTCAGCCTTTCCCGACAAGCATAGCCCAGATCTTTAGACGCCTTGGCTATAGGACCAGGATGTTCTATGCAGGCTACCTGAGCTGGCAGAGGATAGGTGACTTCTGTGCAGAACAGGGATTTGACCAGATACATGGTGGTGGACATATGGACGAGCCAGGCCTGTTCAGGCGAGAGTGGGGGGTTGAGGACGATAGACTATTCGATTATGTCATTGGCCAGGTAAACGATGATGAACCCAGTTTTAATCTGATCCTTTCCACTGGTTACCATCCGCCATTCATATTGGATGTCTATGCAAAGGGCTATCCGGTTCGGCAGATTCCAGATCAGTTACGTGGCCTTTGCCAAAAGGACCTGGACCTTAAGATGCTCGGCCACCTCTGGTTTGCAGATAGATCCCTTTATCAATTCGTCCAGCGAATAGAACAGCGTCTTACTGATACGGTATTTGCAATCACTGGCGATCATTGGTCCAGGCGATTCATCAACAATAGGCCGAATATGTATGAATCCACTGCGGTTTTGATGCTACTTCGTGGGTTGGGCCTGATCCGGCCAGGCGTGCCGGAAGATCAGATTGCAGGCTCCCATCTGGACATACTGCCAACACTGGTTGAACTGGCTGCACCTACTGGATTTACATACTACGCCTTTGGAGCTGACCTGCTGTACGGCGGCAGGCAACAGGTTGGATTCGGTGGCCGGATGGTGATCACACCGCATTGGATGGTGGGCCTGGCCGAGCCGGAAAAGGTACTCATGCTGGCAGATATGAGCCAGTCGAATGCAGGGCCCCAGCAGGCCGCACTGCTACGCCGGTTGCAGGCACTGCAGGCGATCGGTTGGTGGAGGATCAGCAAGGGACCCAGGATCTCATCCAGTCAGGATGCACGCATTTGTACCTACAATAAGAGGCGAAAGAGGATTGATACTGCGTGCACCAGGCCTGGCTTGTGAAGGTGCCTGGCCTACACGATAATATGTAGCCAATACCATGCAAGATGGCAGTACAAACATAGATCATGCAGACCAACAGATCGTCTCGGTGATCATCCCGTGCCGTAACGAGCGTGGTACGATCGCCAAGATAATAGAGCGGATGCCTGACGGTTATGAGATGGTCTTTGTAGAGGGGCACAGCTCAGATGGGACCCTGCAGGAGCTTTGCAGATGCAGGGAAGGATATCCTGATAGGCGGATCCAGGTCCTTCAACAAAAAGGACATGGCAAGGCAGATGCAGTCCTGACTGGGTTTGCCCATGCCAGCGGCCAGGTCCTGGCCATATTCGATGGGGATATGACGATAGATCCAGAGGCACTGCCAGGGATGATTCGATTACTGGAGCCAGGCACGCTTGTCATGGGGCTGAGGCTGGAACAGACCATGGAACGGGGGGCCATGCGATTGTTGAATGTCTGGGCCAATCGGTTCTTTGCATGGTGGCTCTCGCGGATCTGCAGGCAGCCAATCAAGGATGCCCTCTGCGGAACCAAGATCCTATTCAGGTCCGACTGGGAGCGGATGAGATACTGGCCAGGCGATCCGTTCCTGGATTTTACGTTGATCTTCGAGGCCGCGAGGCTTGGTATGGACATAAAGACCATCCCACTTGTATATCGCGCCCGCCAGTATGGCCGAACACAGATAAGGCGGTTTTACCATGGGTGGCTGTTGCTCAAGATGAGCCTATTGGCTACCTGGAGGCTGAGGATTGCCGGACGAGTACCAGATCATAAGGACTAGGCCCTTCTTGCGAGAGGTCTACAGGTCCTTCTACAGAAGGATGGCACGTGCCCTCGCCGCTGATCACAATCGCGTGCTGGAGCTAGGAAGCGGGGCAGGCTGTATCAGGGACGTGATTCCTTCAGCCATCAGATCTGATGTGCGGATGACGCCTGCAGTGGACCTGCTCTGCTCGGCATATGACCTGCCTGTAGCAGATCTTTGGCTGGATGCAATAGTCATGCTGAATGTCTTTCACCACCTGGACCAGCCTGATGCCTTTCTGGCCGAGGCGGCTAGATGCCTTAGGCCAGGGGGTCTGGTCATCCTGATAGACCCCACAGATAGTCTATTTGCGAGGTTTATCTGGAGGTTCCATCATGAGGTCTTCTATACTGGGGCTGACTATCGCAAGTATCATCCCAACCAGGCCTTGTCATGGATGATCTTTGTCAAAGAGGCCTCCAAGCTACAGATGCGATGTCCTGGCTTGAGGATCAGGAAGGTCGAGAGGTTCAGCGATATGGCGTATGTATTGAGTGGCGGGCTGGGCCACACCGTGCCTTGGCCTAGATGTCTGTACTGGATAGTGGACTTAATCGATAGGCTTCTGGGCAGTAGATTGGCCCTGATGCAGATGGTAGTCCTGGAGAAAAGATGATGGCTATAATCCTTTTGATATTTGGAGGCCTTGTCTCCATTGCCTTTTGGCATTTTCAAGCAATGCCTGCCCCAGACCTGGTTAGTTTCCTTCGGGTTGGTCAAGAGCTTTGGTCTGGCAGGGTCCCAAGCGACTTTATGCGGGCACCTGTGTATGGATTGCTCGTGTATCCCATTGGTCTTGCCATTGGATCGGCCTGGGATGCAGCATTGTTGATCAATGCCATCCTCTATCCGTGTAACCTTGTCTTGGTCTATTGGCTGCTCAAGAGATACCTGCCCAAGATTGCCCTACCTTTGTCGCTATTGTTTGCGGTCAACCCGTGGGTTATCGAGATGCTCACAAGGACCGTATGCGAGACATTGCTGATATTCCTTTGTCTATTGACATTGTGGCTTGCGGAGCGGGCCTCGATCTGGGCATATCTGGCCGGCGGTATTGCAATCATGACCAGGTATGACGCCATAGGGGCATTGCTTGGGGCAATCATAGCGGATCTGGCTGGACGGAGGTACCGCAGGGCACTAATCTCAGGTGCACTATCCCTTGTGCCACTTGCGATCTGGATGGCAGGGACGTATCTGAGCCTTTCCAAGGGAGGGCATGTCCATTATGTGCAACTGCTAAGTCCATCGAGGTTGGTCAGCCCAAGTGCTTGGGCTACCATGCTCAAGGCCACCCTGTGGCCAATCCCAAGTAGTATCGTGACTATCCTCCCATTGCTATTGATATTGGGTTATGGGTTATGGCAGGGCAGGGGTGCCTGGAGATGGTGGCTCTTTGGCTGTATGTATGCGGTTGTCCACTTGACCTACCAGTTCCAGGAGCCGCGGATGTATGTGCCTATGGCCTGGGTAGTATTAGCGGCAGCGGCATTTGCCATCCTCAGGCTAATAGCACTCAGGCCTAGACCTACCATCGTTGGGTTGAGTCTACTGCTGGCGGCAGATCTTGTCCTGAGCGCGCCTGCGCAGCTTGGCCATGGTTATCGTGATGCGGAGTTCTCGAGTCTGATACAATGGCGTGTGGAGAACTTGCCTGCTGGAGAAAGGATCCTCACTAGCATGGCAGAATTATTACGCACAGCCGACCCACAAGGCGCTGAATGCTACGTACCATTGCGGCAGGTCAAGGGCAGTATACTTGGTTATTGCAGGGATAACGGCATTACATACCTGGCTTGCGACTCGCGTCTGCTGTCTGCCTCTGATGTCAAGGTATGGTATGGGCAGGAGCTGCTGGATGAATGGAGGGACCTGGTAGCTGGGCACGAAGTACCTGGCTGGAGATACATAACAACGATCTTCAACCCGTATAACAGGATGCTGTTTATCCGCATATATACGCGGCAATAGCAATATGGTACTTGTCTGGTCCTCTTGTGAATAGCTCTCGTCGGTGGTAAAATAGCCTATATGGATGGGACAGTAAACCAGATGCTACGAGCGATCCCGTCTGTGGATTCATTGCTGCAGGATGCCTCCATCAAGCCTGTGGTGGACCGGTACGGCAGGGGGCCTGTTGCACGGATGGTTCGGCTTGCCACAGACGATCTTAGGGCACAGATCAGGTCTGGGCGGGCACTTCCTGCTGACGTGAGGCAGTGGTTGGTCCAGTCGGTTATAAAGATGGTTGATGCCACATTCAGGCCGCATTACTGCAAGGCGGTGAACGCTACAGGGATCATACTGCATACAGGTCTTGGCAGGGCAGTCCTGCCTGAGGCGGCACTTGAGCAGGTCCAGCAGACCTTGCGAGGCTATTCCGTCCTGCAGGTCGACAGGCTCACCGGTACCAGGTCGAGGAGGGATGGGCGGATTGAGTGGCTCTTGCAACAACTGACAGGTTGCCAGGCGGCCACGGTGGTGAACAACAATGCCGCTGCCACAGCCATAGTGCTCAATACAGTGGCCAAGGGCAAGGAGGTGATCGTATCACGCGGGCAACTGGTTGAGATCGGTGGGTCATTCAGACTGCCTGAGGTGATGGCATTCAGCGGGGCCAGGCTGCTAGAGGTCGGCACCACAAACAGGACGCACATATATGACTACCAGCGGGCAATAAACGAGAATACGGCGGTGATACTGCGGGTCCATCCCAGCAACTACAGGATAAGGGGCTTCACCTCTGAGGTCCCCTTAGAGGAGCTGGTGGAGCTTGCGCACAAACACAACTTGATAATGGTGGATGACCTTGGCGCAGGGGCCCTAATAGACCTGGCCCAGTTCGGTCTGGAGCATGAGCCACTAATCTCTGATTCTATCAAGGCAGGGGCAGATATCGTCACTTGTAGCTGCGATAAACTCATTGGCGGACCCCAGGCAGGCCTGATCATTGGGAGGAAGGACCTGATCGATACCGTCCGGAAGAACCAGTTTGCCAGGATCGTGAGGGTCGATAAGCTGACGCTGGCTGCACTCGAGGCCACATTGCTATTGCATCTGGATCAGGACATCGCCCTCCGACAGATACCTACCTATCAGATCCTTCGCAAGGATATCGGCCAGTTGCGGTCTGTGGCCGACCGTATTGCAGATGCCTTGGCTCAGAAGGGCCTGGCCGCCTCGATCACGATCGCCGCAGGCTCTTCTCAGATGGGAAGCGGGTCGCTGCCTACGCAGGAATTGCCAACGATCTTGGTGGCCATCAGACCTCAGGAGATAGGTCCAGACGAGCTGGCAATGAGGATGCGGATGTGCCAACCGCCTGTATTTACACGGATCGAGCGAGATCAGGTCGTGATCGATACACGTACCCTATTGGATGGAGAGGAAGGCCTAGTGATTGGGGCGGTATGCGAGGCCCTCAGCTACAAGGGATGATAGAGCCAAGACCCAAGAATATTACCATCGGTACTGCTGGCCACGTAGACCACGGCAAGACCGCACTTGTAAAGCTCTTTACTGGCTGTGATACAGATAGGCTCAAGATAGAAAAAGAGCGGGGCATGTCCATAGAATTGGGATTTGCCCCTTGCACGATAGCCGGCACGGAGGTAGGGATCGTGGATGTGCCTGGCCACGAGGACTTCATCAAGACCATGGTCGCAGGCGCAAGTGCCATTGATGCATGCATACTGGTCGTGGCTGCAGACGATGGGATCATGCCGCAGACCAGGGAGCACATGGACATCCTGACATCGCTCGGCGTCAAGGATGGGATCGTGGCATTGACGAAGATAGATATAGTACCCTCTGAGACGGTGCAGAAAAGAATATCGCAATTGCAGTCGTATCTAGCAGACACATTCCTTGCAGGTGCCGCAATAATCCCATTATCCAACATCACAGGCCAAGGCCTAGAGTCCTTCTATGATGCGCTAAGAGCACTTGTGGACAGGACCCAGCCCAGACCTGCTCAGGGTGTGTTCAGGCTCCCTGTGGAACGTGCCTTTTCGGTGAAAGGTCATGGCACCGTGGTGGCAGGGGTGCCGGTATCCGGCCGTGCAGATGTTGGTGACGAATTGGTCCTGTTGCCACAAGGCCTCAAGGGTAGGATCCGTGCGATCCAGGTCTACGGCCGCGATACGCAAATAGCCCTGGCAGGCCAGTGTGCTGCCCTGAATGTCCCGCAATGGGATCATAGGGAGATCGAGCGGGGCAATGTGGTGACTGTAGGCGAGTATTTTACTGCTTCGCAATGGTATCTCTGCAAGATAAGGCTGTTGCATAGCAGGTTTGTCTTAAAAAACGCATCAGAGGTCAGGTTCCATACGGGCACGTCAGAGGCGACCGCAAATGTATATCTATTCGAGTCGGATCAGCTCGACCCAGGCTCTCAGGCCATAGCGCAGGTATTCTTACATGGGCCCATAGTGGCTGGACCATTGGATTATTTTATCATAAGATCGCTGAGCCCACCAGCCACTATCGGCGGCGGTCAGGTCATAGAGGCCTTGCAGCGCCGATTGAGGCGTACCAGACCAGAGGTGGTTGCGGACGTGAAGGCCAGGGCCGATGCTGTTGTAAGCCCAGCCGCATTCTTCGAGTATTGCATCAGATCCGCAGGGCCGGCTGGGATCGATCAGCACCAGCTGATGATCAGGACCAAGACAACACAGAAACAATTGGAGGATGTCTTGACCGGATTGGGATCTGAATGCAGGATCATACAAGTAGCAGCAGGTAGGTTTATCCACATTGATACCGCCGCCGAGCTTCAGGAGAGGCTTACCGGGTCTATCGCGGCATTCCACAAGGCCCATCCAGAGCATATCGGGATCAAGGAAGAGCAATTGTTGACGCAATCTGGCTGGCCGAAAGAGGTATTTGATACAGTACTAGTCCAGATGCTAAAGGATGGTAAACTGGTTAGGACTAGGGACCTGATCTCCCTGCCGGGCCACAGGCAGTCTTTGGGTCGCCCTCAGGCAGAATTGCTAGAAAAGATTGAGGCGATGTTCAGATCAAATCTTTTCAATCCACCTGACCCCGGCCATATTGCATCGCAATGCGGTATAGCCGAATCGCAGGTCAGGTGGGCGATAGGGCTTCTGACAGAGCAGGGTAAGCTTGCTAACGTGGCCCAAGATCTTTGGTTCCACCAGGAGGCCATCGAGATTGCCAGGCAAAGGCTAACTGACTACATAAGTCAGCACGGCCGGCTCGAAAGTGTCAAGTTCAAGTACCTATTGGACACAACACGCAAGTTCGCGATACCGCTCTTGGATTATTTCGATAAGATAGGACTTACCAGGCGGGAGGGCTATACAAGGTACCTCGGAAAGTAGTGAGCAGATGGATTAGGCCTGCAGCCCCAACAGGCCAGTGTACCTTAGCTGCCAGTATCTGTTGAAGGCCATCAGCAGCAGGAAGGGCAGCAGGATGGCAAACAGGGATAGGCCGATGACAGCCACAGATTGTAACAACACCCGCGCTAGGGTAGGTATCGGGATTCGGCCGCCTTGCATGACTAACACAGCTAAGACTGCGAGCGTCGCCCAGAAGAAGATCCCCACGGCAAGGGTGGTGATGAACCTTGCCGGCCTGTACCTACCCCTGGCCAGGAGCACGGCCGTCAGGCCTGCAACCAAGACCAGTAGGACCATCGCTGCGTAGAACAATGTGAGGATGCTCGCCTTTAGGTCTGCAAGGGCGCCGACCGACACTAATCCGGCCTGCCTGGGAGATGCCGACCTCCACCTGTGTCCGGAAAAGGTTATACCTGGTTGAAGTCCTATTGTCTGGCCGGATAGGCGCCTCAACAAGCATGTATGTCCCTGCTGGGATAGAGACAGACTGATCTGGTGAATCCAGGAACACTGCCCGGCTGCCAGAGGTAAGCACCAGGCCAGCAAGCCCGTTGCCGTCAATGACTAGCCTGCCCATAGGCACGTCCAGCGGCTCGATCTGCAGGGTAGGTAGCTTGTCTAGGATCAGCTTGTAATTTCTGCCCTTCAGGAATACCTGAATTTGGTATCTGCAGCATCCGGCTGGACCAAGGGGTATCCGTGTCAAATGAGATACTGAATCGATCTGGCCTGCCATCCAGGTCGGCATGGGCGATCCTCCATATGGTCCTACAGCCATCTATCTGCAACTGGCCCTCCAGCCAAGCGGCAACCCAGAACCTGGAGCTATAAAGGTCCCGGCCATATTGTCGTATGGTAGCCCCAAGCAACATTGGATTGTTTGGGTCTGCACCAGGTATCCTTATGCCCTCAAACTCAAATGCCTCACCTGATGGGTCCAGCCGTGTGATGTTATCAGGTCGCCAGACGTTGTTCGGATCATTGGTCAAGTCTAAGTCGCCATTAATGTCTATGAACAATAGGCGTCTCTGTGCATCCCAGATAAAACCGATCTCCTTTGTGCCTAGTCTGAACGCACCCCGCAAGGGACTATCGCCAAGACCGTTTGGTTCCACCTTGAACGGCTCACCCCTGCTGTACGAGATGATGGGCATTTCGCCTTGGCTCTCCACTGCCGGCCATTTGCGTACCGTAGAGTAGGTCTGTGCATAGACCAAGCTGCAAAAAAGACAAGACAATACCCAGCCAAAGAACAAGGATCTTATGGCCCTGGTGGTCTTGCGATCTCGCCTGCCTGTGACCAGATCCTGTCCAGCCATACCTCACCACAAACCAGGATACACCGCAAGCCCTGGCGTTGCAACCCATATCTTTGGAAGACTGAAAGAAAAAAGTAATTGACATCCGCAGGTCCTTGTAGGATAAAGTAATGGGTTAGACGATGTGGTCCAGCCGGTTCGCCTGATAGACAACCATTCCCCTAGGAGCGACGATGATGCTGGCGAGGCTGAAGACCGATGATCTACGTCTTAGGCACGATCCCCATGCCCAGGTGGCCTTTGTCGCAGATAGGTGGATATCTTGGAGGGACATACCATGAAAACCTCAGTTTCATCATCGTGGGCGTTATTGTCCATAGGTCTAGTGTGCCTGTTGTTGGCAGGTATGGCTACCGGTCTGGCCCAGGACGGACCTGAAGTGGTAGACCAGGCCCTGATCCTGTTGCCTGTAGGCGGCTTTATCTGGGAACAACCACCGATAAGCCTGGACCCGAGGTCCGAGACGCAGTCATTCTGTGGTTGGGATGAGCCGGCATTTGCCGAGGAGATCCCTGATGCAAAGGATAGTGCAGCCAGTAGGGCTGTAGACGACTTTCGGGTCATAGGACCCATGCCTATCGAGGCCATCCACTGGGGGGTCGTACAGAGGATGGCAACAGCAGACCCCGCCGCAGCTCGGCCCGGATGCCTGGCGGATCACGTTCTATGCAGATGCGCAGGATGGCCCTCTCGGTCAGGCCATGCCTGGGGCCGTCATACATCAACTGGAGATCCCACCAGACCGCGTTGTGGTGGACTGGGTGGCAGGCGATAAGTTCCCAGGCGAACCTGAGGATAGCTGTTTTCGGTACATCCTGACGCTGGAGCCCGCCGAGTACTTCCGGCCGGCTGCATACGATGGAGACGTATTCTGGATCAGCATAGTGGCCATATACAAGACGGCCAAGCCCGATCACGTTTGGTGACGGAAGACCAGGCCAGATCCTTGGAGGGATGGGGCAGTGGAGTTCGTCAGCCAATTGACCACACTGCCTTCAGGACAGGCCATCAGCGCGATAGCGATCCTGCCGGTCGAAAGGCCAGATCCGAGTGGTGGCAAGGCCAGATATGACATGTCATTTTCCCTGCACGCGGACCTGGCATGGGTTGCGTGGGATCAATCCTTTGGTTCGCTACGCCAGTGGTTGCACTATGAGGATGAGTATTCCATGGCCTGGGGCCTTGCGGCCTCCAGCATTGCATACAAGTGGCGGCAGGAACCTGATGCCACTAGCAGCGGTCTGGCAGTAGATATCACCACAGATAGCCCGAGGACCTGGCCTGCACAGATCGCGGCAGATGACTTCCAATGCACGATGACTGGCCCGCTTACGCAGATAGATTTGTGGGGCTCTTATTACCTCGACAAGTCAAATAAGAACGATCCCGAGAATATCCAGTTCACACTGAGTATCCGCGAGGACATCCCTGCATCAGGCAATGTCAAGTACAGCATGCCCGGGAAGGTATTGTGGAGGAGGACATTCAAAAAGGGCCAGTTCACGGTCCAGCAGACCACAGGCCCCAAGCAGCCATATTCCAGCCCTTGCAACCTGTAGTATGTCTTGAACAGCCATACCAATACCTTCAGGTATACCTTTAGGATCGATGAGGACGAGGCCTTCATGCAGACAGGTAGTCCCGATAGAGCGGTGACTTATTGGCTTTGTGCCCAGGCATCGATCGATCAGCAGCAAGGCAGTCTTGTGCGTTTCAATTGGAAGACGTCCACAAGTTATTGGGGTGACGATGCAGTATGGGCACAGGCCCAAGAGCCATCTGCTGGGGCCTGGAGCAAGCTGAACTATCCTTCTACGCATCCGCGGGTAGGCCAGCACACAGCATTGGCATTTGCAGTATTGACATCACACTACAGCACTACCGAGTTTATCGACCGGCAGGTTGCAGATGACTGGAAGGCAGGGCAGTCCTCGCCGGTCATAGCAGCTACATGGTGGGGCTCATATATCGGTTGCAGGTACAAGCCTTGCGAGTGCAACAAGCTGACGCCGACTCCTCCTGACTATTTCTTGCTATCCATCTGGTCTGATAGGCCTGCAAGTGCAGGTGCAGGCTTCAGCAGGCCCGACAAGAAGCTGTGGGAATACAAGGCATTCAAATACGATCAGATACAGGTAGGTTTCGATAAACAACCGCTGACTGGCGGCGATTCTGGGTATGAACCTGTATTCCGTTATTCGGTGCAGATCCCTGCAGACAAGGTATTCATACCGAATGCCAATGAGGTCTATTGGTTCAGTGTGGTAGCGGTATACCTTGGCCAAAAGGAGGTTACATATCCCTGGGGTTGGACCAATCATGAGTACATGTTCAATGACACCGCTGTGGCAGGATCCGAGACTACGGACGCCTCTGGCAAGAAGACATGGACCTGGCAGCCCCCTTGATGTGTGGACGATCTATTCCTGGTGACCCGTGCAACGCCCCATAAAGCTGCTTGCCTTAACTGCAAATAGTCATTGTTCCAAGTATTGTTCTATACTAGTAATTCACAGACACCCGTGGTTATGGGGCCTAGCTGCAGCATTCTTAATCGATGCAGAACGGATGTCGATAATAAATGAAAAAGAACATGTTGAAGGATATTTCTGGGAGGTATCTGCCATGTTAAGGCGACAAATGGTTTCATCTGTATTAGCGGTCGTATTTGTGTTGTTTAGCCTAGGTCTGATGGCCCATGCTGCGGAGCCATACCAGATGCCTACATTAAGTCTATTGGAGATGTCTATAGAAGAGCTAATGAATATCGAGATTGCTTCCAGCGCCTCTTTGACAAAGACCACGGGCCGGCTCTCTCCAGCAGCAGTGACTACTATTACTAAGGAGGAGATCCAGGCCTCGGGTGCACGCAGTCTGGATGAGCTGTTGGAGATCTATGTGCCCAATCTCCAAATGGTGCTGCACCTTTGGGAGCCCCGGCACATCGGATTGAGAGGGTCGATTTCTGACCGCGATGACAAGTACCTGCTATTAGTCAATGGTCGGGTGATGAATGAAAGGTTACACTATGGGGCGATCAGCGAAAGAGACCTGCCTTTGCTGCAGGACATCCACCATATTGAAATAGTTCGCGGCCCTGGCAGCGTTCTGTATGGTCCAGGCGCACTGTTCATGGTAATCAATATTGTCACGGAAAGTGCGGAGTCATTTCAGGGTTTCGAAGTAACCAATCGGCTGGGTCTTGTTGACAAGTTTTCTGGTGTCGAGGCCAAATATGGCAAGAAGTTTGATAATGGGGCGGGATTATTCCTGTATGCAGGCATGGCAGACCAGAGTGGTGCCAGTCCTCATGATGCAGAGTTCTTTCCTAACCGGGCCTGGACCGTTGATGGTGTTGAGATATCAGGAAAGGATGCCTTCTTCCATCCGTTACTGCCAAACCATAACAGCGCCTATCTAGGTAGAGATCGATTGAAGATTCACGGCGAATACCAAAAGGGAGACCTAACCTTCTGCACGCGATACACACGCGGTGGCTCGAACTATTATCCATTCCTTGCCTGTGTAGACAATGATGCGGATGGTCCCGACCCGCACCAGGGAAGTGGGTATCAACAGCTCACCTTCTGGTTAGACAACAAGTCTAGATTGTCTGAACAATTCAGCTTTGGCGTCACTGGGAGTTTCATGATTACGGATTACGAGAGAACCCAGGGTTCCACCATCTATGCCAGTAGACAGGACGAGGCCCATTTGAAGGGCATCTTCAACTGGCAACCTCAGGAAAGACTGACCCTTGCATTTGGTGGTGAATTGTTCCACAACCAGTTTGGTAAGAAAAGTGTCTACCATTGGGAGATTCCTCCTAAGGCTGCTCCTTGGGGAGGTAATACGACCATGCCCAAGTGGTCGACAATTACCACCTCACTCCTAGCTGAAGTCCAGTGGAGATTTGCTGAGAAGTGGTCGGCATTCCTTGGCGGCAGGGTCGATTGGCACACTCATGTCAAGAAGGAAATGATCTCGCCAAGGGTAGCAATAATCCACGAACTGACTAAGAAGGATACCTTGAAGGTGATTGTCTCCAACTCGGTACGTGCAAGTACCGCCGAGGATATGAAGAAGGCCTATGACGAAGGGAACAAAAGCGATTACGAAGACATGTTAAACTACGAACTTCAATGGCAGAGGCAACAGACCGGTAATCTCTGGATCGGAGCCTCTCTCTTCTACAATGAACGGCATGTCGTCGCCTGGGACCAAGGCGAGTCGCTAATCGGTCCTTTGGGAGACATGAGTATCTATGGCGCAGAAGCAGAGGTCCTTTATAAAACGGACAGGATGTCGATGACACTTTCACACGGTTACAGTCAATTGCATAGGTTCAAGCTGGATGATCCTTCCACCGACCAGTTTTTCACCGCAGAACCCTATGGATATGGCAATGATCTTGCGGCCTGGCATGACCACATCACCAAACTCAGCGCCAGGTACCATCTTACAGAAAAAGTCAACCTCAACGGGTCGGTGGTCATCTATTGGGGCTGCCCTGGGCGCAAAGACTACCTGGAGGCCACTAGAGTCCGTCAGTCCTGGGACTATACCGAGGGGGCTTCCACTCTACGGATTGGTGATCCAGCTTACTTCCTGAATCTGGGTCTGACATATACATTCAACAAGCACCTTAAGTTCTCGGCCCATGCATACAATGTCTTGGGATTGCTAGACAAGTCCTACAACCACAGAGACTACGCATTCTCAGGTATCCAGCGGTCATCAACTATGATCGAGACGCCGTCAGCTGCCTTTACGTTGACCTACCAATATTGAACTAGTCTTTGCAGAAAGTCGAGGTATTGTCACATGTTGTGGATGAGCTTCTTTTCGACCTAAGCCCATAGCCATATGCTAGGCTGACCTGTAACATCTGATCAACCCAGGCTCCCAGGCCACATTCCCTACTGCCCTTGCCAGTCCAGAGAGATATCGGGGCTTGCCATCGACACAGGCTGGTTGTGGATTGTAGATTGGTTCATGCGGCGTACTCCTTTCTATTGAAGATAGGTAACTCATCAAGCACGACAACCCTAGGATACGCCGCTTGTATCATCAGCCCATCTCTGTATATCCTACTTTTTGGCTATACAGACTGCAAGGCTAGAGGGCTTGCAAGTGAAGGACTGCCACCATGAAGGCCGATAGGATATCCAACAGTAGATGACCACCAGATCCTCTTCTGTCTATTTACACCATGCAGGAATGCGATACAGCCTTATTCCGTTAGGCTTGTGCCTACCAACCAGAAGGCGTGCCATTAATACTGCCTGCCCCATCGGTTGCAGGCAATCACGGAATCCAGCCTCGTGTTCAAACACCAAAGGCCAGGTGCAACCGCATCCCAGATCCCAGCTAAAAAGGCTAAGGCCGATCCCTATCTTAACCAATCAGGCCCGTGATGGCCTGCCAGTTAGAGAAGCCATACCTCGAGGGACGAGGTATAGATAATCGATCGCAGATTGCGGTTTCTGGGCCAACTTAAGGTGCCTATGGGTCTGCGGTAGGTCAGTTATGCAAGAGACACTATGTTACTGCTGACAGGGTCCACTGCTTGAGGGATTCACAACAGCAATACACAAACTTCCAATTCGGTCAGACGCTTAGGCTAGATACATAAGGTAGGCCAATGATAATAGCTCGATGGTAGAGGTATGGATCATAAAGGATCTCACTTTATCTTCGATACATCTGTATGATTCTTGGGTAGCAGCTTCATAGGCCTGATAACAGCTAGCCAGGTGGTTATCTTTCTGTTAGCAAGGATGCTCCTGATGAGGGTAGCGAATCGTAGCTGCTGAAGCACGATAGAGACCTGAAGTTCTTGTAGGTCTTGTCATCCTGACCTGTCTGTCAGACTTATTCGATGCCGCTAGGACTAATGCCAGGCCACAGTGGGCAGGCATTCTGGCTGTAGGCCAGGTAATGCATGTAAGAGGAGCCTGAACCAGCTTGCCTTGTTAGCCCAGTTCGCTTTGGAAAGATCCGGATAGGGATCTGAACCTGCCTGCCATCAGTAAGCCCAATTAGCAGTCGATCAGATATGATCTTGTATGACCTACCTCCCTGATAGGACCTAACTCCAACTGCAGCTCTAGGCCATCTGATACCTGCCTTGCTGATATCAGCCTGACAGAAGTACCCCTGTCAGTTGTTAATGATCCTATCTCCAGAACCAGGCCCTGATTGGGATCTCGCTGGTGATCTATAAGCCTAACGGCCCTGGTTACTATGCCATTGGGATCTACCCCAAATCCCAGGATCTGACTAGGTACTGCCTCCAAGATAGGTATATATCCCTACCCATTGTCAAGACAGAAAATTGTAGAATTTAAGATAGATTCACCGCCTATTGTTACAGCAGTTG
>JARYLO010000055.1 GCA_029907605.1 Sedimentisphaerales bacterium
ATAGGTAGTAGGAACGCTGCCAAGGCAGGTGGCAAGGGTATGGTGTACATAGACGATATCCAACTGACAAGGTTGGGCAAGTAAGAGGTCTCCGTTGTGCCTAAGTGCTTGGTCTGCAGATGGTTAGAGCTTGAGTTACGCTTGGATGGGAAAGGGCTTGTAATCAGACTGGCCATTTGGTAAGCTAATAATACGGCGTTGTCCAGGCAAGACGGGTAAGCAATGGACAGGAAAGGTAGAAGACTATGAGAAGAACGGGTATCTGCATGTTGATCGTGATGTTGGCTGCAGTGTGCACATCTGCGGCGGTAAGGATCATAGTGGAGGGCCAGGATGGGATGGTGGCCATCAAGTACCAGACCGATGGGGAGAGGGTCAGGGCATTCGGCCTGGATGTGAAGCTGAGTGCCGGCACCTTCACCGGCGTGTCTGACTTTATTAGGGGAGAGAGCACGGCTGCAAGGCCTGGGTATGGGATCTTCCCAGCCAAGTTTGCCCAGTTTATTACCGTTGATCCACAGACAGGGGAGGTGACGGACTGGAATATCAATGACTATAACCCCATAGCAGACCCATGCGATCCAGGTGCGCTTGGTGGCCTGGGGACTAACGGGGTGACACTTGAGATGGGTGCGCTCTACTATCCGCCTACTGACAACTCCCCAAATGCCCCTCCGACCAGTGGGCTGCTTTGCAAGTTGGCCATCAGCCAGAGTGCAAAGGTCACGGTCACAGAGAATGTCGTTAGGGGTGGGATCGTACTGACAGACCCTACTAAGAAGCCAGTGGTGGACCTGAGCCTAGCGACGGATATCCAGGTCAACAAGTAGTGGACCTGGTCTCTATACATGGGGCCGGCCAGGTTTGGCCGGCCTTTTTTATGCCAGCAGGTCCAACAACTCCTCGTAGAATTCTGCAAACTTATCCCGGTCAGCGCTTGCCCGCCTCTTTATAGCAAAATCCGGGTGCCTGTTCAGGATGCCTGTGATCATGTCCGGTATCTGGTAGCCCCACTCGATCTGCTGGCGGAGAGGGATAAGGTATTGCTCGATGACCTTTAGTACAGGCACGATGTTGAACTTTGGGTTCTTGAGGAAACCGAGCAACAGCTCCATACAGCAATTGCCTGCGCCCCTGCCTATACCGTACAGGGATGCATCCAGGTAGTTGACGCCCCTTATGATCCCTTCGATGGTGTTGCCAAATGCCAACTGCTGGTTGTTGTGGCAGTGGATCCCAAGTTCCTTGTTTGGGCAGTGCTGTCTGTAGAGGTTGACCAGATAGTCGATCTGCTCGCAGTACAATGCGCCATAGCTATCGACTATGTAGACGACATCCACAGGTGATTGGGCCAACTCATCTAGGGCCTCGACAAGGTCTGGTTCGTTCTCTATGGAGACCGCCATGATATTGGCGGTCGTTTCGTATCCGAGGTCATGCACGCGTTTTATCAGGTCGATGGCCTTGTCTATGTCCCTGACGTACGTGGCCACACGGATCATATGGACAGGGCTCTTGTCTTTTGGGACAAAGGTCTGTTCCCTGACCCTGTGTGCATCCACCATGACGGATATCTTCATGGTGGACTCCACACCATCTATGATCTGCCTGATCTTCTCATCATCGCAGTACTTCCATGCACCGAAGTCCTTTACTGGGTAGAGCTCCTTGCTGCTCCGGTACCCGATCTCCATGTAGTCCACACCTGCCTTGGACAGTGCCATATAGACGGCCTTTACATACTCATCCTCGAAGATATGTCTGTTTATCAGGCCTCCATCCCTTATTGTGCAATCAAGTATCTTTATCTGTGGCCTATACATGAACTAGCAAAGCTCCTTTACGATCTCATCTACCAATCCCAGGTCTACCTCCACCGCCCACTGACCAGCCGGGCAATACACCTGGCCGAGGCGGCTAGTCAACACAAATCTAGGCCTGCTGTCAACAGACTTCTTGTCATAGGCCAGTAGTCTCATGACCTTCTGGTGCGGGATACCCTCTGGTATTCTAGTGGGCATCTTGAGTCTCTGGAGCATGGCAATCAGCCTCTGGAGCTTATCCCCATGATCCAGACCTAACCTCTGCTCTATCATCCCCACCGCAACCAGGCCTATGGCCACCGCCTCTCCATGGAGCAGTTGATAGTCGCTGGCCGCCTCTACCGCATGTCCTATGGTATGGCCATAGTTGAGTATGCGACGCAGATTCCTCTCATCCGGGTCCTGTTCCACTACCTGGGCCTTGATGCGGCAGTTACAAAGGACAACATGGATCATGGTGGTAGGATCACAGGCAAGGACTGCATCAAGCTGATCCTCCAGGTAGGCAAAGAGGCCTGGATCTGCTATCATGGCATGCTTGACAGATTCTACAAGTCCTGCCCTATAGTACCTCTGGTCCAGTGTCCTGAGACAATCCACATCCATAAAGACTGCGGCAGGATGCCAGAAGGTCCCAAACGCATTCTTTGATATGCCAGAATCAACACCGGTCTTACCACCTATGGCTGAATCCGCCTGTGCCAAGGTTGTGGTAGGTATCTGTACTACTGGAATACCCCGCTTGAACACGGATGCGGCAAACCCTCCAATATCACCCACGGTCCCGCCGCCCAATGCCACCAGCACAGAATCGCGGCCTAGACCGGCCTCCTCCATGGCATCCAGTATCTGGCCTAAGGTATGTAGGTTCTTCGATGACTCGCCCGGTGGATCTATGACGAACATCGGTATCGTCCTATCACCAAGCAGTCTGTCCACTAGGCCAGCCCGCATCAGATTGGTATCTGTAACCAAGAATGGTCTCCTGGGCAGGATCTGGGCGACCTGATCGAGGACGCCTTGCAGCAGCCCGCTACCAACGGTGATCCTATAGGATCGCGCAGGTGTGGCTGGTACATTCACATCCAGATACAACATGGCATCAGGATATGGAAAGGCAGGCCATATTACAAGCAGCATATGTAACTGCAGGAGGACCCTATTACACTTGTAATAAGGACCATGACCAAGACCACAGCCCCAATCCGATGTGTCTGGTTGCTAGGATTATACTTGGGCCTACTGTCTACAGGTCTTGGCCTGTCAGCCCAGCCGGTCTATCCGCGATTAGAGGCAGGTCCACCTGGCCCTGCGAGGTACAAGATCGATCAACTGGTCTTTTCTCGCCTGGGACAGCTTGGGATCAGACCAGCGAACATCTGTTCTGATGTGGTGTTCATAAGGAGGGCTTATCTAGACCTGACCGGTACCCTACCTCCGGAGCGGCAGGTCAGGGCCTTCTTGCAGGACAGGGATCTGGATAAGCGTGCAAGGCTTATCGACAGTCTACTGGAGGCCGACCAGTTTGCAGACTACTGGGCCATGAGGTGGTCCGACATACTAAGGGTCAAGGCGGAGTTCCCGATCAACCTTTGGCCTAATGCTGCCCAGGCATATTACACGTGGATCAAGCAGGCCATCAGGGATCGCCTTCCATACGACCAGTTTGCCAGGCAATTGCTTACTGCAAGCGGCAGCAATTTTACGGCCCCTCAGGTCAACTTCTTGCGGGCCACGCAGTCAAAGGATCCTGTAGGCATGGCCCAGGCGGTGGCATTGACCTTCATGGGCTTCAGGGCTGACGCGTGGCCACAGGATAAGTGGAGGCAGATGGCAAGGTTCTTCGAGCCCCTTTCTTATAAGTCCACCGGCCAGTGGAAGGAGCAGATCGTATACTTCGACCCTACCAAGACGGTTGACCCCAATAGACACTTCATATTACCGGATGGCAAGGATGTCTTCGTGCCAGAGGGTCAGGATCCGAGGTATGCATTTGCAGACTGGCTGGTTGTCCCTGAGAATCCATGGTTTGCCAAGAACATAGTGAACCGGATCTGGTATTGGCTGATGGGTAGGGGCATCATACACGAACCTGATGACATCAGGCCAGACAACCCCCCGAGCAACCAGCAGCTCCTTGCCTTCCTGCAAGAGGAGCTTGTGGCAAGCGGTTGGGATCTGAGGCACATCTACAGCCTCATAGCCAAGTCGCAGGTATACCAGCTTTCGTGCATACCAAGGGATGACCGTCAGGAGGCTGCGGTCAACTTTGCATACTATCCTATAAGACGCCTGGATGCAGAGGTCTTGATAGATGCCATATGCCAGATCACTGGCACCACCGAATCATATTCGAGCATGATCCCGGAGCCGTTTACATTCGTGCCCCAAGATCATAGATCTATTGCATTGCAGGATGGCAGTATCACAAGTCCATTCCTGGAGATGTTCGGCAGGCCCCCGCGGGATACAGGCCTGGAATCTGAGCGAAACAATCGCATCACGGCAGAACAACGTCTGCACCTACTCAACTCCAGTCACATCCAACGTAAGCTAGTGCAGGGACCTGGCATAAGGTCCATAATGCGATCTGGACCGCCAGGACAGGTGATCAACAGGCTTTATCTAACGATCCTATCCAGATTCCCGACGCCAGATGAGTTGCAGGTAATAGATACATATGTGCAATCTGGCTTGGTAAACAGGCAACAGGCAATGCAGGATCTTGCATGGGCACTGGTCAATAGTGTGGAGTTCCTATATAGGCATTAGGGCGATGCGATGTGTGATCAGATGCTGAGAGTAGATCTAGCGATATCCAGGCGGCAGGCGATCCGATGCATTGTTGCAGGCATCGGGGCACTTACCCTCGGCCGCGCAAGGTCTTTGTTCGGTCAGGCCAGACCGGCAGCCAAGGCAAGGGCGGTCATACAGATATGGATGTGGGGAGGTCCTTCGCATCTGGATACATTCGATCCTAAACCGGATGCAGGATATGACTATTGTGGCCCGTTCAGCCATCCCATCCAGACAAATGTAGATGGGATCATTATCGGGGAGTTGCTGGTCAACCTCGCCAAGCAGGCGGACAAGTTCTCGATCATAAGGAGCATGACCCATGGTATCAATGCCCATGAGACCGCTGCCTATGTGGTGCAGACAGGCAGGCCAGCAGGTGGCAGGTTGGTATTCCCATCGGTTGGCGCGGTTGTCAGTTTCTTCAAGGGTTACCAGGCAGGATACAAGGGCCTTATCCCGCCCTATGTGGTCTTGACCGAGCCTCAGGGCAGGTTCTCTGAGGCAGGCTTCTTAGGATCGAGGTACAAGCCATTTGCAACAGGCGGTGATCCTGCAAAGACCCCATTTCTGGTAGAAGGTATTGTAGCAGAGGGCATATCTACAGAAAGGCAGCGGGCAAGGAGGCAACTCCTTTCGCAGCTCGATCGGTTGGCAGCCCTTTTGAAGGGCAACCCAGAGATCGCAGAGTTCGAGCAGGCTGGCCAGCAGGCATATGAGCTGATACTTGGTGAGGGCGCAAAGGTCTTTGACCTGGCCGAAGAGCCTGAAGCACTCAGGCAGGAATACGGCATGAATACGTTCGGCCAATCTTGCCTGATGGCCAGGCGGCTCGTGGAGCGGGGGGTGCCCTACGTGACGATCAACTACAAGGGCTGGGACACACACAAACAGCACTTCCAGGCCATGAGGAGGATGCTACCAGAGATGGATAAGGCCATGGCAGCCCTATTGAAAGACCTTTCAGAAAGAGGCCTGCTGGATAGCACCATCGTCTGGTGGTCTGGCGAATTCGGCAGGACGCCCAAGATAGACTGGCAGCCACCCTGGAATGGCGGCAGGGGGCATTGGGGTCATGTGTTCAGTGCAGTGGTGGCTGGTGGCGGGTTTAAGGGTGGCAGGGTAGTGGGTGCCTCTGACGAGAAGGGCCAGCACGTAAAGGAAAGGCCTGTCTATCCTGCTGACCTGATAGGGAGCATGTACCTGCTGCTTGGTATCGATCACAATGCAGCACTACCAAATCCCTTTGGCCTTGATGTACGAGTGATGGGCACTGAGGCGGATGGTGTCAAGTCAGCGGGCATCCTGCATGAGATTATGTGAAAATGAGACCTAGAATATGCGTCACTGCCTTGCTCCTCCACATCCTAGGCTGCCTTGCCTCCGGCCAGCCAGGTCAGCCAAGGATAGGCTTCGTCTACCCTGCAGGCGGCCAGGTTGGGACGAGCCTAAAGGTGCATGTTGCAGGCCAGTTCCTGGAGGGGGTAAGGGGTGTATACATATCGGGTGATGGCATAGAGGCAAAGGTGGTGGATTACAATAGGCCCACCAATCCCATGCAGGCCCAGCAGCTCAGGGAAAGGCTTGCTGAGTTGCAGAGGGCCTCACGGGATCCAAACGTAGTCCAGCAGATCGCCCAGATCCGCAGGCTCCTTGCAACCGCCAGGCCACAAAACCCGACGATGGCAGAGATCGCGACCATACAGCTCCAGATCGCCGGCAATGCAAAAAAGGGCGTACGGAGCCTTCGGCTCTACACACAGCGGGGCCTAACCAATCCGCTGAGGTTCTGTATAGGCGATCTGCCAGAATACAACGAGCCCGCATCCACCTTGCCGCAGGCCAGGCAGGCCCAATCTCAGCCAGGCCCTGCAGTGGAGGTCTCGCTGCCCATAGTCATCAACGGCCAGATCCTGCCTGGTCAGGTCGATAGGTACGTCTTTGATGCAAGGGCAGGTCAAGAGCTTATCGCTGTGGTAATGGCCAGGTCATTGATCCCCTACCTTGCAGATGGGGTGCCAGGTTGGTTCCAGGCAAGGCTTGCCCTCTACGATCCATCTGGTCGTCAGGTGGCATATTGCGACAATTGGAGGTCCGAGCCGGATCCGGTCATTGCATACAAGGTACAGTCCGACGGCAGATATACCATAGAGATCGCCGACGCACTATATCGCGGCAGGGAGGACTTTGTATACCGGCTGATCATCGGCCAGATCCCCTTTGTCGCTGACGTATTCCCCCTTGGCTGCAGGGCAGATACAGAGGCCAGATTCGAGCTATCTGGCTGGAATTTGCCTGCAGGACAGATCACTGTGGATACAAAGGGCCTTGCGTCTGGCATACACCACCTGGATCTTCCGTCCATAAACCAGGTCTTGTTTGCAGTTGATGATCTACCAGAAGCGATGTGCCAGGGTGATAGACCTTTGCGGATCGATGTCAATAGGGCCCAGGTCATAAACGGCAGGTTGACGCATGCCAAGCAGGTGTTTGAGTTTGCGGCAGCCAAGGGCCAGCACATCGTATCTGAGGTCTACGCAAGAAGACTTGGAAGTCCTTTGGATGGGATCCTGCGTCTGATAGATGCGGCAGGCAATGTCATTGCTGTGGCAGATGACTTTAATGACCCTGCTAGTGGCCTTGTGGCCCACCAGGCAGATCCTGTCATGGAAGTGAATCTGCCCTCGGATGGGACATACAGGCTGGAGCTGGCAGACACCGCAGGCAAGGCTGGTCTGGAATATGCCTATAGGCTCAGGATAGGGCCGCCTGTGCAGGACTTCCAGGTCCTGGCATGGCCATCTGGCCTGACACTGAGGCCTGGAGATAGGGCCGTACTCAACATAAGGGCGGTCCGTAAGGATGGGTTTGCAGGTCCGATCCGATTGTCGCTCGATGCCGGCTCACCCCTGGCGTTGGAAGGGGGGATCATACCTGCAGGTGTATCTGACCTGCGTGTTACGATTGCTGCACCTGTAGATGTCTGCGAGGCAGTCTGGCCTTTGGTCTTACAGGCAACCGGGCGGATCGGGGATAGGACCATCACAAGGCCTGTCATTGCGGTAGATCCCCAGATCCAGGCATTTGCGTACACCCATCTGGTGCCTACAGATGGGCATGTGGTCTACATCGCACCAGGCCGTTTGCAGGTGGGTCTTATCAGGACAATGGAAAGATTGCCTATCCAGATAAGGCCAGGTGGTCAGGCGGTTGTAAACCTAAGGGGTCCATTGCCTATGGTGCTCAGGCGTTTTGAGGTGAGGTTGGATGATGGGCCTGGGGGTGTATCGATAAAGGATGTAGTGCTTCAGCCTGGGGCAGGTCAATTGATCCTGGAGGCATCCAGGGATGTTAAACCTGGTTTGGCTGGTAATCTGATCATCCTGCTCGAGGCGACTATGGGCAGGCAGACCCAGACTCCCATGCAGCCAGCAGCCCGGCCAGGCCGTATCGCCTACCTACCGGCGATACCATTTGTGGTCCAAGTGGCCTCCGACGACTAGCTGACACCAGTCTGATCAGGTATCAAGTCGATGGCCCGCTTGCGCGGAGCAGTACTCCTGGAAAGTATCAGCAGGTCTTGGCTTGAAGACGAGCAGTCTGGAATGGTACCTAGGGCATACCCGGATTGCAGAGACGATATCCCATGGAAAATAGGCACTTTAGCGGTTGTCCGGAAGACTGGTGTCAGATATAGTATTGAGCAGTCAGTACCGTGGAACTAAGGGGGTAAAAAAGGGCAGGTGAATGTGGTCGAGGTGCCTTAGGTTTGCGATGCTGGTGGGGCTGGGGTCGATGGCAGGGATGATCCATGCCCAGCAGACCGGTAGGTCCGACCTACAACTTGAGATCAACCGTGAGGCCCTGCTTAACAAGGGCCTGCCAGAGCAGATCAGGATCAATGCTGCCCAGTTGCTGTTGCTCAGCCCTGAACAGGCGGCCAGGAAGGTTATACTGGACTGCCTTTCCCAGCCCGATCAGGTGACAGCACATGCTGCCATCTGTAAGGCGATCTCGCGAGCAAAGACGGTGCCCAATGCTGCAGAACTTATAGGACCAGTCTTGAGGCTCTTGGCAAGTCCGGACCAGAACATCTCCAGGTTGGCGGCAGAGGCTGCAGTTGCCTTTGGCTACGATGTTATAGGTCCACCGATCGAGCGGATGGTGACCGAGCCCAATAGCCCGCTGTCAACGCGGGTCAATGCGATCTATGCTTTAAGGTTACAACCAGACAAGCGGGCGGCCATAACGCTTCTGACCTTGGTGGATGATCCAAACAAACAGGTAGTCGCACAGGCCAGGGAGGCCTTGCACGCGATGGGGATCCCCGAAGGTAGGGATCGGGAGGACCGCAAGCAGATCATCCAGGAGCTTCGGGCAAAGACTAGGGAGGAGTTCATGAGGGATTGGGTGCTCAGGCAGGAGCAGCTACTTCGCCTGGAAAGGGAAAAGCTCAAGCAGGAAAAGGACAGGGTCTCTGGATTCTGGACGTCGTTTATACAGACGGTTGACCAGCTCTATGGGGTATTGCCCACTGACCAGGAACGGATCGAGCTACTGACTAGGCACCTAAAGGACCCTGCCCCAGAACTTCGGCTTTGGGCCATTGGCAAGCTGTATCAATGGCGGACCTCAGGGCGGCCGATTCCAGGTGAATTCGGCACGATCATGGCATCTGTGGTCGCTGACGAGGACAGGCGTGTCCGCCTGGAGGCTGCAAGGCTGCTTTCCATCACCGGTCAACTGGGACCTGTGGACCAACTGCTCGCAAGGCTGGATGCCGAACAGGATGAGCAGGTCAAGACCATGCTCTTATTGGCATTGGGTCAGGCGTGTGATTTTAGACTGGGCACCCCAGGCAGTCCTCAGGTCAGCACGGAGGTCAGGCAGAAGACATTGGAATGGGCAGGTCAGTTCCTGGGCAGCAATGACCCTAATAAGATAAGGACCGGTGCCCAGGTCATGCAAAGGTTACTGGATAAGCCCTCTATCTTGCCTGCAGAGGATGTGGACCGATACCTCAAGATGCTTGAACAGACGGTGGGTCAATTGACCAGTTCCCAGGGCCAGTTGAAGGCCGACCTACTGCGTGTGATGGGGTTGTTGTGTGATCCCCAGAGTGGGTCCAGGGAGCTTGCGTGCAAGCGTTTTGGACCTGTGTTTGATGCGGCCTACAGGGATCAGGATGATAGGGTCAGAGAGCTGGCTGTAGAGGGTATGATCCTGGTGGATCCGGGCCTGGCCCTTCAGCGGCTCAGACAAGGGGCTATCAACGAGCGGAATCCAAACATAAGGGCAAAGGTGATCGAGCTGGCAGGCCAGGTGGGTACACCTGAGGACCTAGAGTGGCTGACAGCTAGGTTGATCCCTAAAGGCCCTGACCTGGACCCTGCCTGGCAGGCCATATGTTCCATACTGGTCAGGGCCGACCTTTCTGTGGCTGGGCAGTGGCTGACCAGGTTCAAGTCGCAGGATATGCCCACAAGGCTCCAGGCACAGTGGGTGGGGCTGTTGCAATTGATCGAACGCAAGGCGGCAGGGAGCCCCAGCCTATTGAGGCAGGTGCTGGGGGAATTGGTGGCTTACTACAAGGCCGCTGGTGATGCCCAGGCCGAGGCCGGGGCCCTGGCCAGGCTTGTGGAGCTCAGCGAAGGGCAACAACGGGCCCAACTGGCAGGTCGGTTGTTAGGTATCTACATAGGACTGGGGATGACGGACGAGGCTGCTAGGTTGCTGTCTAAGGCCCTCGAGCAGCAGGACCTGACAGATCAGGATCCACTGGTCCAGGCACTGTGGCAATCCAGACAGGCGGATAAGGGCAGCCGTGAGGTCCTGGAGGCGGTGCTAAAGTCGGTGACGACTGGGCAGGGACGGCCGAACTGGGAGCGGATCAAGGGCCATCTCCTAGGCTCTGAGGAGTAGGTGCAGATTTTTTGGGGTTTTTTCTTTTGATCTAACCCAGGTCGCATAGTATCTTTATTGATTTACATGGCGGCCCAGGGGTATTGTTGTCATGCTGGGCCGCGTGGTAGCATTAGCAAGCTTCAGATGCTGCTGTAGCTCAGCGGGTAGAGCGCGTCCTTGGTAAGGACGAGGTCATGGGTTCAAGTCCCATCAGCAGCTGGTCTAGCTGGTGACTGTACGGTGAGGTTACAGTATATTGATGGCGATTCGTTTGGACTGAGGTCTAGAGGTTAGAGTTTGTTTGGTAAGCTAAGGACCCTGGAGCATAGGAGGTAAACTTCATGGCAAAGGCTGTATTCGAAAGAACAAAACCACACGTGAATGTCGGTACGATCGGTCACGTAGACCATGGGAAGACCACCTTGACCGCGGCTATGACCAAGGTCATGGAGATGCAGGGGCTCTCCAAGTTCAAGTCATATGATGAGATAGCAAAGGCCTCTGAGGCCCATGGTCGGCGAGATGAGACAAAGATCCTTACCATCGCCACCGCCCATGTCGAGTATTCGACGGAGAATAGGCACTACGCCCACGTGGATTGCCCTGGCCATGCCGACTATGTCAAGAACATGATCACCGGTGCAGCCCAGATGGATGGGGCGATACTGGTGGTAAGTGCATACGATGGTCCGATGCCCCAGACAAGGGAGCACATTTTGCTGGCCAGGCAGGTGAATGTGCCTAGGATCGTGGTCTTCCTGAACAAGGTGGACCTTGTAGATGATCCTGAGTTGATAGACCTGGTCGAGATGGAGACCAGAGAGCTGCTCAAGAAGTATGGGTTTGACGGGGATAGTGCACCTGTGATCAGGGGTTCTGCCTTAAAGGCAATGAAGGCCACCAGCCTCGATGATCCGGCCTGCAAGCCTATACAGGAGCTCTTGAAGGCCATGGATGAATATATCCCGATTCCACAGAGGGACGTAGACAAGCCCTTCCTGATGCCGGTAGAGGACGTGTTTAGTATCAAGGGCCGTGGGACTGTAGGTACTGGTCGTGTAGAAAGGGGTAGGGTTAGGGTCGGTGATACGGTGGAGATCGTTGGGCTCGGTGAGACCAGGCAGACCGTGGTGACCGGTGTGGAGATGTTCCAGAAGACCCTGGATGAAGGGATCGCTGGCGACAATATCGGTGTGCTGCTGCGTGGGATAGAGAAGAAGGAGCTGGAAAGGGGTATGGTCCTTGCTGCGCCAGGCACGATCACACCTCATACGAGGTTCATGGCCGAGGTTTACGTATTAACTAAGGAAGAAGGTGGCCGTCATACCCCATTCTTCTCGGGCTACAAGCCGCAGTTCTACTTCAGAACCACGGATGTGACAGGCAAGGTGGTCAACATCCAGGCCCGTGATGGGAGCAAGGCAGAGATGTGCATGCCAGGCGATAACATCCAGATGGAGGTGGAGATCATAGCCCCTATAGCCATGGAGGAAGGGCTGCGGTTTGCCATACGTGAGGGCGGTAGGACGGTTGGGGCAGGTGTTGTGACAAAGATCCTTGCCTGATGGAAGGTTGGGCAGGTCCAGTAGAGTGAAAGTGGCAGATGGCCAAGAGCAAGAAGACAAAACGAGAAGACGTCTGGTTGGAATGCTCTGAGTGTAAGAGTAGGAACTACCGTACCAGTGTGAGTGTGGCCTCTGGTTCGCCCAAGTTGGAGTTGATGAAGTACTGTAAGCTGGATCGTAAGCATACATTGCACAAGGTCAGGAGGAAATAGCCGGCCTGGTCGAGGCCGCACGCTGTTTAGGCCAGTAGCTCAACTTGGTAGAGCAGCGGTCTCCAAAACCGCAGGTTGGGGGTTCGATTCCCTCCTGGCCTGATCTTGCCCAGTGGTTAGTGGGTATACGATATGGCTCTAAGACTTTATAAACCAGGTCAAGGTTGGTATACGAGGCTTTGGACCGGCATTGCCTTAATGGTATTGGTCGGCCTGGGCTGTTACAGGGTAAACAGACTGTTGATAACGGTCACGAACAATCTTTGGCTGCAGGCAGTAGTGCCTGCTGTGATGTTTGTTGGATTGGGGGCAGTTATTTATTGGGTATTGAATAAACCAGTGGTGGCAGACTTCCTGATCTTTGCCGAGACCGAGCTAAGGCGGGTTAGTTGGCCTAGCCGCCAGGAGGTGTTTGCAGCTACTGCAGTGGTTGTCGTGGTCGTCGTGATACTGGCCGCCTTGCTTGGGGTCAGTGACCTGTTCTTGCAGGTCCTGTTCGACAAGGTCCTGTGAGGGGTATGGTGGGCTTATCTAGGTGCAGGTAGTTGGATCGATGCAGTGGTACGTGCTTCGGGTGGCAGCCAACAAGGAGATGCAGGTCAGGGATGCCCTGCTTCGGAGGGTCCAAGAGGCAGGTCTGGGGCATATCATCGGTAGGATAGAGGTGCCTACCGAACAGATAAAGCGGGTAAAGGGTGGCAAGCAGACCATCCTCCGCAGGAAGCTCTACCCAGGTTATGTGTTTATGGAGATGGAGCCGACGCCTGAAGGCAAGGTGCCTGAGGAGGCATGGTACCTGATCAAGAGCACCTCTGGGGTGGCGGACTTCATCGGCACCGAGGGTATCCCTACGCCGATGCGCGATACGGAGGTGGCCAAGATGCTTGCCGAGGTCTCCAGGCCTGAGGAGGCGCCAAGCATCAAGGTGGAGTTCAAGAAGGGCGATGCGATCAAGATCAGGGAAGGTGCGTTTGAGAACTTCGAAGGGGTGGTGGATTCAATCGATACGGAGCGTGGTATCGTAAAGGTGATCGTCACGGTGTTCGGCAGGAGCACCCCGCTGGACATCGAGTATTGGCAGATTGAGAAGATCTAAGGGCAGCGATGGCAAAGGAAATACTAACACAGATAAAGGTACAGGCACCAGGCGGACAGGCCACCCCTGCCCCGCCAATAGGGCCTGCATTAGGCCAGCATGGTGTAAACATAGGGCAGTTTGTGGCCCAGTTCAACGAGCGTACCAAGGACCTGGCAGGTACGATCGTACCTGTGGTGATCACCATATATAAGGATAAGTCCTTCACCTTTGAGGTGAAGAGCCCGCCTGCCTCGGTGTTGCTCAAGAAGGCCGCCCAGATCGCAAAGGGTAGCGGCGTGCCCAACAAGGAGAAGGTCGGAAAGGTTACTGCCGAGCAGGTCCGGGAGATAGCCAAGACAAAGCTCAAGGACCTGAACACCCAGAACATTGAGCAGGCAGAGAAGATCATCAGGGGTACGGCCAGGAGTATGGGTATAGAGGTCGTGGAAGGGTAGCAGTGATATTGCGATCCGCTAGGACCACGAGGAGAAACAGAAATGAGATTCCGTAGTAAACGTTACAAGAAGGAGGCAGCCAGCCTGGCTCAGGGGCCTGTCAGCCTACAGGCTGCTGTAGAGAAGATCAAGTCATTCAAGTCGACCAAGTTTGATCAGACCGTCGAGTGTGTTGTCTGGCTGGGCATAGATCCTAAGCAGGCAGATCAGGCGGTCAGGGGGTCCTTAGTGTTGCCCCATGGCATAGGCAAGCAAAAGCGTGTGATCGCCTTTTGCGAGGGGCCTGAGGCAGAGGCGGCCAAGCAGGCAGGGGCGATAGAGGCTGGCTGCGATGAGCTGATCAAGAAGATCAGCGATGGCTGGACGGACTTCGACGTGGCCGTCGCCTCACCAAAGGTCATGAGCAAGGTCAGCAAGCTGGGCCGCATACTAGGCCCGCAGGGGAAGATGCCATCCCCGAAGAACGGCACTGTTACGAATGACATCCCTACGGCCGTGGCGGAGTTTACCGCAGGCAAGGTAGAGTTCAAGAACGATGCGGGTGGGAATGTCCATGTTGTGGTGGGCAAGCAGAGCTTCGAGACCAAAAAGCTTGTAGAGAATATCGAGGCCTTGTTGGCCCACCTAAAGAGGATAAGGCCTACAGGCACAAAGGGCACCTATATCAAGAAGGTGGTCCTGTCTGCCACGATGAGCCCAGGGGTAGAGGTGGCGGTTGGGTAGGTCACAGGCAATAGCCAGGAGCAGCGATGAGTAAATATGCAAAAGGTCTAATAGAAGGTTTCTACGAAAAGACCCTGGAGGACTATGGGGTAAGGGACTTCCTTGTGGCCAGTCTGGTCGGACTGGATGGGGTCTCCAGCAACCAGCTGCGGGGCAGTCTGAAGGAGAAGGGCATCAGGTTGTTGGTGGTCAAGAATGCCTTGTTCGTCAGGGCCTTGAAGAGGCTGAAGATGGATAGCGCGGCGGAACTTTTCGTAGGTCCGTGTGCGATTGTGTTTGGCGGCGAAAGCGTTGTCGATGTAGCAAAGGAGCTGGTGGAGTGGCAGAAGAAACTGCCTGCCCTGCAGCTAAAAGGGGCGTACCTGGATGGTACAGTCCTTGATCCAAAGCAAGCGGCTGGCCTTGCCAAGATGCCTACGCTCAAGGAGCTAAAGGGCCAGGTGGCAGGTTCTATCTTGGCGGCCATCGGCTCGGTTGCAGCGGCCTCGGTTGGGCCTGGTAGTGCAGTGGCTGGCGCGGTCAAGGGCCTGGTCGACAAGCTGGAAAAACAGGCCGCCTAGGGGTTATTGGTGAGCGAAGATATCGTCTGCCTGTGTGGTTGTCCCTTTTCGGGTTAAAGAGGATAGCGTTGTCCTCACTACCACTGGGCCTTTTTGGGGAGTTAACAGATGACTGAGAAGACCTTTAGCGATCAGATCAAGGAACTGGGAGACAAGATTGCTGGCCTGACCTTGGTGCAGGCGAAGGAATTGGTAGATTACCTGAAGGACAAGTACGGTATCGAACCTGCCGGCGGTGGAGCCGTAGTTATGGCTGCTGCCCCAACAGGAGGGGCTGCCGCACAACCTGCAGAGGAGAAGACCTCCTTTGACGTGATACTCAAGAGTGTGCCAGCTGATAAGAAGATCATGGTCATAAAGGAAGTAAAGAACCTTGTCCCAGGTCTTGGGCTAAAGGAGGCCAAGGACCTGGTCGAGGGGGCACCCAAGCCAATAAAGCAAGGCGTGCCGAAGGCAGAGGCCGAGGCCGCAAAGAAGGCCTTGGAGACCGCAGGCGCTGTGGTGGAGATAGTCTAGGAACTGGATCTTTTAGCTTATCTAGGAGCCTAAGATGGTTGGTCGTGAGGTCCGTAGGTTTGGACGCGTCCGTGAGGTCCTTGAGGTACCTGATCTTGTAGCCGTGCAGCAGGGTAGTTACGCGCGGTTCCTGCAGAAGGAGGTACCGCCTTCCCAGCGGCAATGTACTGGGCTTGAGGCCCTATTCCGCGAGATATTCCCTATCGAGAGCTATGATGGGAAGGTGGTCCTTGAGTACCTCTACTACGATCTCGAGAGGCCACACTATACCCCAACTGAGTGCAAGCAGTTGAGGTTGACCTATGCCTATCCTTTGAAGGTCTACCTTAGGCTCCGGACAGGTGACGGGCAGGATATCTCCGAGCAAGGGATCTATCTGGGTCAGATCCCTGTGATGATCGGCGGTGGCGAGTTCATCATCAATGGCGCGGTCAGGGTGATAGTCAGCCAGCTACACCGTAGCCCTGGTGTGGACTTCCTGATCGAGAGCAAGGAGGGAGATAGGATCCTACACGGCGGCAGGATCATACCAGAGCGTGGGAGCTGGATAGAGTTGAGCGTCACGCCCAGGGATACCCTCGTGGTAAGGATAGACCAGTCCAGCAAGATCCCTGCTACGGTCTTTTTACGGGCCATTGATCCTGCATTCGGTACGACCGAGGCGATACTGAGGCAGTTCTTTGAGATCAAGACGGTACCCACCAATAGGCTCACAGGAGACCTTTGGGCAGCATCGTCTATACTAGACAAGGACACCGGCGAGGTCATCGTAAAGGCCGGTGCACAGCTTGGGGATAAGGTGCCGCTGATCCAGCAGAGTTCACTGGAGCAGGCGGAGGTGATCGAAGACGTAAGAGATCCGATCCTCCTGAATACCTTGGCAGAGGATGATTGTACAAGCCACGAGCAGGCCTTGCTCAAGTTCTATATGAGGATGCGGCCTGGGAACCCGCCCAATCTCGAGAAGGCGAGGCTCTTCTTTGCTGAGAAGTTCTTTGACCCTACTAGGTACAGGCTTGGCAAGGTGGGTAGATTCAGGCTGAACCGCAAGTTTGGCCAGAACATCGATGAAAACGAGATGACACTGCGGCCTGAGGATTTCCTGAATACTATAAGGTACATCCTAGGCCTCAGGAACAACGAAGGTGAGATAGACGATATCGACCACCTCGGCAACCGCAGGCTCAGGACCATCGACGAGCTGGCTGCAGAGGAGATCCGCAAGGGCCTGTTGAAGCTCAAGAAGACCGTACAAGAGCGGATGAGTATCAAACGCGAGACGGAGGAACGGCCAAAGATCGCCGATCTGATCAACTCCAAGAGTGTATCGAGCAGCATAAGCTTCTTCTTTGGCCGTGGTGAACTCAGTCAGGTCGTGGATCAGACCAACGCACTGAGCCAGTTGACCCATGAGAGGAGGCTGTCTGCCTTGGGGCCTGGTGGGCTAAACCGCAGGCGGGCAGGGTTTGAGGTAAGGGACGTGCACATCAGCCACTATGGCAGGATATGCCCGATTGAGACCCCAGAAGGCACGAACATCGGCCTTATCTCATCCCTTGCGATCTATGCGCACATTGACGAGTATGGATTCCTGTTGACCCCGTACCGCAAGGTCGAGAACGGCAAGGTTACCGATCAGGTGGTGTATCTGCGGGCAGACGAGGAGATGAGGGCGGTCTTTGCGCCTGCAACGGCAGTGGACCCAGACACATCGACCCTCAAGGCCGGCACATTGCTTGGTCGCAAGGCAGGGGAGTTAGCACAGGTAAACAGTAATGAGGTCCAGTATGTAGATGTGTCTTCCAAGCAGATCGTGGGTGTTTCTGCATCATTGATCCCATTCCTCGAACACGATGACGCCAACCGTGCCTTGA
>JARYLO010000056.1 GCA_029907605.1 Sedimentisphaerales bacterium
ATACCATCTATCCAGGTCTGGAAGACACGCTTGGGCGAATTGTTGGTATAGGACTCAAAATCATCAACTACTAGATACGGCAAGGTAAAAAAGCTCCACACATCCCCAGCCCATGCACTGGGGCTCATGGCATTATTGACCTCCACTATCTTCCAGTAATACTTGGTGGCAAGTAACAGATCTTCGGGCCTGTAGGTAGGCTCGGTCACTACTGCCACAGGGGTCGTGCTTGCCGCTACGGCCTGCATGTCGGTCCCCAGATAAACCTGATGCAAGACCGCCTCACTGCCGGGCTTCCAGGTCAATGTGGCATCAACCGCAACTGCCTTTGCACCATTGGCAGGCTTGGGATTGCTGGCAAACACAGGTGCATAGAAGAATCTTACCTCACTTAGACTGTAGTGATTGCCGCCTCCCCAACTAGCCAGGCAGGTGATCCTGACAAACCTGGCAGGCACACCACCAAGATCTACTGTGGTATTGGGTGCATAGCCTTCAGCCCCAGGGCCACGTGCGAATTCAGGAACACCAGCCAACTGGGTCCAGGTCAGGCCGTCAATGGAGTATTCGATCTTGGCGGTCCTGACGCCAAGACCTAGGAGGAATTCCAGCCCGCTATTGGCGTTCCAAACCCACATCTGATTCAGCTTATAGACCTTGTCGAACTCGTACTGGATCCAGACAGGTCCGGCCTGATTCATGCTGCTGATCCACATGTTTGCGACCTTTGTGTCATGTTGATCCAGTGCGTCGAGGCCAGAGCCATCAATGGTCTTTTCTGGACCAGAGTCGGCGTTCAACGAACTGGAGGCAGTTGCTGCGATCACATTAACCTTGTGGGCAAATGGATCCATGCTGCCCAGTCCTTCAAACGCGCCGATGTCATAACCCTTGCCAACCGGTCGGGCCACGTGGTCGAAGTCATCAGTTACAAGCGATAAGGCAAGCCCAGCATCCACTGCAGGTGACTCTGCCTGGAGGTGGTAATCACCATTGTCAGGGTCAACAAATAGTGGGTCTGCGGTGATGTTGCCATTGGTGCCGATGATCGTGGCCCCGTCTGGGCCGACTGGATCGAGGCCGGAATTGGAGAAGAATAGGTTATTCTTTATGGTGGTGGTGTCGTTGTAGCCGCTTGCAAAGCTAAAGATGGTAGAGGTCGTACCACTAGCAGCAATGTTGTTGTTAGCTATAATGCAGTTGACGATCTCCTTTATCGCTGCGGCATCTGTGCTATCCCTGATGTCAAAGATGAACCCGTCTGGGCAATTGTTTCCGACGAATGTACAGTTATAAATCAGGGCGCGTCTGTCCGCTATGGAGATCTCGTAATTGCTCGGGGCCGTACCACTGGGGACCGTCACGTCTACTCCATTGTTGATGAAAAGACAATTGACGATCTCGACCTGGCTGCTGCTATCCACATCATGGATGCTCGATGCCCCGTTCCTCGAGCCGCAATTGGTAAATATACACCTGCGGATCTGGACGTTGTTGCCGGCCCCAGCGCTACGCATGTTGATCGCGCCACCGCGGCTGACTGCCGTACATCCATCGAAGACGCAGTCCTCAATGACCACGGTTGAGGCATCCCTAATGCAGATGGCACCACCATCCCGCGCAGGTCCGGTCTCAGAACCGCCCTCGTATCTGGAATGGCAGTTGATGAACTTTACACCGCGGATCGTACCCCGGCTTCCACCACGAATATAGATGGCACCGCCATTGTTGGTCGAAGCGGACTGACCGCTTGTGGAGTTCTGAATGATCAGGTTCTCAATGGTCCAAAAGCTGACACCGTTCATCTCGAATACCCGATTCTGTTCCTGCTCGGTTAGCCGACCCATGTCTATGATGGTCGGATTGAGCACTGGGTCGGAGGCGGTAAAGGAGCTATCGTAGCTGCCAATGATGGCCACGTTGCTGCGTACGGCCATATTTGGAGGTTCATTAGAGTATGTGCCCCCAGCCACCAGGATCCTAAGATCCGGATCGATTATGGCCAAGGCCTCGGCAATGGTCTTGAATGGGGCGGCCTGGCTGCCATCACCTGTGGCGGTTACAGAACCATCCACATAGACCGTCCTGGCAAGCGAGACCCCAGTAATACACAGGGCGATAATCATTATGTTGCATATTCTGTTCATCGTCAGGTCCTCCTAAACAATAATCTCATCGAGCTAGTGCCGCACAGGGCCTACGGATTGGCTACCTGCGCGGAGCTATACAATCGTATATCGTCGATATACAGTATGCCGTTTCCAGATGATATGCCTATGGTCAATGTGGTAACTGCATTTAGACCTGCGTTGGCAGGTAGGGCTATGTTCCACTGTCTCCACTGGTCTGAGGCCAGGTCAGTACTAGCCCCAGTGTAGCTGACCTTTACACCATTGATCTTTACATAAAGCTCACCAGGTGTATTGGTCAGTTCACCCCTGAAGAACAGTACCAGTGTGGTGATACCATGCTTGGTCCAGTCTTGTGCTGGTTGGAAGGTCCTGGTGGTCTCGGACAAGCCATCATAAGACAATGGCATGGATTGCCTACCCCCATGGACGATCCTGGTCTCCATGATATTCCCTAAGGCGGGGTCATAGCCTACTACAGCGCCGGTACCATTACCTGGATGGCCAGAAGGGAAGAACTGGTCTGCTGAAAAACCTATACCATCTATCCAGGTCTGGAAGACACGCTTGGGCGAATTGTTGGTATAGGACTCAAAATCATCAACTACTAGATAATCAAGCGTAGTGAAACTCCAGACCTGACCTGGCCAGACCGATGGCGTCTGGGCCTGATTGACCTCATCTACCCGCCAGAAGTAGGTAGTGCCCAATAACAAGGAGTCAGGGCTATACGAGGCCTTCTGGACCGCAACTGCCTGGACTGCTGCATCTGCGACCGCCTGCTGATCCGTTGCCAGATAGACCAGGTGCTGGGAGGCCTCCCTTCCAGGTCTCCAGATTAGGGTCGCGTCGAGCGGCACATCGATTGCGCCTGGATGTGGTTGCAGTGCACGAGCGGTGACAGGCACATAAAGGAACCTGACCTCGCTAAGCCCGCACATGCCAAATAATGGGTTGTTGGCCCAGTTGCTGAGTGCGGTTATCCTGACCTTTTGGGCAGCGATATCAGCCAGATCTACGATGGTATTTGCTGCATAACCTGCCTGGCCTAGGGCCGGTTCGAATGCAGGTATATTGGCTAGTGCGATCCAATCGGCATCGTCTAATGAATACTCAATGGTCACATCCCTGCATCCAAGCCCAGCCAGGAGGTCCTCGCCGTTGTAGTTCCAGACCAGCATCCGGTCAAGCTTATAGATGCGATCAAAGTCGTACTGTATCCAAACTGGGGCAGGTGTAGCACTGAGCCACATGTCATTGATGGATGTTGAATGCAGGCCATTCGGGTCCAGGCCTGAGCCGTCTATGGTCTTCTCGGGCCCTTGGTCTGGAGACTGGCTGGACGAGGCGGTCGCAATGATACTATTCGCAGGGATTGGTATGGCGTAAGGTTCTACAGCAAAACTCCAGATCCTGCCCTTCAGGATCTTTGCACCTACCTCGTCAACACGCCAGTAATACCTCTTGCCATATTGTAGGGCAAGTGTGCCATCGACCGGATAAAACGTCTGCGTTTGGCCTTGGCTTACAAGTGCGCCCATGGGATTGGCCCTAGTTGCCTGTGCAACCACGTCTGGATCAGTGCCAAGGTAGACATCATAGCTGTCTGCTAAGGTCCCAGGATCCCAGGCAAGTTGTATATCCCTATCCAGGTCGGCATCTCCGTCTGCAGGCCTTGGATTGGAGATCCTCAGCCCTACAAGCTTGACGATGGTGGGATTTGTACCGCTGAACTGGAGCGGCACATCTGGGTCACCTGAGCTGATCAGACCCATCTCGATGAGCTTCTGGAGGGATGTGTCTGCTCCAGCCACCTGGGCAATGGCATCAGGGTTACCTGATAGTATCAACTGACCGTTGCCACTGATCACTATCTTATTCTGCTCAGGGTCTGCCGAGGCAAACACGAACCTTGGAACCACGGTCATGTCGGCATTCGGTGCGAGCTCTAGGATACCGTTATCACGGATCTCGATCAGGGCCTTTGTGGCCGGGCCCATGTAGACCTGCCATCCACCTGAGCCCTTCCTGGATACAGCAGGATCGAGCCGCAGGTAACCATTCTTCTCGACTATGATGCGGCTTGTGGCGGTTGGCACGACGTCACCGTTATTGCCTATGCGAAATCTAGGTGCAATGACAAGGCTGGGACCACCGCCGGCCCTTTGGCCGGTCACGCGGAGATAAGACCCATTGCGGAGCGTGCAGTCATTGTGGCTCCACTCGATATATGCCCCTTCACCGATCGTCAGGCCGTTTTCGGGGCTTCCGAGGATGAGCCACCAGCCTGCACCAGCGGTACCTTGCCTGCTGACCCATTCGGAGGTCAGGACTGGCTGATTGGCATGCACGATGTACTGCCAATCTGGTGTGCAGCCGATCCTGACGATGTCATTGTCCGATGGAAGCGTCGGATCTGCTGTACCATTGTACCAGTTACGCGGGTCTGCTGCATCGGTGCTTACCGCACCGGTCCAGAAGTGATCGATGCAGAGGCCTGGGCTCGGCAGCAATGCTGCAATCGTCCACAGGGCCACTAATGCGATGATCGTTCTTGCTGGCTTGCTTGGCATGGGTATCCTCCTTCCAAACAGTTCAAAAGGTTTATCTTAACCATATATCATCAAGATAGATCAGGCCGCTGGCACCAGCACCATCGATCCCGAAGCTCAGACTCGATACACGCGATGCCCCACCTGGGAGGGTTGAGAGGTCTATCTCCCAGGTGATCCAGGTCTGCGCGGCTATATCTGCCGATTTACCGGGGTACGTAAGCTTTACGTCGTTGATCTTGACATAGGGCAGGCCTGTATTGCCCTCCATGCCATAGAAATGGACCAGCAAGGTCTTTGTGCCAAACCTGGTCCAATCCTGGGGGGCAGGGAATATCCTATCGATCTGGGAGTAATTGAGCCGGCCGTTTGTACCGGAGTTGTCATAATAGATGGGTAACGACTGCCTGCCACCATGGACTATATCCAGCTCCATGATAAGGGCCTGATAGTGCTGGCTGCCTAGTGTCCAGATGTCGTGGCCTACAGCTGCCCCAGTGTTGTTGCCTGGGTTGCCTGGGGCAGGCTCGGTAAACCCGAGCCCGTCGATCCAGGTCTGGAAAGGCCGATTCGGCGATCCGTTCCCATAAGACTCAAAGTCATCGATAATGATGTGATCGGCTGTGGTGAACGACCAGATATCCCCAGGCCAAATCGCTGGTACCTTCGTATCGTTGACCTCATCGACCCTCCAATAGTACGTCTGGCCCAAGCGGAGATTCAGGTCTGCCAGAGCAAGCCTGTTGTCCTTGGTTGCATAGACCTGTGCGGTACCAGTGCTTACTGCCGACTGCTCCGTACCCAGATAGATAAGGTGCCGATCCGCCTCCCTGCCCTGACGCCAGGAGAGTGTCGATTGTAGGTCAACCTGCTGCGCGCCAGGGCTTGGCTGCGGATCCCTTGCACTGACAGGCACGGCCATGAACCTGACCTCGCTTAGCCCGCACTGGCTATAGAAGCCACCGGAATAATTGCTCTTGGCAGTGATCCTGATGTACCTAGCGGCGATGCCATCTAGATCTATAGTGATGTCGGCGGTGTGATCCACCGCCCCTGAGGCCATTGGGAATTGTGATACGCCGGCCACTGCAATCCAGCCTAGCCCATCCATGGAGTACTCTACCAGGACATCCTTGATCCCTAAGACCGCAAGCAGGGATGCACCGTTGTAGTTCCAGACCAGCATCTTGCTGAGCTTGTAAGGCTTGTCGAACTCGTACTGGATCCAGGCGGGCAAGGAAGTGCCCTTGGCGGTCTGCCACATATCTGCCAGGTTGGTGGAATGCTTGTCATCCGATGTCAATCCGGAGCCATCGATGGTCTTGCTGGGCTCGCGGCCTTCCATATAGCTTGAGGCAGTTGCAGTTATACGTCCATAGGGGATGGGATAATCGTATGGCTCTACCGTAAAGCTCCAGACATCCCCTTTGAGGACCGTATAGTCTGGCGGACCATTGATCTCATCTACCCGCCAATAGTATTTCTGGCCGAACTCGAGTCTGCCGGAGTTGCAGGCACAGGTCGCCTGCCCGAAGCAGATGAGTAATGGGCTGCCGATGTCGGCATTCTGGACCTGCTGCAGGTCTTTGCCGAGATACACATTGTGGGTCTTGGCATATGGACCAGCGGTCCATTGTAGGACGGCATCCCTAGACACATCAGTCTGCCTATCAGCAGGCACAGGGTTTGAGGCAATTCCTGGGGCCAATCCGCCACCTGCCTGCAAGGCCATTACCTCCTGCTGGGATAGGGTCCTGTTAAAGATGTAGAAGTCATCGATCCAGCCTCTAAACTTAGGGGTGTCGTGCGTGGACCGGCCCAGCCAGTTGTAGAAGGTTGCGCCCATATAGTTTAGCTTGTTGTAGGTCATTGGGCCCGAACCTGTCAGTTCGCCATCCAGGTAAAGACTTATGAGGCTATTGGTGCTGTCTACAACAACGGCCACATGGTGCCATGCATTGTCCAGGCTCGCATCAGCCCGGATCACGTCCTCCCTGCCACCTAATGAGGTCCTCAGGACGAACCGCATGGGTTCCCCCAATCCCGCACTTGGGGACAAGAACATGTATGCTGCGCCGCTGACACCAAACTCAAAGATCCGCTGCCAGTCAGAGTCTGACTGAGGGCCTGTCCACATGACCCACAAGGCAAAGGTTGCATCGGTTAGGGACCTGATGACCCGTCCGACCGGCAGCTCTACATAGTTGCTGGTGCCATCGAGGTATAGTGCACCGTCGATCATGCCGCTGGCCCACCTTGGTGTGCCCTGGACGGTGCCGTGATTGCCCAATCCAGATGAATCAGCGGCGGTCGTGCCGGCCTTCTCGTCAAGCCGCCACCAGCCCACTATTGCAGGATCTGCGGCCCTTGACCTGTCGATTAGAGACGGGAAAGACACCAGAGAAAGACATGCGAAACAGATTAAGTACCTAGCCATAATCCACCCACCTACGTAAACGAGAATAAACTGCGACCTATAGGCCAAGATAGCAGATTTGTAGGCCTTTGGGAAGTCACCCTATTGGTTACTAAGGAGGTCATAATATCAGGTACCAAGCCTACCAAAAACAATCCGGTCCGTGTCCTGTCCACCTGGGGATGGGTTTGCCGCTTTTGTCTACCTCAGGCATGGTCGGCGGATTCCAGGCCCGCCACGTGACATGGCCATCCAGGAAGCCGACATTAAACCCCGCTGGCTCCTGGTCGTTCTTGAGGTGGCTTGTGGTATCGTATACCCCAGATCGTCTCAGACCACCTATGTCTATATGCCCGAACTTGTAGCCATACTTTGCACCAGCCAGTGGCACTCCCATGGTGATGTCCGTCACCAGCTCCCTTTCAGATGGCCTGGATGTCTGTGTGGTGTATAGCCAGATCTTATCTACCGTATCGCTGGCGTACCTGATGATAGGGTCCCTGTTCCTGGATTGGAGGTTCAGTATGAAGAAATACCCTGCGATTACACGATCGCCGCTATCATAGTTGACAAAGCGGCTGCCTGTCCAATACCTGTTGAACTCATCTGGGTTCTCGGTCAGGTGATGCAGCCAGACGATCATAGAGTACTTCTTGTGGGTCTCATTGGAAGGGCAGAAGAACATGTCCTTGGTCATCCCGTTACTGAGCGTGTGATTGACCGCGGTCACGGTCAGGTTCTGTAGCCACCCTGTCTCAGCCCGCAGGACAGGTAGCTTTCCGTCATTGTCCTGGGCATAGAGGTTCAGCCCTAAGACCTGTTGGCGGACCCTAGCAGCACATGTCTTTTGCCTTGCCTGTTCCCTAACTCGCTGCAATGCAGGCATCAGGATGGCCATCAGGACCGCAATGATCGCAATGACTACCAACAGCTCAATAAGGGTAAAGCCCCTAGCACTTCGCAGGCCACACTGCCGTGGCAAAACGCTTCGCATATGGAAACACCAAACGGACTATATTTTATATTCGGTCATCAAACCCTCCCATGCCATACCATTTTGCGAAATTCCATGTTCATTTTGCGAACGAACCCCATCCTCCACCTCCCAGGGCAGCTACTTGATGTCAAGATCTAGAGTTGGCTCATTACGCTGGCCTGTAAGGGCTGGCAGCTATCTCAAGCAAACGTGTTCATTCCTGCACCTGTGGGTTTCGGCGAGGTAAGATAAACCGAGTTATTAATGGCATCTACACGGAAGGTAGATCCAAGGGTGGAAAATACCAAGAAAGAAGACTCATGCATGGCAAAACAGATTCTTGGGCCCCTAGGTCATATGCATCAGTCTCCTTGCCCTGGACGTCTTAAGCCAGGTCACAGCCCTATGCAGACACTGGCAGCACTCCTGATCAACCTGATCCGGACATACTCGTCGTGCTAGTGCTGCTGATCGCCTGGCGATACCAATGGGTGCGATCGGTCTTGCCGGCCTGGCATTGTGCTATATAGGTATGACCTGGGGTAGGTTCTCGCCGGTCGCTTACCTGATCGTGTGCGGCCCGCACAAAGTGGCGGCCGTACTATTTGGGCTCAACTGGCTTTACAAGGACTATCTTAGGGTCTTGCCCACCGTTCATACGGATCGCCAGCAGGCCGGAAAAGGCAGGTGAGAGTTTTCCTTTGACCACCGGATCGTGACATGTAGCATATGCACGGCCGTTGGCTGTGGCCTTTGCCCATACTTGGATTGTCGGCTATCCGGGAGCAGACCATGGTCTTGCAGACGATCGACTGGGTCATCATCGCCCTGTACTTCGCCGTCACCCTGGCGGTAGGCCTGTTGTTTTCAGCACGTGCAGGGCGGAGTTCATCGGAGTTCTTCCTCGGAGGCAGGTCCATGCCCTGGTGGCTGCTGGGCGCATCGATGGTGGCCACCACCTTCTCCACGGATACACCCAACCTCGTTACGGATATAGTCCGCACGCACGGGGTCTCAGGCAACTGGCTTTGGTGGACCTTCCTCCTGACTGGCATGCTGACGGTCTTTGTGTATGCCAAGCTCTGGCGGCGATCAGAGGTCCTGACCGATGTGGAGTTCTACGAGATCCGATACAGCGGCAAGGCAGCGGCCTTCCTACGGGGATTCCGGGCCCTGTACCTGGGTGTATTCTTCAACGTAATGATCATGGCCACCGTGTCCTTGGCTGCGATCAAGATCGGCGGGGTCCTCTTGGCCATCTCACCTGCAAAGACGATCGTGGTGGCCATGGTCGTGACTGCCTTATTCTGCAGCGTAGGCGGTCTGCGTGCAGTGCTGATCACGGATGTGATCCTGTTTTCCCTGGCCATGGCCGGCTCGGTGGCTGCAGCAGTGATGGCATGCCGGCATCCACTGGTAGGGGGATTAAAGGGGCTGTTTTCGAACCCGGCCATCGCCGACAGGCTCAGTCTTATCCCCTTAACCAAGACCGGCGGCGGTTGGAGACCGGCCGATCGTCTTGTCTCTGTATTCCTGATACCCCTTGCAGTACAGTGGTGGAGTGTCTGGTATCCGGGTGCGGAGCCGGGCGGCGGCGGTTACATTGCCCAGCGGATGCTCTCTGCCAAGGACGAGCGGCACGCCATGGGTGCAACCTTGCTGTTCAATGTCTGCCACTATGCACTGCGGCCCTGGCCCTGGATCATCGTGGCCCTGGCCTCGCTGATCGTATTCCCGGATCTGGACTCCATCCGGCAGGCCTTTCCCCGCGTGCGGCCGGAGGTGGTAGGCAACGACACCGCATATCCTGCCATGCTTGCGTTCCTGCCCAACGGCCTGCTAGGTCTGGTCCTGGCATCCCTGATAGCCGCTTATATGTCCACGATCTCCACCCACCTGAACTGGGGGGCCTCATATGTAGTCAACGACTTCTACAGGCGATTCGTCCGGCCAGATGCATCAGAAAGACAACTGGTCTTGGTTGGCCGTATCGCCACCGCAGGGTTGATGGTACTTGCGGCCTTGGGGGCCTTGCTGCTGTCAAATGCATTGCAGGCCTTCCACATCCTCTTGCAGGTAGGGGCAGGTACAGGCCTGATCTTCATCCTGCGGTGGTTCTGGTGGAGGATCAACGCCTGGACCGAGATCACGGCCATGTCCGTCTCATTCCTGGTGGCGGTGTATGCGGAACTGATCCACCCACACCTGGGATATGCGCCCTGGCCTGAAGCGATCCGGCTGCTGGTCGGTGTTGGCCTGACCACCTTATGCTGGCTGGCCGTGACATTCCTGACCCCTCCGACGGACGATAAGGTACTGCGGAGGTTCTACCGACTGGTCAGGCCTGGTGGGCCTGGATGGCGGCCTGTGGTTGAAAGGGCCAGGATGGAGGGAGACCCGATAGAAAAGACCGCTACGCAAGGAGACCTGCCCAGGGGCATACTCTGCATGCTAATCGGTTCGGCTGCCGTGTATAGTGCATTGTTCGGCATGGGCTACCTCCTATATGGCCGCTGGCAGTTGGGTCTATTGTTTGGCATCGTGGCCGTGCTGGCCGTGGCGCTGATCAGGTCCTTGTGGGGCAGGCTGGAGATGCGATAGGCCTATCAGCCGCATGGCTGGTTATTGAAGGTGATTGTTTTGGCATTGACATGGGATCTGACCTTCGTATAATTCAAACGTATGTTTGAATTCTGGCGATTCACATGAAAGCGATCGAGCTTGACACAAGGGACAGGATACTCGATGTCGCCGAGAGACTCTTTGCTGAGCATGGCATCGATGCAGTCTCTGTCAGGAAGATCACCGCGGCCGCCAAGGTGAACCTGGCTGCAGTCAACTATTACTTTGGCAGCAAGGATGGGTTGATTGGGGCCGTTGTAGAGCGGAGGGTCGCACCGCTGAGCCAAAGGCAGGTGCAGGCCTTGGACGCTGTTCGGAAGGGCGGCAAGGGCAGGGCACCCAGGCTGGATCTGATCCTAGAGGCCTTTTGCAGGCCTATGATAGAGCAGGCCATGGATCCAAAGGCAGGCGGGGCGGTGTTTGGCAGGTTCATGGTGCGGTGCCTTGCGGATCCGAATCCTATTGTCGGTAAAAAGGTCGCAGAGCACTTTGGCAGTGTAGGTAAGAGGTTCTATGAGATGCTGGTCCAGGCCGTGCCAGGGATGCCGCAGGAGGATCTGTGGTGGAGGATGCATCTATTGATGGGCGGGTTGCATCACTGCCTGATGATACTGACGGTGCACAAGGCATCTAGCGGCAGGCGTTGCATGAAGATGGATGCGGATAAGTATGTCAAGAGATTCGTTTCCTTTGCTGCTGCGGCCTTGAAGGTGAGGATATGACGGGAAGATGCGGGATTATTGGCCTTGCATTCGGCCTATTAATACTGATGGCCGGCTGTATGAGGGTGGGGCCGGATTACAGGCCGCCCAAGATAGATACCCCAAGCGATTGGAGCATAAGGCTCGATGGCACTGCAGAGCCAAACATGCTCGAACGCTGGTGGATGCTCTTTGACGATCCTATCCTGTTCCAACTGATAGAGAGGGCAAGGGCCAACAATCTGGATCTAAGGCAGGCCATGGCACGTGTTCGACAGGCGAGGGCACAGTTGTTGATTGCCAAGGGTGCATTGCTTCCCACAATGGGTGCCAGTGGCTCTGCCAGGAGGACAAGGACCAAGATAGACGACATGGACGCAAGGACCAGTAGCCTCTATTCTGTCGGACTGGATGCAAGTTGGGAACTGGACATATTTGGTGGCAACCGCAGGGCCATAGAGGCAGCGGTCGCCACATACCAGGCCAGGCAGGAGTCGCTCAAGGACGTATTGGTAAGCCTGTGTGCAGAGGTTGGCCTAAACTACATTGACCTGCGGCTGAATCAGCAGTTGTTGGCCATAACCGAATCCAACCTTCAAACGAGGATGCAGACATATCAGATCACCTCTTGGAGACTGGAGGCCGGCCTGACGACCGAATTGGATGTGGAGCAGGCCAGGCTAAGCCTCGAGCAGGCCAGGGCCCAGATACCGAGCATACAGGTTAATATCAGGCAGACTATGCATCGAATCGCGGTCCTGGTCGCAGAGCAGCCTTCTGCCCTTGACGAGATCCTGGCTAGCCCCAGGCCTGTACCTTCGGCACCGGCTGCGCTTGCAGCCGGTCTGCCTGCGGACCTGCTGCGACGCAGGCCTGACGTCAGGGCTGCAGAACGCAACCTGGCGGCCCAGACCGCACAGATAGGTGTGGTAAAGGCATCGTTGTATCCGAGTCTGTCATTGATGGGTGGTGCGGCCCTGGAATCAATCTCCATTGGTGACCTGTTGGATGGGACAAGGACCATCCAGGGCGCATTGAACTCTGCATGGACGATCTTCGACGCAGGGGCAATAAGACAGAATGTGGAGATACAGAAGGCAAGGCAGCAAGAGGCCCTGGCCAGCTACCAGGCAGCTGTGCTGGCGGCCCTGAGGGACGTAGAGGATGCCTTGGTGACGTATACTAATGAGCAGGACCACACCAGTTCATTGGAGTTGGCAGCAGGGTCTGCACAAAGGGCATTTGAACTTGCACTCGATCAGTACAACTCGGGCCTGGTGGGCTTCCAAACGGTATTGGATATGCAGCAGAGCCTTTTGACTATCCAGGAGCAGTTGGCCAGGAGTAAGGCAAATATCACCTCCAGCCTCATCAGTCTGTACAAGGCATTGGGCGGGGGTTGGTCGCAAACAGATGGGGAATCAGATGGGCAACACAGCGATTAATCGTCCGGATCAGATCGAGAAGATCTTGAGTATTGAAGGTCAGCGCAATCGCCGTAGACGCCTATTGCTTGTTGTGGTAGGCGTTCTGGTTGTTGCAATCATGGCCATTGCCACTTGGGGCAAGAGGGATACCCAGCCTAAGTACATCACCGGACGCGCAAGACGCGGTGATCTGGTGATCACCGTAAGTGCAACAGGGACCTTAGAGCCGTTGAAGAAGGTGGACGTAGGCAGTGAGGTATCTGGTACCATAAAGACCAGCGAGGCAGACTACAATGACAAGGTCAAGGTGGGCCAGGTACTTGCCAGGATCGATACCAGTAGGCTTGAGGCACAGGCCAGTCAGAACAAGGCTGCCTTGGAGGCGGCAAAGGCAAGGGTCCTGCAGGCCCAGGCAAGCCTGCAGGAGGCAGAGGCACAGCTTGCCAGGCTCAAGAGGCTAAGAGAACTAAGCGAGGGCAAGATGCCCTCGCAGAACGACCTCGATTCAGCAGAGGCGAACGTGGCCAGGTGCAAGGCAGACCTTGCCAGCGCCCAGGCATCCGTTGCACAGGCAGAAGCTGCATTGAATGTGATCTTGACCGATATATCCAAGTCCGTCATCCGATCCCCTATAGATGGTATTGTCCTGGATCGTGCGATAGAACCTGGCCAGACCGTGGCCGCCTCATTCCAGGCGCCTCGACTATTTACGCTGGCTGAGGACCTGACGCAGATGGAGTTGAGGGTCGATATAGATGAGGCGGATGTCGGGCTGGTACACGAGGGCCAGGATGCGACATTCACTGTAGACGCATACCCAGATAGGACATTCCCTGCAAAGGTAACCCAGGTGAGGTTCGGCCCTCAAACCGTCAGCGGCGTTGTCACATACAAAGGGATATTACGGGTCGATAATTCTGACCTGCTGCTGCGGCCTGGCATGACCGCTACTGCCGTTATCACGGTCGATAGACGCACGGATGCACTGCTGGTCCCGAATGCAGCCCTACGTTTTGCCCCGATCAACAGGCAGACCAACCAAAGGAGGCCTAGTGGCGGATTGGTTGGGAGGATGTTGCCAAGACCGCCTAGGTTTGCTCAGCAAGCAGATGAACCGATGGACCTCAAGGGCAGGCACCAACAGGTCTGGACGGTCCGCGATGGACAGTTGGTAGCAATACCCGTAGAGGTGGGCGCAACGGATGGGAACTGGACGGAGATACTAAGTGGAGATGTCCAGCCAGATATGGAGTTGGTGATAGATCAAGTTGTGCAGGCCAGATAAGGATGCAGGATAGTCGCCCATTGATAGAGCTTAGAAAGGTGACCAAGGTCTACGGCAGCGGGACTGCTGCAGTACATGCACTCCGCGGGATAGACATGCAGATCTATCCTGGTGAGTTTGTTGCATTGATGGGGCCAAGTGGGTCTGGCAAGAGCACGTGCCTGAACATACTCGGTTGCCTGGATACACCTACCTCTGGCCAGTATCTCTTCCAAGGATTGGATGTGGGAAGGCTTAGCAGGAATCAAAGGGCACTATTGCGGAGGTATTGTCTGGGCTTTGTGTTCCAGAGCTTCAACCTCCTAAACCGGACCTCTGCCATAGAGAATGTAGAGTTGCCCTTGATGTATAGAGGTATGCCAGCCAGGAAACGGCATATGCTGGCAAGACAGGCCCTAAGACAGGTGGGATTGGAAGGGTGGGAGCATCACAGGCCAAGTGAATTGTCCGGAGGTCAGCAGCAGAGGGTGGCCATTGCAAGGGCGATTATCACCGAGCCATTAGTCTTGCTAGCGGACGAGCCTACGGGGAATCTTGATTCTGCCTGTGGCATCGAGATCATGGAGCTGCTGATGGGCCTAAACAGGGATCGGGGGATCACGATCGTGATGGTCACACACGAGCCTGACATGGCTGCCTATGCACATAGGATACTGCACTTCAAGGACGGCCTTATCGACGGCCAGCAGAAAAAGGAGGCGGCATCATGATAAGCATGCTTGCAAATGCCTTTCTTTTGGCCTTGAGGGAGCTGAGGCGGAACGTCATGCGGTCGGTCCTGACCATGCTTGGTATTATCATAGGTGTTGCTGCAGTGATCATACTTGTAACACTTGGCAGCGGCGCAACGCGGCAGATCACAAGGCAGATCGCCAGTCTAGGCAGCAATCTATTGATCGTGACCCCAGGCAGGCGTATGGGGCCTGGCCAGAGTTCAGGTGCTGCCCCATTCAAGTTGGCCGACGCCGAGGCCATCGAACGTGATGTCCCTGGCCTGGCAGGTGTTGCCCCTGCCAGCAGCACTGCCATTACCGCTATACATGGTAACTCCAACTGGAGCACAACTGTAACTGGGACTACCGGCCAGTTTGTCAGCGTAACAAACAGGCGGATAGCAGCAGGCCGGTCGTTTTCAGCAGCAGAGGTCAGGACAGGGGGCTCGGTATGCATCATAGGCCAGACGGTCAGGGCCAAGCTCTTTGGCGACCAGGACCCCATAGGTAAGAGGATCAGGTTACAGAAGATCTCTTGTGAGGTCATAGGCCTTTTTGAGGCAAAGGGGCAGTCAAGTATGGGTCAGGACCAGGATGACCTGATCATCATACCATTGAAGACATTCCAGAGGCGGATCGCTGGCAACGAATATGTCAACATGATCATGGTCTCTGCCAAGGATGGGGTCTCGACAGAGAGGGTCAGGCGGGATATCAGGGCCTTGATGCGGGTCAGGAGGCACCTTTCATCAGGTCAGGAGGATGACTTCAATGTCATGGACACAAAGGAGATCGCGGCCATGCTGGCAAGTACCACCACGACCATGACCATGCTATTGGGGGCGGTTGCGTCTGTCAGCCTATTGGTAGGGGGGATCGGTATCATGAACATCATGCTAGTATCTGTTACGGAAAGGACGCGTGAGATAGGTACAAGGCTAGCCATCGGTGCACTGGAGAGGGAGGTATTGCTGCAGTTCCTTATCGAGGCAGTGGTGCTATCCTCGTGTGGAGGACTGGCAGGTATCGTGATCGCATTGGTGACCTCAGCATCCTTGGCAGGGCGGCTGCAGGTGCCATTCGTACTTAATATCCCCATTATATTGGTCGGGTTTGCATTTGCCGCTGGAGTTGGGGTCGCATTCGGGTATCTGCCAGCAAGGAAGGCCGCAAGGCTCGACCCGATCGAGGCACTAAGGCACGAATAGCCTTTGGTCTAGCTGGTCTGGCTTCTTAGGCCTTCATAGAAGACCATGGCAGGCGAACCAGCGAAGCTGATGCCCATCCAGGCGGCCTCGTCTATCTCCTGTTGTGTAAAGCCCTTTGCCTTGGCCTTCTTGATATGCATCTTCAGGCACGGCTCGCACCTCAATGCCACGGATAGGGCGATGGCAATGGCCTGCTTTGTGTATGCATCCATGCCATATGGGGTGGAGGCCGCTGTCAGAAAGCCCACAAACCTGGACCTGACTGCCTCCAGGCCCGATTTGTCTGTATCTGATGTGCCTACCTGGACCGCATCTGCACAGCAGGGGACCTGGGAGGCCGTCTTTTCGGCCGCAGCCTGCTTGGCAGCAGGTATGCCAGATGGGATCTTCCTTGTGCCTGTGGTCTCCACATGGACAAGGCCCTTGCCCTTGCCAGTGGCCTGCCCTATGACCGCTGCTGCCTGAACACCACTGCGATGAAGGGCCATGACGAACTGACTGGCCTTTGCAGATGGCAGGGCGATCAGCAATCCACCAGATGTCTGTGCATCGAAACAGATATCCAGCATCTGTTCGGGTAGGTCCTTGCAGATGACGCGGTCGCCGCAAGACTCCTTGTTCCTCTCGATCGCACCAGGCAGTATACCTGCGGCTGCGTATTCTAGCACGCCAGGCAATAGGGGCAGATCATCCCAGATGACATTTATGTCCACGCCGCTGCAGCGTGCCATCTCGGTCAGGTGTCCCATCAGGCCGAATCCTGTCACGTCCGTACATGCATGCACGTCGAACTGGGTCATCAGTTCAGAGGTGGTCTTGTTCAATTCGGTCATGGAGGCAGCAGCTGCATCTATGGACTCGGAAGATGCCTTTTCTATCTGTGCGGCAAAGCAGATGATGCCTGTACCGAGCGGCTTTGTGAGGACCAAGGCGTCGCCAGGTTGTGCATCTGCGTTGGTGACTATCCTGGACTTGTCGATGATCCCGGTGACCGCAAAGCCAGCCTTTATCTGTTGGTCGTTAATACTATGGCCGCCTATGACCGCGCAGCCTGCCTGATTCATCTTTTCTATCCCACCAGCCAGTATCGCGGTCATGACCTCGTCCGGTATGTTCCTTGCAGGAAAGCCTATCACAGATAGGCTAGTGATGGGCCTCCCACCCATGGCATACACGTCGCTGAGGGAGTTTGCCGCAGCGATCTGACCGAAGGTATATGGGTCGTCCACGCAAGGGGTAAAAATGTCCACGGTCTGGACCAATGCCTTGCCGTCGCCTATCTCGTAGATGCCTGCGTCATCGCCTGCAGGCACACCAACGATGATATGTGGATCGTCGATGATGGCAGGCAGTTTGCTCAAGATATCCTTCAAGAACGCCTGGTCTATCTTCGACGCGCAGCCTGCCTTCTTTACCAGCCTGGTCAGCCTCACGGGCCCAGAAGCAGGGGTCAGCCTTTCTCCTGC
>JARYLO010000057.1 GCA_029907605.1 Sedimentisphaerales bacterium
CGTGTCCTGCATGGCAACTATGAAGGCATCGCATCACATCCAGTCACCATACTGCAAGGGATAAGGAACCACATTACTGATCAGACCCATCTGATGTACAGCAAGGGATGCCCCCTTGTGGACGCTACCGAACCAAATGTAAATGACCCGCTCTTCCAAGAGGCGATAGGGCTGACCAGGCAGGCAGAGGTGGCGATCTTTGTGGGTGGCCTGAGCCCAGCGGTCGAAGGCGAACAGATGGATGTCCAGTACCCAGGTTTTAGGGGTGGGGACAGGACCAGCCTGGAATTGCCTGCATGCCAACAGGCCTTGCTGAGGGCAATGTATGAAACAGGCACGCCTGTGATCCTGGTATTGACCAGCGGCAGCGCTATCGCAGTGAATTGGGAGGACCAACACCTGCCTGCGATCATACAGGCCTGGTATCCTGGCCAGCAGGGAGGAAATGCGGTCGCAGACGTGATCTTTGGGGATTACAACCCAGCTGGCAGGCTGCCTGTGACCTTCTACCGTTCCTTAGATCAGATTGGCGACTTCAACGATTACCGCATGACGAGTAAGACCTACAGGTATTTCAAAGGCAGGCCACTCTATCCATTTGGCCATGGCCTCAGCTACAGCACCTTCGACTATCATGGCCTGCGTCTAAACAAGACGACATTGGGTGCTGATGAGGAATTGGTGGTCACCTGCACCATCACTAATACCAGCAAGACAGATGGACAGGAGGTCGTGCAGCTCTACGTACGCCAACTGCAGCCAAGGTCAGGTGCACCGATAAAGCAACTACGCGGGTTCGAACGGATCGCAATAAGGGCAGGCCGCAGCAGGCAGGTAAGATTCAGGCTCAGGCCATCAGAGGATATGAGCCATTACGATCCAAACGCTGGCAGATTCTTGGTAGAGCCCGGCCAGTTCGAGATACAGATAGGTGCCTCAAGCCAGGACATAAGGCTTTGCAGTGTAGTCACTGTCAGGTAGATCCATCAGCTTGTGGATGCTGGCTGCAGGCTGTGCACTTCAACCTGAATTTACTTGACAAAAGGCAGGTTTGTCCTATAATGCGGGCGTATTTTAGGAGGAGCGGTCCAGGATGAGACCCGCATCTTATAGAAGGCAAGGATGTTCCTTAGAAACCCCTTTCTCAGCATCCAGATCGACCCTCCCCAGAGTCCCTGTCTGGTCACCCCCTTTCCCTGTAAGTCCCTAGTTACAGGCAGGGGCTCGTCCCTGTACGCCCGGCCTCCGTTGTAGGTCAAGACCTTTCAACGGAGGCCGGCCTCACTTGCTACTTGACACGTATCAGCCCACCGCCACCCACGGCCCAACCATCGGATAGATACTGGCCTTCTACATAGAAACCTACATTATCAGATGCATTCCAGTGTAGACCCCCAAACCCACCTATGTTCGACTGGTCCCTGATGTCGTGATCCACGATGATAGGCTCAGGGCTCCACCCTTGCTCCTGCCAAGTGCCGTCCAGTTTGAATGTGCCCTTGGAAAAGTACAGGAAAGGACCGCCATAGACCCACACTGTCCCAAGGTTCAATGTGGCCCCTATACCCAACTGGACCTCCCAATACGATAGATCCGCATCCCCACTGATGGTAATAGTAGAATCCTGGGGGTCCTTAAACCGCACGCCGGCTGGTTTTGGCGACAACCACAAGACCTGAAGGACCGTACCAAGGGCAAGGTCTCCAGTCTCGGCAAACGTCATCCTTGAGCCTATACCCCAGGCAAGGTCATTGCCATGGTCGAGGTCGAACTTGGTGCCAGGATTGAAGAAGTCGGTGGGAGGGGCGTTGCTGCTACTGAAGTCGGGCACGACCACCTTGCCCTTTGCCGCTCCTGTCCCTACCCTGGCGATCAGATCCCAAGAATCACCCAGGCCATATCCTATGCTGCCAAGTGCGGCCTGTATTTCCAGGTCCTGGATCTGAAGCTGATTGTACTTACAGTACCAGACGGTCCCATCCACATAGCCTTCCTTATAGAGGCCAAAACTGGACATCTGGCCATTGGCCGTAATGTAATCACCTCCAAATGTAAAGTGGCCTGCCCCTATGACTGCCCGTGGCGGCCCAAATGGCACCACCGCCCGAGCAGGGACCACCGTCAAGAGAACCATACCAACGATCCAAGAGACATTCTTTGCCATAACTAGACCCTTTCTGTTCCTGCTATGGTTGTCGGTTCACGATGCCAACCGCTTTACTGCTGTATTTACCAAACCAGGTCCCGACCAACCGTCGTTGCAAAATTAGGCAGTCTACGCTGACTAGTTTAACGACGTACCATGCGAAGTGTTATAATACACGATGATGTGCAAGGACACATGATCTAGGGTCTTATAACTAGCCCTGGGTTGTCCAGGCCATCTTTCTGCTGGACAGCAGCCTGGCTTTGGCCGACAGACAAAGACGGAGAAATATTGGCGCTTTCTATGAGGTGAATCATGAGACCGATTCCAAGACTAGTTAGGGGTCTGACCCTGGCCAGTATCATGGCCTTGGCCCATCTATCGTACGCAAAACCCTTATACATCCTGGCAGACCTCAAGCAGTACCCTGGCAAGCTGACGGTCTATGACATCCTTGGTCCAGGTCAGCTCGAACTTAGGGGTCACTACAACATCCCACAATGGCAGGAAGGGTCTGTGGGCATAGCCATCGACTCGGATGGTGGTTTCTTATTCATAACCTATGAGGCCTCCAACTGGATCCAGGTCATAAACACCCAGACGATGGCACCTGCCGGTATATGCATAGTCAATGGGGCCGAAAACCTGGCCGGCATCGTATACGACCACCACAAGCGGCTCCTATACTGCGCAGAACGCGGCAAGGATAGGCTCTTCATACTGGAATGGAACGGCCAACAACTCCGGCCTAGGACCAATAACCCCATAGTATTGGGGGGTGCAAATGCCTTTGGGATCGCCCTAGATGAGACCAATGACCTACTGTATGTGGCCAACGCCACCAATGCCATACACGTGTATGGGACCTCAGATTGGTCCAGGGTGCGGACCATCAACCTCACGCACAATGCCATCTCCGTGGCCATTGACCACCGCAGACAGATCCTGTATACAGGCGCAGGGTATAGCTTCAAGGATACCAGTCTGGTCAGGTATGACCTGAATACCAACACAGAGGACCGGGTCCAGATAGACCCAGCCGCTGGCGTCATTGGGATCGCGGTCGATGACCAGAGCGGCCATGTATACCTCACGACAGGCCTGGATCAGGCATATGGCGGCGATGACCTGGTAGTCCTATCTTCCTCCCTGGAATTGCTCACAAAGATCCACCTTGGCGGCAATCCCACAGGCCTTGTATTGCCATTGAGTGAGTTCGGCCTGCCGCCTGTGCAGATAACTAAGACCATAGTCGACGGGGCGATCCAGTCACAGGGGATGAACTACACAAGCCCAGGCAATTATCTGACCTATGAGCTATGCATAACAAACGACCCCTGCAACGAGGCGGTCACAGGATTGGTGGTCCGAGATGTATTCCCCCCTGAGCTGGAGTTCCTTAAGGTCGAAGGCATGGTCGATAGCGAAGGCACATATGACCAGCAATCTCGTGTCTTTACATACCGCAGGCCCGTCCTCTATCCAGGCACTACCGTGTGTCTACGTATCACAGCACAGGTCCTGCCAAGCACACCCCCGGGTCTAACGATCACCAATACAGCTACTGCCTCAGCTGACAACACTGATAGCTCAACCACAACAGCCACCGTATTGACCGGCTTCAGGCCCATGCAGATCAGCAAGTCTATAGTACCGGATCCGAACCTCACCATCGCTGACCAGATGGTCTACGTGCACCCTGGCCAGACCCTCACGTACCAGATAGTAATCTCGAATCCAGACAACGAAACCCCCATCCCAGATCTAGTGCTCATTGACACCTTGCCACAGGAGCTGGAATTCGTCAGTTGGCGGGCGGACGAAGGCCTGGGGATCTACGATCCTTGCCTTTCCGCGTACACACACGTGATCTCACCGGTCCAGCCAAAGGCCACCTATACCTTTGACTTGACCGCAAGGGTGAAGACAGGTGTGACAGGAGGCACGGTCATCAAGAACGTGGCCATCATAAATGGCCGCTGGGCCCCTCAATCCAAGGCCGAATGTCTGGCCACTGTGGGGTATCAGCAGCTTCAGGTCACTAAGTCCATAATCTGGCCGACCCCTACAGACGACCAGATCGTCCAGGTGGTGGTGGGAGGGCATGTGACATATCACCTGACCATAACAAACCTCTCCGAGGCCGCAGTCACCAACGTATCGGTTACCGATGCATTGCCACCCTCACTGGACCCGGTATCTGTCAACCCTGCAGGCTCCTACGACCCGTCCAATCGCACCTGTAACTGGCTATTGCCGAGCCTGATGCCAGGTGAAGACAAGACCTTGGAACTGGTGGCCATGCTGAATTCTACCGCCCAGGCCGGCCAAACCGTAGAAAACCAGGCCATAGCCGTCAGCGATCAGACAAGACCAGCAACTGGCTCTGCCTGGCTAGTGGCGTATCTGCCTCCAATCGAAGCGGGGCTTCAGCTTATATACAGCAGCCCAGTCTGCAAGGACTGCTCTGGCCTGATACAGGCAGTGGTCAGCCTGCCATCAGAGGTCAGGCTGGCAGACGTGAACCTGGCAAGTCCGCTGATAATGGAGCCTGGCAGTGCCAGGGCCTCCATACAGACCCTAGGCGGCAAGGATGGGGCCGTCAAGATCAGGGCCTTCTTTGAGCCGGGGCCACTATTGAACGCCACCAGCGGCTATGGACCTGTGGCGGTCACTGTACGGGGATGGCTCCGCTCTGGCAGGCCCTTTGTAGGGCAGGCACAGTTCCTGGTAACTAGGGCTATGAGATAAACACATCACCTTTTGGGCAAAAGCCACTTGCAGGCCCGACCAAAGAGTCTATAATCCACAAGAAACTGACCGGCTCTTCCCGGTCTATGCGGGTGTAGCTCAGTGGTAGAGCGTCACGTTGCCAACGTGAATGTCGTCGGTTCAAGTCCGATCACCCGCTGTTTTGGGGATCTTGCCCATGGAAGGGCTGTACCATATCGAAGGCAGGATGAGCAGGCTCGGTACTGGGCAACAGCAGTAGCCAGGTACAGGCCAAGTGATGTCGCGGCAATCCCAAGCCCTGCAAGGGATCCTTCCCCTTAAGGGCTTTTTTGTTTATCGTAGGTGATTAAAGGAGCATTTTTATGGCCCAAACCGAGGCCCCAACGAACCCTTCATACAAGGCAACGATCGAGCAGGTAGGCCCTTGCAAGAAGCGGGTAATCGTAGAGATCCCTGAGGAGGCCATCCAGGCAGCGATGGATGAGCAATACAAGGCCCTGCGCCAGGAGGTCATCCTGCCTGGTTTCCGCAGGGGTAAGGCCCCAAGGCGTCTACTAGAGAAGAGGCTCGGCAAGGAGGCACAGGAACAGGTCAAGCTGAAACTGGTCAGGGACACCAGTGACGCTGCGATAAGGGACAACAATCTGGCCATACTGGGCGAGCCACAGATAAACGTCGATGAACTGGAACTACCTGTAAAGGGGCCACTTAGCTATCAGTTTGAGGTGGAGGTATGGCCGGAGTTTGAGCTGCCTGCACTGGAGGGGATCCCAGTAGAAAAGACGGTCCGCAAGGCCACCGATCAGCAGGTGGAGGCAGAACTGATCCGCCTGCGGAGGAGCAGGGGCATCTGGGTACCCCGCAATGATGATGAGCCATCACAGTCGGAGGACCTGTTGATCGCCGATGTGGACATCAATGTGGAAGGCGAGCAAGGACCCCAGAGGTTTGACAATGCCGAGATACACGTCAGACCACATGGTACTGTATGTGCGGTGCCTGTATCAAATCTAGACAAGCACCTGGTTGGGGTCAAGGCAGGTCAGTCGGTCGAGATCTCAGTAGATGTGCCCAAGACCTACTTCAAGCAGGAATACAGGGGCAAGAAGGTCCAGGTCGCTGTAAAGGTCAAGGAGATAAAGTACCTGCGGCCAGCAGATCTGGATCAGGCCTTCCTTGGCCGGTATGGCGTAGAGTCAGAGGGACAACTGAGGGATGTCCTGAGGGAGGCAGTTCAGGCTGCACTTGAACGCCAGACCAGACAGGAGATGGAGGACCAGATCTACAAGTATCTATTGGACAATACCAAGATCGACCTACCCCTGGACCTAGTGGCAGATCAGACCGCAGAGGTACTGCAGCGGATGTATGTAAGGCTACTAAGTCAGGGGCTCAGCCATGAGGAGATAGAAGGGCACATAGAGGCACTTAGGACCAGCTCTGAGCAGGAGGCGAAGACACAGGTCAAGACCTTCTTTGTTATCGACAAGGTCTGCGAGAAACTGGGCATAGAGGTATCCGACGAGGAGGTCAATGGCCTGATAGCCCAGATAGCATTGAGAAGGGGTCAGAGGCCTGAGCGTCTGAAAGAGCAGATGGCAAGGGATGGGTCATTGGGTCGATTCAGGCAAGAGGTCAGACAACGTAAGGCCATCGATAAGCTCTTGGAGATGGCAAAGGTCACAGAGGTAGCGGAAAAACAACAACCCAAACCGAGGTCTAGTCGGTCCAAAGGCCGGTCAAGCAAGCAGGACAAGGATGATACAGGATCACAAGCAAGGCAGTAGGTACCTGATGGAGATATACGACCAGTACAGCCCAAACTATTACCGCTACAGGCAGATGAGCCTGGACGACCTGCTCCTAGAGAACAGGATCGTCTTCTTGGTCGGCGAGATAGACTACGCAAAGGCCTCCGAGGTCATCATGAAATTGCTGTATCTTGATAACCTCAAACGTAATAGCGAGATCAGCCTCTATATCAACTCGCCTGGGGGCAGCGTAGATGACACCATGGCGATATACGACACCATGAGGTTCATCGGCTCACCTGTGGCCACCTACTGTATAGGAAGGGCCGAGTCTGGGGCTGCCCTGATCCTCGGGGCGGGAAAGAAGGGCTCTAGGTATGCCCTGCCCCATGCCAAGATCATGTTGCATCAACCATGGGGCGGTGTGACAGGACAGGCAGCGGATATAAAGATCCAGGCAGAGGAGATTGCAAAGGCAAGGGCCATGATAAATGAGATCCTGGCCCGCCATACAGGACAACCTGTGGAGAAGATCGCACAGGAGACCGAGCGAGACCATTATATGACCGCAGAAGAGGCCAAGGCGTACGGCCTGATTGACGAGGTGTTAGAGGCAGAAGCGCAAAAGGACCAAAAAGGACTTAGTACCACATAGGACGGACATGGTAGTCAATCAGCAGCTAATCCCCATAGTAATAGAACAAACAGGCAGGACAGAAAGGGCCTATGATATCTATTCCAGGCTCTTGAAGGACCGGATCGTATTCCTGGGTGGTCCTGTAGACGACAGTGCTGCCAATGTGGTAGTTGCCCAACTGCTGTTCCTGAGCAACGAGGATAGCAAGGCAGATATACACTTCTATATCAACTCACCTGGCGGGGCGATCACCGCAGGCCTGGCCATATACGACACCATGCAGTTCATCAGGTGCCCAGTGGCCACGTACTGCATCGGTCAGGCCGCAAGCATGGGTGCAGTACTGCTAGCAGGCGGGGCTGCTGGCAAGCGGTATGTACTGCCCAACAGCCGCCTGCTATTGCATCAGCCTATGATCTCAGGTGTACTCCATGGGCCAGCCACGGATCTGGAGATAGAGGCACAGGAGATCTTGCGGTTACGGACCAGGCTTTATGAGATCCTCTCACAGCATACAGGCCAACCACCTCAGAAGATAGAGAAGGACTGTGACCGGAACCTATGGCTAGATGCCCAGGAGGCGATTCAGTATGGCCTTGCAGATAGGATCCTCCAGAAGGCTCCAGAGCTGGTCAAACAGACAGACCAGTCCGGTGGCCAATCTCAGTAAGATAGCGGTGCTGAGCCTCTGTTGTCTGGCATGCCTAGGATGCCAGCATGCCAGGCCCTCACACGATGCAAAGGATCTGGAATCAGAGCTAACCTCGCTACGGCAAAGGTGTGCCATGCTTGAACAGGACAACGCGATACTGTCCAGGCAGCTCCAGGATCTGGCGTCAAGGAAGGGGCCTATAGCGGAAGATGGATTAAGGATCTCAAGGATAAGACTTACTCCCTACACAGGCCTATACGATAAGGACCACGATGGGGTGGCCGAACAACTGATAGTCTATGTGCAGCCGCTGGACCAAGAGGCCGATGTAGTGAAGGCACCTGGTACGATGGTGATACAGGTCTGGGACCTTGCTGCAGATCCACAGGAAGCCCTGATCGCCACCTGGACGGTGGGCCCGCAAGAACTAAGGAATATGTGGTCAGCGACACTGTTGACCATCAACTATAGGCTCGTCTTCGAACGCCCTGCCAGATTGCCCACAGACAGGCCTATTACCATCAGGGCCGAGTTCATAGATGCAATGACGGGCAAGGCCTATACGGATCAGAGGCTGATCCAGCCTCACTGATAGGACCTGTCATAATTGGCCAGGCAGCACTATAATGTACGCATGCAAAAGGACCTCAAGGAGTTCACACATGCCCAGTTGGAAGAACTGGTAAAGGGGTTGGGCGGAAGGTCTTATTGGGCCGGCTACATATTCTCCTTCATCCACACAAAGGCAGCCAGTGATATAGATGCTATCACCCCCCTCCCAAAGTCATTCCGCCAGGCCCTGAAAGACCAAGGCCTGTTCATAGGCATGCTCAAGACCGAGCAATGCCTAAAAGACCCAGACGGTACCATAAAGCTCACATTCACCACCCAGGATGGGCTTTACCTAGAATCGGTCGTGCTGAGGGACCGCGATCGGAACACCGTCTGTATATCATGCCAGTCGGGCTGCAGGATGGGCTGCCTATTCTGCGCAACTGGGGCAATGGGCTTTCAAGGCAACCTCACTGCAGGCCAGATCGTCGATCAGGTCTACCAAGTTAATGCCAGGCAGATCAAGGTCCACAATGTCGTTTACATGGGTATGGGCGAACCATTCGACAATTACGATGCGGTCCTGAGGTCTGCAAGGCTGCTGAACGATAAGAATGGCCTGAATATCGGCCAGAGGCGGATCACCATCTCCACATGTGGGATACCAGAGGGCATCGTCCGGATGGCCAGTGAAGGCACCCAGTTCAGGCTTGCCATCTCGCTGCACGGCCCTGACGATCAGACCCGCGGATTACTGATGCCTGTAGCCAATCGCTATGGCCTGGCAGAGGTACTAAGGGCCGCAGAGCATTATCAGGCCAAGACAGGTCGCAGGATCACGATAGAGTACTGCATGCTAGATTCGATCAATGATAGCCCGGCCCATGCTAGGGCCCTTGTGAAGGTGCTCAAAGGGCTGAAGGTCAATGTGAACCTGATAGAGTTCAATCCATTCCCAGGCGCCAGATTCGCACCCAGTCCAAGGACGCAGATAAGGCATTTCTGTCAGATCCTGCGGGATAGCGGACTAGAGACGGCCATCAGGTTCAGAAGGGGTCAGACCATAAGTGCAGCCTGCGGCCAACTGGGCGCAGACCGCCTGCAGGCAAGCAAGATAGCCACCCTATGACAGATCGCGCTACATTCAGGATCATAGATGCCAACTTCAATCGCGCAAGGGAGGCCCTACGTCTGGTGGAGGACCATTGCAGGTTTACGCTGGACCACCAAGGCCTTACATCGACCGCAAAGGCCATGCGGCACCAACTGGCCTCACTGATAGCCAAACTACCGGCTGAGGTATTACTCGCCTGCCGCGACACGGATGCAGATGTGGGCATGGGCCTGGATGTGCAAGGCCAGATGGTAAGGACGGATCTGCAGGATTGCCTCAAGGCCGCATTCAACAGATTGACCGAGGCACTCCGTGTACTCGCAGAGGCCTGTAGCACGGTCGACAAGCAGATTGCAGGTCAGATCGAACAGTTGCGGTACCAGGTGTATGCCGTAGAGAGACAGGTGGCCATGCACAGCATGGCAGCCCTGAGGTTCTCGCAGGTCAGGCTTTATGTGATCATCAACAGCACCCTGCCTGCCGAGATCATGTCGTTGGCGGTCAAGTGCATATCAGGCGGGGCGGACTGCCTGCAATTGCGATGCAAGGGCATACCGGATCGGGACTTCTTTGCCATAGCAGAGCAGTTCGTCAAGATATGCAAGGACCTTGGCGTCCTGAGCATCATAAACGATCGCATGGACATAGCCGTGGCCTCAGGTGCTGACGGTGTGCACCTTGGCAGCATGGACCTGCCCTTAGAACGCATCAGGCATATGCAGCATAGGCCCATGGTGCTGGGCCTGACAACACATGACCTGCACCAGTTGCAGGCTGCCATCGAGCAGGGCCCTACATATGTCTCCATCGGCCCAGTCTTCCCCACCACCACAAAGCCTGACTTGGTCCCTGCTGGCCTTCGCTACCTTAAGCGTGCCATAGATAAGCTGGCAAACACAGGCATCTACCACGTGGCCATAGGTGGCATAGATCCGGGCAACATCAAGTCCGTCTTGGAGACAGGGGCACGGGCAGTAGCAGTGTGCTCTGCAGTGGACCGTAGTCCCGACCCGATCTCTGCCTGCCGCAAGCTCAAGCAACTGCTTACTGCATAGTCTCTAACCCTTGGACCTTATCACAGCAGCATAGCCACCATCGTGGTCAAGAGGGCCTGGGCAGGGAAGTGTCAAGCGCTGTGAATCAACAACAAGTCCTGGCCTATCCTTGGTGAATGCCATGACTACATCCTCATTCTCCTGCTGCTGGATGCTGCAGGTGCTGTACAGGATCACCCCACCTGGGGCCAGTACGCTGGCGGTCTTCTCTAGCAACTGTACCTGCCTAGAGGCATGCCAGGATAGATCCTGCTGGCTGAGTCTGAAACGGACCTCCACACGCCTGGCCAGTACGCCAGTATTTGAACATGGGGCATCTACCAAGACCACATCAAACCTGCCATGCTTATCTACATATTGCCCAATTTCAGCATATGGGATTACCGACACGGATTGCAGCCTCAAGCGCCTCAGGTTGGCCATAAGTATCTCCAACCTTTGCTGATCCGCATCGGTAGCCACGACCCTGCACTGGCCCTTGTTGGCCAGGTAGACCTGCAACACCTTACCGCCTGGAGCTGCGCACAGGTCGAGGACCGACTGACCTGGCCTTATCTCCAGTAGCTCCACCACACTGGCAGCGGCCGGGTCCTGTACATAGAAATGCCCTTCTTGATACCCTGGAAGCAGGTCTATCCGCCCGGGACTAGCGATCCTTATAGGGCCATGGCCATGCAGCTCTGCCTCGATACCTGCTGCTGCGAGATACTCTAGAAGGGTCTGTGGATCTGTTAGGGTCAGATTGGGTTGAAGATAAACGCTGGGCCTGCGGATGGACGCAAGGCCGCACTCAAATGCCCGCTCTAGGCCAAACCTGCTCAGCCAGTCCTCTGCCAACCACCTGGGCAAGGAGAATGCCAACGAAAGGTAGTCGGCCGTACCAGGGCTTGGCAGGAGGTCAACCTCGAATAGACATCCAGTATTGCGATTGGTAGGCAGGATCCTTTGCAGGTCATGTCTTGATAGGTCCATTTGGGCCTGTCTTTGCTTGACTCCATGGGCGATCTTGCGGCAGATGGCATTGACAAAGCTCGATTGCCGTCTTCGCCGCCTGGAACCTGCCAGCTCAACCGCCTGATCTATCAAGGCAAATACCGGTACCTGCGAGCAATAGACCAGTTCATAGACCGCTATCCTGATCAGGTTCAGTAATGGTCTCTGGATATACTCAAGTTGGACCTGGCCCACGGCGGATATCACCCTGTCTATAGCCCTACGATTCCGTAGCACACCAAGGACTAGGTCTGTGCAGCGACCTGGCTGGCCGGTCAATTCCAGGGCCCTGTCCAGTTCTGGCTGGACCCTTTGCCTGGCAGGATCTACTTGCTCGAGGACCTGTAGGGCAGCCCGCCTGGCATCCATGGGCGATCAGGTTTGCCCAATACTTACAAAGGCATCGCCCGGCCTGACATGGCGACCATTGACAAAGTCTCGCCAGTCCATCAGGTCAGAGCCAGAGGGCTTGACTGCCATGACATTCAATGCCCCCTGCCCACAGGTGATATACAATCTCTGATCAAGTACGCCTGGCGCAAGACCAGGCATACCTTCTGCTGGCCTTGCCGCTGCTATGATCAGCCTGACGGACCTGCCTCCATGCTTGGGCAGATAGTCTGCGGTTGCACCAGGCCAAGGCCACAATCCCCTGACCATCCTGGCCAATCGGTCGGCAGGTTGTGCAAAATCGATAAACCCGTCGAATTTCTTCAGTTTAGGTGCCAATGTCACTGCAGCAGGGTCTTGCGGCCTGTATTCGGCGGTCCCCTTCTCGATCTTCGCCAGGGTCTCTACAAGCAATGGAGCGGCCAACTGCGCAAGTCGGTCATGTAATTGCCCTGCATCCTCGTCCGGACCTATCTGCGTTGCCTCTTGGGCGATGATATGGCCTGCGTCTATCTTGTCGGCGAGGGTAATGATACTGACGCCGGTCTGCTGATCACCGGCGATTATGGCCCAATTGATCGGTGCTGCCCCCCTCCACCTTGGCAACAGTGAGGCATGGACATTGATCGCTCCCTTGGTCGGGATCTTTATCAATGACCTACCCAGCTTCTGCCCGAAGGCGATGACCAATAAAAGGTCAGGTCTTATGGCCTCCACACGACCTATGACCGCCGGATCATCTACATTGTCGGTCTCAAGGACATCTATCTGATGTCCCCTGGCCCACTTGGCAACCACCGTGGGTGTCGGCATCCTGCCGCGACCTGCAGGATGTGGACAGGCCGTAACCACAAGCCCGATCTTATGGTGCGTACCCAGGAGGGCCTGGAGGCATGGTATGCCGAAATGCCCACTACCAAAGAAGACTATATCCATCGTATACCTTATTGATCCGCCTGCCCCTCAAGCCTCTTGAGTTGCCGCCTGTGTGCGATCCTACCTGCACAGCCCATCCTCTGGACGATGGTTATGCCCTCGATGTGGTCAAACTCATGTTGCAGGCACCTGGCGTAAAGGCCTTCAGCCCTCTCTGTGAACTGCCTGCCCTCCAGGTCTGTTGCAGTAACCTCACAGCTAGCGTATCTGGGGATATGGGTGTAGATCCCTGGTACAGATAGGCACCCTTCCTCCTGTGATTGAAGTGGACCAAAGCACTGGATCGTGGGGTTGACAAAGACCTTCATGTGCTCCCTCGTACAGTCCAACGAGACGATGAAAAGCCTCAAGGGCACCCCCACCTGCGGGGCGGCAAGGCCGATCCCCTTTAGCCCTATCATCACCTCTGCCATCCTCTCCACAAGCCGCCTGATCTGCTGGTCTATCTGTGCGACCGGCTTGGCCTTGCACATCAGGACCTTGCTGGGATAATGAATTATGCTGCAATTTGGAATGTCTATCTCCACCTGCCCTAGTCCAGACCTACTAACTAGTCATTGAACTGATCCTCACAGAAGCTGTTGCCAAGATATAGCTTCCTGACCATAGGATCCCTGACTATGGCCGCAGGCGAACCTTCAGCCAAGACCTTACCATGGTCTATGATATATGCCTTGTCCACTACCTCCAAGGTCCTGTTGACATTGTGATCCGTAATCAAGATCCCTACCCCATGCTTGACCAGCCTTCGAATCTCGTCCTGTATCTCCTCTACTGTTATGGGATCCAGGCCACTGAATGGTTCGTCCAGGAGGATCAAGGCAGGCTGTGTGATCATCGCCCTTGCAATCTCCAGCTTACGCCGCTCACCACCTGACAGGAACCTACCTTGGCTATCCGCCACCTCCTGCAGACCAAACCTCTCTATCAGCTCCTGGGCCTTTTGCCGCCTTTGTGGGCCGGACAGAGATGTCGTCTCCAGGATGGCCATCAGGTTCTCCCTAACCGTCAACCTCTGGAATATGCTCGGTTCCTGCGATAGATAACCCATCCCAAGCCTTGCACGCTTGTACATCGGTAGGTAAGTAACATCGTGGCCATCGAATATGACCTGGCCCCTGTCGGGCCTGATCATACCCACTATCATCCTGAAGGTGGTGGTCTTTCCTGCGCCGTTCCTGCCCAACAGGCCTACTATGGACCTTGGTTCAACATGCATGCACACACCATCTACTACCAACCTGCCGTTGTAGGCCTTGGCAAGGTCGCTGATCTCCAATAGGCTCATATGGACCACGTTCTCATCTTGCACATAGCGTCGTACATTATAGGCTCGCAGGTCAGCTACACAATCTCCTTCACCTTGCATCATGACAGCAGAACCTGCTGGCATAAGAGGCCAGGTTATGGTATATGTAGGCTGCCCGATGCTGAGGCATCTAGGCGATTGGAACTAAGGTGTTCGCAATACTCAGTGACATACATGCCAACCTTGAGGCCCTTACTGCCGTCCTGCAGGACATCGCCAGGCGGCAGATAAAGGAGATCTACTGCCTTGGAGATGTAGTAGGGTACGGCCCAAACCCTGTAGAGTGCCTGGACCTGATCATAGAGAAGACACGTTGGTGCGTACTGGGTAACCATGACTATGCGACCCTGTATGAGCCAACCAACTTCAATTATGGGGCTGAACAGGCCACCTTCTGGACAAGAGAGGTCCTTGAGATGCGACGGGACCAGGACAAGAACGATCTGAGGTGGCAGTTCCTAGGGTCACTGCCTATGCGAAAGATCCTCAAGATGGACCTAGAAGGCCAGGAGGTAGTCATGGAGTTCGTGCACGCCTCTCCCAGGCGACCTATCAATGAGTATGTGTTCCCAGACGACGTGTATGCCAATCCTGCCAAGATCAGGATGCTGTTCGACCGGATACAGCATATATGCTTTGTGGGCCATACACACATGCCAGGGGTATTCCTGGAGGAGCCGGACTTCTACCTGCCTGATGAGCTAGGTCAGTCTTATCCTATCGTTGAGGGCGAGAAGGCGATCATCAACATCGGCTCTGTGGGCCAGCCAAGGGACCGAGACAACAGGGCCAGCTATGTATACGTGGATGGCAACAGGGTACACTTCGTACGGGTCCCCTACGACTATGAGACCACTATCAAGAAGATACTGGCCATAGAACAACTCGACCGTTTCAATGCCGAGCGACTCAGGGATGGTAGATAAGAAGACGACTTGCAATAGCCGCCAGAAACACATCATCGGCCCTATGATCCTTCTAATGCTGCTCATGCTGCTATGCCAGTCATCTATCTCGGCCGGTCAGGGCCTCTGGGCTACAGGTGGAAGTCACCTTTCGATCCGCATGGGTTCTACTGACCAGAGGCAAGGGTATAAGTTCGAGGTCGAGCTGTCATCCCGTGGTGCGGCCATAGAGAAGGTCACGCTGGCCGAGTATCCCGACCTTTCTACAAAGGCGCGCAGGCCCCTCTTATTGATCGGACCGTTGGACACCACAGGCTCGATGTCTACAAGTGTCTTGGCCCTCCCAGGCCTGCGGCGACAGGTCAGGCTGGATAGGCTTGACTGGTCCTGTCAGCAGCTTCCATCAGACCAACAGGCAGGTCAGATGGCGCTCTTCGAGGCCACGGTTGTAGATGCAAACAAGACCCCTATACTCCGGATCCAGAAGCAGTACAGGGTCACACCAGGCCAATACATCGTCGATGTAAATACCATAGTAGAAAACCTCACAACCGTGCCCCTGCAGTTCTATATGGGCATGAACGGCCCAGTAGGTATTAGGCGGGAATCGGCCCTTGCTGATATGCCAAAGACCGTGGCCGTGTTCAAGGATAACAAGGGCCAGATCCTCTCCAAGAGGTTACCGGTCAGTTCCATAGCCCGGCCAAAGTCATTGGAGGACCTGAAGCTGAGGTTAAGATCAAAGCCTGAAGCAAGGCCACTCTGGTACGGCATTGTAAACAAGTATTTCGCAGCCATACTGGTCCCTAGGCCAGATCCCACCAGCCAATGGTGCGACTGGCTGCAGGATGCCACAGCTACGTATGCAAACCCGGATGGAGATACGCGAATAGACAGTGGTGACGAGACCGTAGGCATTATCCTACAGACTAGACCTCTAACCCTTGCGGCCAAGGGCGAGCCGAACTCAGTCAGGACATTTGCGTTCGAACTATACCTGGGCCCAAAGGACAAGGACCTGTTCGATAAGGATCCCAGGTTCCGCAGCCTTGCGTTTGTACAGGTGATCGACTTTGCGGCCTGCTGCTGTCCGGCCAGCATAATAAGCCCCCTGGCCTTCTTGATACTGGCGATCATGAAGGGCCTATATGTGGTGATCCACAACTACGGGCTTGTGATCATCGTACTGGTCCTCCTGATGCGGCTGATCATGCACCCTGTGACCAGAAGTAGCCAGATGGCCATGTACAAGATGTCTAAGCTGGCCCCAAAGGCAGAGGAGATACGCAGGCGATATGCCAACAACACTGCTGAGATGCAAAGGCAACTGATGGAGCTCTACCGCCAGCAAGGCGTATCGCCGATAATGAGTCTCCTGCCCATGATCCTCCAGATGCCGATCTGGATCGCCTTGTGGACGGCGGTCAACATCAGCATCGATCTGCGGGGCAAGGCCTTCTTGCCATTCTGGATCACTGACCTGGCTGCCCCTGACGCACTGATAAGCCTGCCAAAGGTGTTGGTCATCCCATTGCTTGGTTTCAAGATCGGTGGCCTGAATCTGTTGCCTATCCTGATGGGCATTGCCTTCTATTTGCAGCAAAAGCTAACACCAACCCAATCCTCGGCCTCAGCTAATCCACAGCTTGCCCAACAACAAAAGATCATGACGTGGATGATGCCTATCCTCTTTCCCCTGATGCTGTACAATACTGCATCTGGCGTGAATCTTTACATCGTGACAAGCACCTTTGCAGGGGTGTGGGAACAGAAG
>JARYLO010000058.1 GCA_029907605.1 Sedimentisphaerales bacterium
AAACAGACCACGCAATGTATATAGTCGCCTAGATTGTTCATTGATTGCCTGGGCAAACTCGGCATATGCCTGGGGATCGTTATTCCGTACGGCATGCTGCAATCTAGAGACGGTCTGCGGGTTCCAAAGGTGCAGTTCCCCATCCTTCCTGTAGGCGTATTGGCCACCTACATCCAGCTCAGATGGACCGTTGCAGAATGCCGCCTTGTGCCTAGCAATGGTCTCCTTGGCTATCTCTGCCAGGCCTATACCACCAATCCGGCTTGTGGTACCGGCGAAGTATCGGTCTATAAGATCCTTATTGAGGCCTACGGCCTCGAACAATTGGGCATAAAGATAGCTGCGGATGGTAGATATGCCCATCTTGCTCATTACCTTGAGTATGCCCTTCTTGATGGCAGCTATGTAGTTGTCGGCCAGCCGCTCTGGCTCCAAAGGGAGTTGGCCGCTATGATAAAGGTCGTAGATGGCCTCAAGGGCCAGATAGGGATTGATTGCATTAGCACCAAACCCACACAGTAGGCAGAAGTGCATGACCTCCCGGGGCTCGCCGCTTTCTACTATGATACCAGTGTCGGTCCGCAGCCCAAGCCTTATAAGCCCATGGTGCACTGCAGATGTTGCAAGTAGGGATGGTATCGGAGCCTTATCCGGGCCCATCTTACGGTCAGATAGTATCAATACACAGGCACCTTCACGCACGGCCTTGGCTGCAGAATCAACCAGCTCATCCAAGGCCCTCTCCAATGCTGCCGCAGGATCGCTAGAATCTGCCCGGAATAGGCTATCAAGCGTTACCACCTTGAAATCGTCACGCCTTACAGACCGCAGACATTCTAGATCATTATTGGTCAGTATGGGGTGTGGCAACTTCAATTGTCTGCAATGCTGCGGGGTCTCGTCTAGGAGATTGCCCTTCTTGCCGGTAAACAGCATTAGACTCATCACCAACCCTTCCCGGAGCGGGTCGATGGCCGGGTTTGTCACCTGCGCAAAGAGCTGTTTGAAGTAGTCGAACAGCAGTCTCGGCCTTTCCGACAGCACCGCTAGCGGCGTGTCGTTGCCCATAGAACCAACCGGCTCCTGGCCTTGGATGGCCATAGGCCTTAGTATGACCCGAAGTTCCTCGCGGGTATAACCAAATGCCCGCATCCGCTGCATAACGGTCTGATGGTCAGCAGCAGGAAGCCTTGGGGTATCGAAAAGGCCCGGCAATTCTATGCGGTTCTCCTGGAGCCACCGCCTATACGGCTTTTGTCTGGAGATCTTACTCTTTATCTCGTTGTCAGAGATGATCCGGCCCTCGAGTGTATCCACAAGGGAAAAATGCCCAGGCCTGAGCCTACCGCTCTCCCGTATTTGTTCAGCAGGGATCTCTATGACACCTGCCTCGCTGGCCATGATGACCTGGCCATCAACCGTCACTGTATACCTGCATGGCCTGAGCCCATTTCTGTCGAGTGTGCCTCCTACCAGTTGGCCATCAGTAAACAATATCGCCGCAGGTCCATCCCATGGCTCCATTATGGCGGCATGGTACTCATAGAAGGCCCTCTTATCCGCACTAATATGGTATTTGGGTCCAAATGCCTCCGGTATCATCATCAAGGCATGGGGCATACTCCTGCCAGCCATCACCAACAGTTCAAGGACATTATCAAATGCAGCGGAGTCGCTTGCCTGTTCTTCTATAACTGGCATCAATTCTGTTGGGTCTTCGGTCAGATCCTTGCATACCAACTTTGGTTGGCGGGCCTTCATAGAGTTGCAGTTGCCACTTAGGGTATTGATCTCACCGTTGTGAGCGATGCATCTGAAGGGCTGGGCAAGCCACCAATTGGGCAGGGTGTTGGTGCTGTATCGCTGATGCACTATGGCAAAGGCGGAGCTGACCCGCTGATCCAATAGGTCTGGGTAATACTCAAACAACTGTTGGTCCATGAACATGCCTTTGTAGCAGATCGTCCTATTGGAGAGGCTAACTATGTAGAAATCCTCTGCCTTTGGACCAAGTTCTTGATGGACCGACCTTTCTGCCCTCTTACACGCAAGGAATAAACGCCTTTGTAAGGGTAAGTCTGCCAGGCCACATCCATCCACGAACACCTGACAGACTGCAGGCTCAGCGGCAAGTGCAATAGGGCCAAGGCAACTTGGATTGGTGGGCACCTTTCTCCAACCTAAGGCCTTCATTCCGTAGTGTCTTATGGCCCCTGCTAGTAGCGCCCTACAGGCCTGCGCTATGACCTCATCCTTGGGTTCGAATAACATCCCAACACCGTAGCAACCAGGGTTTGGTAGTATCCTTCCTTCCTCCTGGCTGATGAAGGTAAAGAACTCATGCGGGACCTGGATCAATATACCAGCGCCATCACCAGTGATATCATCTCCGCTTGCTGCCCCCCTATGGCGTAGGTTCAGAAGTATCTGTCTGCCACGCTGGATGGTATCATGGTCTGATTGGCCGCTGATGTTAATGACCGCACCTATGCCACAGCCATCGTGGTCATACTGCTGTTCGTACACCCCTTGAGTTGATCTAGATCTCTGCGTCATGGTAAGTTCGATTGGCAATTCAGATCGAACGGACAATTATGCGGTTCCCGGGCAACTAGTCAAGCTCCTCTTGAAAAACATCCCATCTAGGTTATCATGCTTCGGTTAAGAAATGGGTTATGACATACCTGGTAGCTAGAGAGCTAGAGATACTTGCAGATATCGCAAGGGCCTTCGCCAACTCCCTTGACCTTGAGCATACCATCAGGTCCATCCTTGCTACACTTCAGACCCACCTGGGGTTGGAACGGGGCACGGTGACACTGCTCGATGAAGACAATACCATCTACATAAAGGTTGCCCATGGGCTGGATAGCAAGTCTGCTGCAAAGGGTATCTATAGGATCGGAGAGGGCATTACAGGTACCGTTGTGCAAACAGGTCAGGAGATCATAGTACCCAATATATGGAACGATCCAAGGTTCTTGCATAAGACTGGCGCTCGTAAGGGCTTACAACACAAGCAAATCGCCTTTTTCTGCGTGTCCATAAAGCTGGAAGGTAAGACCGTTGGGGCACTGAGCGTAGATAAAGAGGTCACTGGCCCAGGGGGGGTTGATACAGAGGTCAGGATCCTGAATGTCATAGCTACGCTCATAGGCCAGGCTATAAAACTGAATCGCCTTGTCCAGTTAGACCGCCAGACCCTCAAGGAGGAGAACATTCGCCTTCAACAGGAACTGCGCACACACTTTGGTTTCCACAATATTGTAGGCAGCAGCAATTCCATGCAGCAGGTCTACAGGCTCATAGAGCGGGTCGCAGATAGCGATGCCACGGTCCTTATCAGGGGCGAGAGCGGTACAGGTAAGGACCTTGTAGCCCATGCCATACACTATTCTAGCTCGAGGGCCTCTATGCCATTTGTAAAGGTCAACTGTACTGCCCTTCCAGAGGGCCTGCTGGAGAGCGAGCTTTTTGGCCATGAGAAGGGTGCATTCACTGGCGCAATCCAGCGGAAGGTCGGCAGATTCGAGATGGCTAATGGTGGGACCATCTTCCTGGACGAGATAGGCGACTTCTCCATGAATCTCCAGGTGAAGCTGCTTAGGGTAATACAGTTCAAGGAGTTCGAGCGTGGAGGTGGCACCGAGAGTATAAAGGCAAATGTCAGGATCATCGTGGCAACCAACAAGGACCTGGAAAGACAGATAGCAGCCGGCCTTTTCAGGGAGGACCTATACTACCGGATCAATGTCTTTCCCATCTACCTCCCACCTCTGAGGGAACGGAAGGATGACATCATACCATTGGCGGACTACTTCCTTGAGAAGTTCGCAAAGGAGTACAATAAGCCTATAACACGTATCTCTACACCTGCGATAGAGATGCTCACAAGCTATCACTGGCCAGGCAACGTCAGGGAACTGGAGAACTGTATCCACCGTGCAGTGCTGTTGTGTGATGGCCATGTCTTGCGATCCGAACACCTGCCGCCATCCATGCAGATGATAAACAAGACAGAACCAGTGGCCAGGCCAAGCCTTACTCAGATAGTGGAGAATACCGAGAGGGAGCTCATCGTAGATGCACTGAAGAAGTCCGGTGGCCAACAAAGACAGGCTGCAAGGGAACTGGGGATTACGGAGCGGATGCTCGGTTATAAGCTTCGCAAGTACGGAATAGACCCCAAGGCCCTATCCTCCCGCCAGACAAGGTAGCCTACAATTTTGTAGACTAGCATAGGTCTGGGTCACTTGCTCAATCTACATAAATCCATTATTGCCAAGGCCTTACGTATACCAATGGATATCTGGCACGCCTCTTGCCCTCTAAGTGGCTGTTTGTCTTGGTAGGAGTTTGTCTTGAAGGAAATCACTGGAACATTGTCTTTGGTATTTGCGTTGTGGCCGGTGTATGCGGGCCTATGCGATATCAGTTATCAGGCAAGCATCGACCTTTCAGGCCGATATGTCTGGCGAGGGCAGGACATCAGTGATAGGCCGGTCTTACAGCCAGCATTTGAACTGACGCTTGGCCAATTTGCAGCTGGCCTCTGGGGCAATATGGACTTGACGCACACAAATGACAGATGCGGCGACTTTTCTGAGCTGGATTACTATGCCAGTTATTCAGGCAGTCTGGCAGACCTTGCTGGGTTGGAATACGAACTGGGTCTTATCGTCTACGATTTTCACGGCCGCTGGGCAGACGGGTCATGCACCTTTGATACAGTTGAGGCATATTGCAGCATTTCTTTGGCAACCTTCCTGAACCCGACCGTCTGCGCATACCTCGACCTAGACGAGGCAGATGGGCTATATGTATCACTTGAGTTGAGCAAGGCCTTGCCTTTGGGATTTGAGCTATCTGCAGGCCTGGGGCTGGCCACTAGTTCGTACAACAAGTACTATTGGGGTGTGGATAGTACCCTGCCGAATGACATCACCATCAGGTTGGGACGGCCCGTTACGATTGGCACTTGGCGGAAAAACCCGAGCCTTACATACGTTACGATACCAAGTGCTGCCCTGCGCAAGACAGAGGTCTACAACCCTGATAGCGATCTATTCTTCCTAGGCCTATCTATACAGAAGGAGTTTTGAGAGGAGCTGATAGCATGCGTAGACATTGCACACTAACCAGACACTTACCAGGTGCTATTGCAATCACTATCCTGGCTACAGGCCTTGCATCCGCTGCTGAGGCGTCCAACGAAGCGAGCGTTAAGCAGGGGCTTGATGTTGTATGGGTACTTGCTTGCGGATTCCTGGTTTTCTTCATGCAAGCTGGATTCGCCATGGTTGAGGCTGGGTTTGTCCGGGCAAAGAATACATGCAATATCCTGACCAAGAACCTCTTGGACTTTTGTATGGCCTCTATTGCCTTCTTCCTGGTTGGGTATGCCCTGATGTTCGGCAAAGGTAATGGATTTGTTGGGAAGACTAGTTGGTTATTGTGGGGTATGGGTGACCAGGTTGTGTCTGGTATCCCTATCTGTGCATTCTGGCTCTTCCAGTGCGCGTTCTGCGGCACTGCCGCAACGATCGTGTCTGGTGCCGTGGCTGAGAGGATGAAGTTTGTGTCATATTTAGTGTATTCATTCCTGATGTCTGCGGCTGTCTATCCGGTGATAGGGCACTAGGCTTGGGGCGGTGGATGGCTGTCAAAGATGGGTTTTTTTGATTTTGCCGGTTCGACGGTTGTGCACACTGCTGGTGGCGTAGCAGCGTTATTGGGGACACTCATGTTGGGTCCCAGGGAAGGTAAGTTCGGCCCAGATGGAAGACCAAATGCCATACCAGGGCACAATATACCCCTGACAACGCTAGGGGTTTTCATACTCTGGTTTGGATGGTTTGGCTTCAACGCTGGTTCGGCGCTTGCAGTTGGAGATGGCCAGAGCATAGGTAGGGTAGCCATGAATACCAACCTTGTGGCTGCTGCAGGGGCCATTGCTGCAATGCTGACCATATGGATGAGGATAGGAAAGCCGGATCTGTCCATGAGTATGAATGGGGTTCTGGCTGGGCTTGTTGCAGTTACGGCCCTTGCGCCTGCATCGAACCCTGGGTAGCGGTAGTTGTAGGTTTGGTGGGTGGTGTTATTGTAGTGTTCGGTGTTGAGCTATTAGACCGTTTGCATATCGATGATCCAGTAGGAGCAGTGCCTGTACACGGTCTTTGCGGTATATGGGGAACGCTCTCAGTTGGATTGTTCGGCAAGGCAGGCCTTGGCGTTGCAAACAACGGGCTCTTGTATGGAGGCAGTCCTCTGCAGCTAGGTGTGCAATTGGTTGGATCATTTGCCACCGTTGGATTTGTTGCCGTGTGCATGGGCCTGATATTCAAGTTGACCGATCTACTGGTAGGACTGCGTGTCAGCAGGGAAGAGGAGCTGCGAGGTCTAGACATTGGTGAACACGGCATGGAGGCATATGCCGGGTTCCAGATCTTTACAACTACATAGTAACCTTTTTTGGGAGCCTTGCTATGAAGCTGATTATAGCTTACATCCAACCTCACAAGCTGAAAGACGTAAAGGATGCCCTTTATAAGGCCCAAGTCTACAAGATGTCTGTGTCAAATGCCTTAGGTTGTGGCCAACAGATGGGATATCAGGAGAGCTACAGGGGCATCAAGTTCGAGGTAAACCTACTGAAGAAGGTCCGGCTGGAGATAGCGGTAAATGAGGACTTTGTGGAAAGGACCATACAGGCCATCGTAGATGGGGCCAGGACAGGCAACATAGGTGACGGCAAGATATTCGTGCTTGATCTGCGCGAGTGTATTCGCATAAGGACGGGAGAAAAGGGTTCGCGGGCAATCGGGTAGATGTCTGACATACGATAACCTTAAAGAAAGGAGCACAAATGACACCAAAAGAGTTCTTCGAGTTCGCAAAGGCAAACGGTGCCAAGATGGTAGATCTGAAGTTTACCGATCTTTTGGGTACGTGGCAGCATTGCACATTCCCAATCGATCTCTGGGACGAGGATACCTTCAAGGAGGGTGTGGGGTTCGACGGGTCCTCGATCAGGGGATGGCAGGGTATCCGTGTCTCAGATATGCTGGCGATTCCAGACCCATCGACTGCTGTGCTGGATCCCTTCTTTGCCAAACCTACTGTCAGCATTATTGCAGATATAGTTGACCCTGTTACTGGAGAGAACTACTCCAGGGATCCGAGGCATGTAGCCAAGAAGGCAGCGGCGTAGTTAATCAGCTCCGGTATAGCTGACACGTGCTTCATAGGGCCTGAACCAGAGTTCTTCATATTCGATGAGGTAAGATACTAGCAGAATCAGCACAAGGGTATGTATGAGATAGACGCAGTAGAAGGGGCATGGAACACAGCTAGGTTCGAAGAGCCAAACCTCGGCTACAAGCCCAGCTTCAAGGGTGGATACTTTCCTGTCAGCCCAACAGACACATACCATGACCTAAGGGGCGAGATGGTAGAAGAGATGCAGAAGGTGGGGATCCAGGTAGAGGCACACCACCATGAGGTGGCCGCTGCAGGACAATCTGAGATCGACATGAGGTATCAAGAGCTGGTCAAGATGGGCGATCAGTGCATGTGGTACAAGTATATAGTCAAGAATGTAGCCAAGCGCAATGGCAAGACCGTGACCTTCATGCCAAAGCCAATATTCGAGGATAATGGCAGTGGTATGCACACGCACTTCTCAGTCTGGAAGGGTGGTCGGCCCCTCTTTGCAGGAAAAGGATATGCTGGGCTAAGCGATGTGGCCCTCTGGTGTATAGGTGGGATCCTCAAACACGCCCCGGCGATACTTGCCTTTGCTGCCCCAACCACCAATTCATATAGGCGGCTTGTACCTGGTTTTGAGGCCCCGGTAAACCTGGTCATGAGCGCCAGGAATCGCTCGGCTGCGGTCAGGATACCCATGTACTCAGCATCTCCGAAGGCCAAGAGGATCGAGTTCCGCTGCCCAGATCCCAGCGCAAACGGCTACCTGGCCTGGTCTGCCATGCTCATGGCAGCCATAGATGGCATACGGAATCACATAGATCCTGGCACGCCACTGGACAGGGATATCTACGAGATGACACCCGAGGAACTGGCAGGGTATCCCAAGACGCCAGGCTCCTTATCAGAGGCAATAGACGCCCTAGAAAAGGACCATTGTTTCTTGTTGGAAGGCAAGGTCTTCACTGAGGACCTCGTAGAGGCATGGATCAATTGGAAGCGGGAAAAGGAGATATACCCTATGGCGATGCGTCCGCATCCGTATGAATTTCACCTCTATTACGATAGCTAACCTACCACCTATGAAGAGGCCCAGGTCGGCAAGGCCGACCTGGGCCAGATCCTTTTCCAGGTGTGCCTACCTGTCCTTGATCCATACGATCGCCACCGGCCTGCGATCACCTTGCGGGCCTGTACCTCTATTGAGCCTGGCGTAGTACGGGATGGCCATAAGGGGTTTGCCATCTGCCCATCTGCCATTTATGACCACAACCCCGCCAAGCAGGTCAGGTCTCCATTGACTGGTGAGGACCTCATTTGGAGGTAGTACCTGGTCTATGTCCTGATCTATCCTCTCGACACAATAGATAAGCGGTCCATATCTGAGCGCCACTCGGCCCAGATCTGCTGCAATCCTCTTGTCCGCCTTTACCCTCTGTACCTTCATAGGCAATTTCAGTTCTATCCTGTCACCGGCCTTCCATTGTCTGTCCAAGATGACATATCCATCTTCGATCTTGGGTGTGATCCTTCTGCCGTTGACCGATATGGCGGTAATGCCATCGGCCTCAGGCCTGCCCTCGTATAACTCACTTACATACCTCTTTGGTGACCTGATCATGACCTTGAAGCGTTTATCCTGTGCAGGATTGATCGTGATGGACACATCTCCGTCCCACGGATATTCGGTCTTCTGTACTATCTGGACATCCGTACCTGCAATACCCTTGATGGTGGTTGTGCTACCTATAAACAGGTTTACGTAGATACCGTCTATAGACCTCTGATACATCCACGTAGGCAACATCAGCAGTACCCTCGGTATATTGCCCACACAACATGGACATCCATGCCACGGATACCTGGGCCTCCGCTCCTCAAGCGGGTTCTGGTAGTAGAAGTTCCTTCCCTCCAGGTCTATCGAGCCCAGCAAGGCATTGTACAACGTATCCTCATAGAGGTCTGCGAACCTTGCGTCTGCCCAAAGCCTGTTGAGCTTGTGCTGGAAGAAGACAAATCCACAACTGGAGCAGGATTCACAATATGCATTGTTCCGCAGTGAGTAATTCGGCCCGAACCCCTCTGATGTCTCGCCGCTGCCTATCCCACCTGTTACATAGTACTTCCGATTGATGATATTGTCCCATAAAGACATGGTCGCGCTTAGATAATCGATATCGCCCATCTCCAATGCGATATCTGCCATGGCAGAGTATGTGTATGCTGCCCTGACTGCATGGCCTACTGCCTCATATTGCTGGATAACAGGCAGGTGGCTCTGATCGTATTCACTGCCATCGCGTCTGCAGTCTAAGAGGAACTTGGCCAGTTCGATGTACCTGCGGCCTTGGCCATTTCCCTCCACCTGATTGACAAATCTTCCGAACCTGACCAGGGCCTGCTCCATCTCCTGATGGCCATCATACCATTCCTTCTTGGGAGCAGGCCCGATGTTCGCATACCAACAGTCAGCAAGGCGTTTGGCTGCATCGTAAAGCCTGCGGTCCTTGCCTTCGGTCATGATATAGTGGGCAATGGCTGCCTCTATAAAGTAGCCTGCGACGTATCCTTCATGATCGCCACGGAACCTGGGTGACCACCTCTCTCGATTACTGAGCGTAAATGCGGTCTGGATGTAACCATCTGGCTCCTGGGCGGCCAGGATCTTGGGGATCCAATCCTCCAGTGTCTGTCGCATAGCCTGCTGTGCGGATATGATCTGCTGGTCCCCTTGAGGATCCACCAGGCATGCAAGGCAGATGGCCTCTATGGTATTGTAGACCCATGCATTCGAGAATACATAGCCCCTATGCCTTCCAGCAGGCCTTCCTGCCAACTTGTTTGCTGCCTCTATGAAGTTGTTTATCCCTCCTTCCGGTAGGTTCGGATCGGAGATCTTCTCTATGCAATGGGGGATCCAATTGACGATCAATGCCTTTACCCTGTCTGACCACAAGGGACTATCCACCTTATATGGCTGCAAATCCAAGGGTTCCAGTGGACGCATCTGGGGGGCTTTGATTGCCTTGACGGTTAGTGTATCCGACCCTACCCGATCCCCCAGCCTTGCGGCCAATTGTAGGACATATTGGCCTGGTCTATTGAACCTTGCAGTGGTAGTAGTACTTGTCGGATCCTCGAATACCACCTGACCAGGTCCAGATCGCTTGCTCCAGGCAAGCTTCACACCTGGACCATTAGGATCCGTCTTTAGGACCTTATATGTGCCGCTAAGATATGTCTTTCCCCCTACTACTACGACTCGGTCGATGCCTGCATCCACGATCGGGGGGAATGTGGGGGAGCCGCCTGCATCGTATACCTTCCATTCAAGGATCCCTGTGGAGTTTTGGCCGTCGGAGTCTATCTCCAGTCTAAGCCTGGTGGTGCGAACGGTCTCGAAGGTGGTGGTGTTGTATCTGTTACCCTCAACCCCGAGGCCCACAGGATCCTTGACCTGCACAAACTTATTGCCATCCCAGTACAACAATCTGCAGGCCCTAGGTAGTCTGACGCCCCGTCCGTCATCCCACCAATAGACGTCTATCTTGTTGGTACAGATGGGCTTGGACCAGGTGTACTCCACCCATTGAGTACCGGTCTGGGGCCAGTTCCCGTAGGATCCCCTGCGGCTGTCCCTGGAACTCCTCGGGTCGTAGCCGTCATTGAGGGCCTCAAGCTTGGTATCACTGGAGACATAGGAACTTGAGGGTGTTGCAACTATAGCGAGGTTTACGGCCTCAGGGTTGGATTGGGCCACAGTGATGACTGGCCACAACAATAGACCTAGGATCGCTGTGATGGTTCTGATAGAGTTGGCCTTGCCCATGACAAATCTCCTTAAAGATGCCTAATCTGGTTCCATCAGTTGTTCGAAGGACATTATCTAGTGCAGGCTAGATCGGTCAACCTCGTTATCTCCCTGCTGTCTGGAAGATGCCCGCAATCCTCAGGTTGCATAACTGTGTAGACCCGGGAAAAGCCTAGAGAGGTTTACCCACAAAAGCGTTACAACAATGAATGCAAGACCTATCAAGGCCATTACCGCATTAAGCCTAGGATAGGCCTTCAATGCACTTGGCCTTATGTGTAGGTAAAGCACATAGACCAGCCAGCATGCCAGAGACCACAGCTCCTTTGGGTCCCAGCCCCACCAGTCACCCCACGCGTAGTGTCCCCACATGCTGCCGAGCAGCAGGCCCAAGGTCATGAATGGAAGCCCTGCGCAGATAAGAAGATATGTGGCCTTTTCCGCTGCCGTTCGCCATTGAGTGGAACTACCATACAGTTGTACGATCGCCCAGAATCCTGCCTTTGCCATCAATACGTAGGAGATCATATACGAGGCCACATGAGGTATGAAGAACGGGCTTTGCAGGGCAGGGGGTAGTGCCTGGGGTTGATCGCTGAATACAAATCCTGCAGGAAATAAGGTCAAAAGGCCCAACACTAGATCTGCCTGTGTGCCTTGGATGCCAATGAGGGTGTTGCTTGCAAGGCTGATTGGATAGACAAGCATGCCCAACCACAGGAAGACCTCAAATAGATTCTGCATAGGCACATGGCCTGTGTGCACCCATCGATACAATATTGAAGCTCCTGCAGCCAAGAAGCCTAGGAAGAAAAGCCTTCTTGATACGCCTGGTCTTCTTAGCCATGCCATGGCCATTGCGGATAGGTACAAGACCATGGCCGAGTATATCAATAAGCCTTGCGTGGAGGTCTTTATGTGCATGTACTTATGGACCTCCTTGTATCAAGATACGCTTTATCCAAAGTCGCCAGATCATGCCTATTGAGATGCACGCATAACCAATGAATACAGGCCACTGTCCGGAGTCGCTGACCACTGCCAGCACCGAATATGTCCGCCTTGTCTGCGGATCAAGGCCATACGATGCCTGCAGCAGCCAGTAACCGCGGTAGTGTAAAGGCTTGTTGACCTCAATGGCCTTGGCCATTACGGTCCTTCCTTGGTCTATCACCTCCACATGACTAACGAAGTCCTTGATAGGCCTTGTGTAGGCCAGATGGATCCTGCCATCTGTTCCATGCCATTGAGGGTAACGATCGAAAAGGAAGGTCTGGTTGGCGGTACCATCGGGATCTATGATCCTTACCTCTACCGCGGGGTTTGGTTCCCCATTCGGATCGTCATAGACCCTGTTGCCATCCTGTCCTGTGGCCACCCTGAATCGCTCGAAGGTCCGCAGTATCTCAATACCGGTCTTATCCACCTCATAGGATCTGCCTGGTACTGCCGGCAGCCGCAATAGCCGACCGGTGCTGGTCTGGACCAGTACCTGGCCTGGGTAGTAGAGGATCTGGAATCTTACAAGCCTTATGGCAAACGGTAACCTAAAGGGCCTACCATCAGGATCATGATACTGGTCCTGCTGGTCTGCCTCCAATAGGATCAGGTGCCCTGTAGGGGCCTTCTGTTGACCAGTAAGGAGGTATCTGAGGCGATGTGCTGCTGCCGATCCGTATATCCCCCCTGCCAGCACTAGACATGGTCCGATGTGTAGTAGCAGTAAGGCAGGCGAGGCCCTCAGGCTAGGTACTGACACTGGTGCCAGTGCCATGAGACCAAGCAGGCCAAGCCAACAGATCGCAGCAGGCAGGGAGTTCACGATGACCCTGGTCCTTTGAGCACCCAGAAAGGCCCCGCAAATACACAATATTATTATCAGTCCGAGCCCGATCAGCCCTGCCCACCAGACCAGCGTCCTTGTATCCCGGACAGACATCATCTGTGCCCATCATAGGTAACCTGGCATCGCCAGCAAGTCTTTTGCTGTAGCACCTGCCTGGCTGGCGATATAATCCGCATCTTGCATGGAAAGAATCACGTACCTGAAAAGGATATCTCTTGCAACTACTGCAGGGATGCTATTTGTGACTGCTGTCTTTGCCCAGGGCTCAGGCGGGCTCGGCTATCCATTGACGATCGCGCCTCTTGACCCAAGGGGGACAAAGATACAATACAGCCCTTTGGCAGACGGATCAGCCCAATTGTCCATCATAGGTAGGACGGTGCTGTGGTGGGCGATACCGGATAAGGAGGGTATCCCTTCCAGACACGTAGAACTGCAGGCAGATGCGGCCTTGATAGAGCTGATGCCAGGCCAGGATGGGCAGCGGCCCATCCTGAATCAGGCGATGCGAGTGGATAGCCTCAAGGTCAGGTCCATCTATGCCGAAGGGGATGTAAGACTTATCGAGGCAGATCGACTGATCAGCTGCCAGCAGCTCTACTACGACCTGACCGCCAAGAAGGCCCTTGCTGTGGAGGCCCTATTGCAGACCTATGATCCGCATCGCGAGGTGCCAATCTATCTGAGGGCGGCCAGGCTCTGTCAAGAGGCCCTGGATCGCTTTGCTGCCGAGCAGGTGGTCTTTACCACCAGTGAGTTCTATGTACCTCAGTGGTCACTGTCGGCGGGCAAGGTCACCGTGGAGGACACTGCAGGACCTGGTCTTGCAGAAGCCAAGAAGGGCCTTGTGATCCAGATGGAGGATGTGGAACTGAGGTATTATGACCATACCCTTATACACCTGCCAAAGGTCAGGTCCAAGTTGGCAGCGGTCGACCTGCCCATCAGGAGCCTGAGGCTTGGGCAGGACCGGATATGGGGTACCTCGGTAGAGACGAGGTGGGACCTCCCAAACCTGTTGGGATTGGATAGCCCCGATTGGGTGGATGCGGTACTGTTGGCCGACTTCTATGGCAATCGCGGCCCTGGGGCCGGTGCGGAGATAGACTATGACCAGCAGCGGCAGTTCGGCAGGATCGTAGGCTATGCGATCTATGATCAGGGCACCGATACCCTCGGCACTGCCCCAGACAGACGCGATATCGAGCCGCCCTTCCCAACAAGGGGTAGGTTTACTGCCCAACACAGGCAGTTCCTGCCAGGAAAATGGCAGTTGACCGGTGAGGTCAGTTACCTGTCCGACAGGAATTTCCTGGAGCAATACTACAGACATGAATACTATTGCTCAAAGGAACAGGAGACCCTGGTAAACCTCAAGAGGATAGATGGGAATCAAGGGATCAGCCTTCTGGTAAAGGGCAGGGTGAACGACTTTGCCGACACCGTAACAGAGTTGCCAAGCGGACGATTCCATTGGACTGCACAGACGCTGTTCGATGAGCGGTTGATCTACCACACCGATACCTACATTGGGAGATTGGCCTATCGGCCGGATCATGAGGGGCCCCAAGCTATACACTCCGGCCGGTTCATGTTTGCCAGCACCAACCACAGGTTGGACATGCCACTGAGGTTTGCAAACGTGAATCTCGTGCCGTTCGTAGGGGTCCTGGCCGGCTACGATGACGGCCTAGGTTTTGGACTGGATATCGATGGCCGACCAGTCGATCGAAGGGATCTAGTGGGAGTCGGTCAGGCAGGATTGATGGTAGGCCTGCCGACATGGCACAGGGTATATCCAGACCTGCACTGCAGCCTGCTCGATCTAGACCAGATGAGGCATCTGGTCACAGGCCAACTGCTGGCGGTTGCCTATGGTGGGCCGAGCCAGGCCCAGCAAAGGGATCTACTGAGGTTAGGCCTTTCACAGAGATTCCAGACCAAGCGGGGTCCAAGTGGCAGGAGTCGAACGGTTGATTGGCTGCAGTGGGATACGGAGTTGGTCCTTGTGGACCAGGACGCAAGACAACAGGGGCCATACCATCTGCTCTGGTCAGAGCCTGACATCCCTCTTTGGCAGAGGAGGGCCACCACCAGTTACGGTGCATGCAAGGACTATATCGGTACCTCGCTGATATGGCGATTGACGGACAGCACTGAATTATTGGCCGATGCATATGTAGACCTGCTGGCCGACAGGCTCGGGCAGTTTGACATAGGGATTTCCCATGTACGTTGGCCAGACACACGTTATTATATTGGGACAAGGTATCTCGGGGCCGTTGCTGGCAGGCAGGCTAGCCATGTATTGACCATGGCTGCATCCTATACCATAGACCAGAGGTATTCCCTGGTCCTGTCTGGCCAGTATGAACTGGAGCAAGACAAGGGGCTGCGAAACGCCCTGACCTTGATCCGGAGGTACCATAGGCTCAACTGTGGGTTGACCATCAGTGTAGATAGGTCTATAGATCGGGTCTCGGTGATAATGGGCCTGTGGCCACAGGGGATACCTGAGGTAGGAATGGGGCTTGGTAGACATGCAGGGTTTGGGCTTTAGGCCAGACCAGAAATAGGGTTGAAGGTTTTGAGTAAGGAGATTCTAGATGCCTCTAGTGACTACGAAGAAGATGTTTCAGATGGCCTATAAGAATGGCTATGCCATCGGTGCATTCAATGTAAACAACATGGAGATCACGCAAGGCATAGTCGATGCAGTTGCTGAGGAGAAGACGCCGTTAATACTGCAGATCAGCAAGGGGGCCAGGCAGTATGCCAAGATGAGTTATCTGAAGGCGATCATAGATGTGGCGGTACGAGAGAACCCAGACATCCCAATCGCTATTCATCTGGACCATGGGGATTCGGTAGAGCTATGCAAACAGTGCGTGGACGATGGCTTTACCAGTGTGATGATCGATGCCTCGCATCTGCCTTTTGAACAGAATGTAGAGATGACAAGGCAGGTGGTGGAGTATGCCCATAAGCACGGTGTTGTGGTAGAGGCAGAGTTGGGTCAGCTTGGTGGTATTGAAGAGCACGTAAAGGGCGTGGACGATGTGTCGAAGCACCTGACCGACCCGGAGCAGGCGGTGAAGTTTGTGAAGCTGACAGGCTGCGATAGCCTGGCAGTAGCAGTGGGGACTAGTCACGGGGCGTACAAGTTCAAGGCAGAGCCGAGGCTCGCATATGAGGTGATAGAGCAGATCAGGAAGCTCCTGCCAGGTTTCCCATTGGTCCTTCATGGTGCAAGCAGTGTCCTGAAGGAATTCAAGGACCTGATCAATAAGTACGGTGGGAAGATGCCCGATGCAATGGGTGTGCCTGAGGAGGCGATCGCAAAGGCAGTGAAGATGGGCATCTGCAAGGTGAACATAGATACGGACCTCAGGATGGCACTTACTGCCAAGATAAGACAGGTATTTGCAGAAAAGCCCAGCGAGTTTGACCCCAGGAAGTACCTTGGCCCTGGTCGAGAGGCGATAAAGGAGTTGGTCAGACACAAGCTCCATGTGCTTGGGTGTGCGGGCAAGGCGGCAGAGTGTCTATAGCCGTGGCAGACCAGAATGATACCGTATAACAACCAAGGCAGGGAACACCGGCCCAAGGCATATTGGCTGCTGTGGGTGGTGGTATTTGGGGCCGGTCTTGCCTTTGGCCAGGTCCCCCAGCAGCCCAAGGATGCAAACGACCCAGTAGGTGCGGTTTGCAGCCTCATATACAAGGGGGATTTCGCTGGTGCAGGTGCATTGCTGGCAAGGATCGACCCGAATGGACCACTAGGGGATCGGCGAAAGGCCCTAGAGGCCTTGCTTGGTCAGTATGATCAGATCCATAGGTCTCGAGAGGCCGCAAGGCAGAAGACCTACGACAGTTATCTGAGGCGCTTAGAGAGGCTCAGGACCGGCAAGCCCTCTGGTCCAGAACCAAATCAGCCCGAGGATGACATCGCTGAGCCCAATTCGATCAGGGGCC
>JARYLO010000059.1 GCA_029907605.1 Sedimentisphaerales bacterium
TCTCGAGCAAACGGTTGAGGGCAGTCAGATATGCCGTCCTCCTGGCCCTTGCCTGGGGATTGGCCAGTGGCATTTGGATCTCGAACCTGGTATTGCCATGGGGCCTCCAGACCAGATTCTGGATATTGCCTGGGTCGACCCTCCTTCGCAGGATCTCTATCATCCGCAGTGCCAGATCCTTCTGCTCGACTGCAGATAGGCCGGTTGTATCTATCTCATAGATCAGGCTTGTACCGCCTGCAAGATCTATACCCTTCTTTATGGTCTGTCCCGGCGGATAGACTATCCAGGCAGCCAACACAACCGGTACGACAATTGCAAACAGGGTCTTCAACCAGACAGCCTTCATTCTATGTGTCCTTCAAACCCCAACAGCATCTATCTCCACTAGACAGCTAGATATGCATGTACCTCATGAGTTCTTCTTTGAGGCCGATAGGTTAGAGGCAATAGCTGTGGTCCTTACATGGATCTTGGTATTGTTCGAGTCATCTACCTTCAAGACCACCTCATCACCCTTCACCTCGACAACGGTCCCTATGATCCCACCAATGGTACAGACCTTATCGTTTTTCTGGAGGGATTCGATCATCTTCTTGTGTTGCTGCTGCTTCTTCCTCGGCTCCCTGATCATCAGGTAGATAAACACGGCCATTATCACCAACAAACCGATGTTCAACCACCCACCTACAGGGGCCTGCCTCGGAGGACTGGCTGGCTGTGCGACCACCGCGTTTGCCTCTGTGGCAAGCGGCTCTGCAGCAACCATAGATTGGTTTGTATCAACCTGTGCCATGATCCATAAGTTATGCATAGGCCTAGTCCTTTCCCTAGCCTAGTAAATAAACCAATAATCTAGCGTATCGGCCCTAGCTTGTCAAACTCAATCGTCGCACCGGCAGCTCCCCTGGCCTTGGACGCCGAGCTGGATCGGACGGTAGCTGCGGGCAACAGGGATGAATACCACGGCTGTAACCAACATCAATGCTACAAAAAGCCAGTAATAATAGACCCCAGTCAGGCTCAATCCTGCCTTCTGCTGCAACAGGTCCAAGACCAGATTGACTACAGATGTGGAGATGTTGCCAAGGGCTATGGACATCAAGTACAAGGCAGTGACCAGGGACTTACTGCCTGCAGGTGCCTGGGTGTAGGCGAATTCAAGGCAGGTAACGTTGATCAAGACCTCGGCTGCAGTCAGTAGCACATATGCGAGGAACTGCCAAGAGATATTTGGCTGCCCACCCGCTGCTATCAAGGCCTCTACGTGGGCAGGTATCACGAAGCTGATGGCTGTGAGAAACAGGCCCAGACCAATCTTCCTCAGATCCGTCAGGCAAAAGACCCTATTGATCGCTGGATAAAGGATGTACGTAAACAATGGCACAAAGATCAGGACCAGGATGGGATTGACCACTTGGACCTGCGACGAAAACCACTCGACACCCAAGAACCTGCGGTCCATCCTCTCTGCCTGCAAGACCCATGCGGACCCAGACTGATCGTACAGACAATTGAATGGGATCATCAGGGCAAAGATCGGCAAGACCCTGCCAACTTGCCTCAGCCCCGCCAGGCTAAAGGTCTGCCGCACCAATGCAAGCCCTGCAGGTGGCACGTGCACAAACCGCCTTCTGCCCATCCAGAACACACCTGTGGCCAATATCATCGCTAGGGCAGGCACTCCAAAGGCCAAACCAGGTCCGTGCATATCTGTTAGTGAAGGGCAAAACCTTTGTTCGAGAAAGGCAAGCATGATGTTAGGATCCAAGGTTCTGAGTGTCTGCCACCAATTGGGCCTTTCTGCAAGGAAGGCCTTGATGGCATCGGAGTGCCCCTCCAGCAAAAAAGGCGTCAAGAAGGTGGAAAACATGGAACCAAAGTTGATGGCCACATAGAACCACCCAAACGCCTTGGAAAGCAGGTGTTGATTGTGTGGCCCGAATTGATCCCCAACATTTGCAGACACGCACGGCTTTATCCCGCCAGAACCTATTGCTATCAGCGATAGGCCCACCAGAAGGCCCACTCGCGTCTGATCAAGGGTAAGGGCCAGGCAGCCCACCGAATAGGCGATCGAAAGCAAGATGATCGTACGATACTTGCCAAGGAATGCGTCAGCAATGATACTGCCGAATAATGGGATAAAATAGACCCCGAATATGAAAAGGTGATAGTAGACCATCGCCTCGGACTGGTCCATCGGGGCCGATCTACCATGGCGGTCCAACAGGTATCTGGTCATGAAGATAACCAGGATCGTCCTCATGCCATAGAAACAGAACCTCTCCGCAGCCTCATTGGCTATGATGTAAGGGATACCCGATGGCATCCTTGCGGTGCTGTCGCGTGCCTGGCTATGGGCCATCATCAGCCTTGATCAGAGGTTTGGCCTTGAGGTGGTCTACCCCAAGCATCCGCAACAACCTCCGGCAGACCAATTGCTCCATATGCTCGAGGCCTTTGTGCCCATCCTTGATAGGGATCTGGCCGCCAGCATATGTAAGATGGCCCCCGCCTGTGCCATGGCGGGCAACGATGTGTCTGGCCCTAAGATCTGCCCGGTTTGCAGGGTCTTGGGTCCTGATGGATAACCAAAGCTTTCCGTTGTACTGGCCCGTGCAGAGGGTCCATTCGGTCTGATCCTTGCGAAGCAATAGATCGGCCATCTCGCCTATCATATCTGGATTATCGACCAGGCCCAGGTGGGCCACTACCACCCGCTCGTCATAGACCGTGGTCCGCTGTAAGGCCCTCACTAGAAGCCGGTAATACTCGCTCGGCACCGTGCCCCTCTGTATCTGGCTGAGCATCCTCTTGTTGACCAGTGGATAGAGTGCCTCATATGCCTGTATATCAGCAGCGGTTGCCTCCCTGCCCAGGTCTTGGGTATCGGAGCCAATACCATAGAGCATGGCAGTGGCCAGGGGGGCCTCTGGCGTTATGTTGGCTTGTACCAGGTACTCCCAGAGTATGGTACAGGCAGCGCCATAGTCCTTCCTGACATCGCTGAACCTGACCTGCCTGGTTGCCTTTCGACAGGGGTGGTGGTCAAACACGATGTCAGGCATCACTTGTGGCGGTAGGGATAGGTTGCCGCTGGTCGGCTGGGTGTCAACTAGGGCGACCAGATCAAACTGCTCAAAGCTGACCCCTGAGAGCTGATGCAGATTGAGGTCTAGATATCGGACCAGCGCGCGATTCTCACCGCGCCCTATGGTACCTGCATGGGCTAACGAGCATTTGATATCGGCCAGGACGTTTGCCAGCTTTCGCAATGCCACAGCAGCAGCTATGGCGTCTGGATCTGGGTTGTCTTGGGTGACGATCAATAACCTGGACTTGCCTGCAAGGATCTCAGCAAGCCTGGGAAACTTCCTGCTGGTCTTGGGACTGGTCTTGAACACGGCGTTAGTCGGTGACCCGCACCTTTGACTGCCCGGGCATCAGCATGTTGTAGACTGCAACCGCATCACCATTGTGCAGCCTGATGCAGCCCCGCGAACCTTGCTGGCCGATCTGGTTTGGATCATTGGTACCATGGATCGCAAAACCCTCCCGCCCCACCGCTTCGCCCTCGATGCCCTCCAGACCGATCCACCTGGATCCCAGGGGGTAGTCAGGGTCCTCTGGTCTGTAGGTACGCCCTGTGTCAGGGTCTGTCCACTGTGGCTTTATCAGTTTTCCGCCAGGCTTGACTACCCAAAGCCCCTTAGGGGTCTCGTATCCTGGCCTGCCCAGACCTACAGGATAGGTACAGACATAGGTGTCTTGCAGGTAGATATCCACGGTGAAGTTAGACCTGCTGACCTTGGCATGGAAGGGACCATTGACGATCTTTATATACTGACCTGCCCTCAAGGCCTCTGGCCGGGGTATGCGGTTTATGCTCATGAGCAATTCATATGGGACCTTGCACCTCTGGCCTATCACGCGTAGCTGATCACCCGGCTGGACCAGGTAGCTCTGGCACAGCCTATCGGAGGGATAGATATCAGGGCCAAAGAGCCACTTGGTGGCCAATTCGCTGAGCTTGGCCTTGACCAGCCTCTCCTGTTCGTTGGTCAAGGGGCCAGCCAACATGGCATTTAGCCGATCTCGGACCTCTACCAAGCGCATAGGGTTAGCAGCCAGGCTTGCCATGGCCTTGGCAACGGCCGCCTCTACAGAAGACGCAGAGCTAGCTGTAGCTTCAACTGATGACGCCGCGTTAGAGGGACCCTGGACCTGCTGGACCGACTCAGTGGGCCTTTGGGGCACACTGGCCTCAGCGGGCCGTTCAGTGGGCACCTGTGTCTGTGCAGCAGCCGGCACAACAGGCCGCCTCGGCACAGGCCTAGGCACCAGGTACACCACAGCTACCACCGTGGCAGCCATGACCACCAAAGCCCCTGCATACAACCAAAGACGGTATCTACTCAAGATCCCCATAAATGTCCTTGCCATTCTTAGACTCCTTTCTTGATCCTGATGACCTGTCGGTCCGTGACTATCACGTCCACCGGTTGGTCGGAGCCATCGGTAGGTATCCGCTCCAGTACCTGCTCATCGAAACAAAGGCCGCAGCGGACCGCCCGAAGGTCCGGATTGGCCAGGAACCGGTCATAGAAACCACTGCCGCGACCGAGCCTGGCCCCTGTCCTATCAAAACCCAGGCCTGGTGTGACTACAAGGTCGATCTGCCCGGCAGGTACTAACCTCTGGCCGCCTGCCATGCGAAGGCCGTACCTATCGGTCCTGAGGTCATCCAGCGACTCTAGTACCACCGCTGTCATGGTACCATCCTCCCACTGGACCTGGGGAACCGCAACGGTCTTGCCAGCCTGCCATGCCAGCTCGATCGCCAAGGTAGTGTCGATCTCGTCTGGAAGGGAGAGAAACAGCATAACCGCACCTGCCTTTACAAAGCTATCCGTACCACATAACAATAGGCAGGCCCTATCGCCCCTTTCCTTGCGATCCTGGCCAGTCATGGTCTGGATACGCTGCCGCAGTAGCCTTCGTAGTCTGGCCTTTTCCGTCATCATTCCTTTGTGCAATGCCCGGCCCTTCTTCTAACAGGGCCCGGAACCTTTGTAAATACTCGGCCATAACCCTCTCGTGGCCGCGATCTGTAGGCCTATAGTAGCTTACTGGAGGCCCAGAAAGGTACTCCTGCCGGACTGCAGCCCCGGGATAATCGTGAGGGTACTTATAGCCCTCACCATGGCCGCCGGTCCTCCCGGCCGTGGAATGTCGATCTAGTAGGTGCGCGGGCACAGGCCTGAGGGGCCTTGTCTTGACATCCTCCATGGCCTGCCAGATCGCAACCGCACAGGCATTGGACTTTGACGCACAGGCCACATAGATCGCCGCCTGTGCCAGTGCTAGGTAGGCCTCAGGGGGCCCGACAAACTCCGTTACCTGGATGGCAGCGGCAGCCAGTACAGTGGCCATAGGATCGGCATTGCCCACATCCTCTGCTGCACAGACCGCTATCCTACGGGCTATGAACCTGAGGTCCTCTCCGCCCACGATCATCCTGGCCAGCCAATAGACCGTGGCATCAGGGTCCGAGCCACGCATGCTCTTCTGCAACGCACTCGCCAGATCGTAGTGACTATCACCTGTCGGGTCATACAGGACATGCTTGTGTTGCATACACTGCCTGGCCAGATCTAGGTCTACGTGGACCGGCTGGTCCTGATTGGGACCAAGGGCAGACAACACCGCGATCTCCAGGGCGGTCAAGGCAGCCCTTGCATCTCCATCCGCTGCAGTAGCTATGTACTCGAGGGCCTCCTGATCAGCCATCACCTTGTACATGCCCAGACCACGTGTCCTATCCTGGATGGCCCTCTGCATGATCTTGACCAGGTCGTCGGCTGAAAGGGGCTCGAATCGAAGGACCGTGCTGCGGGATAGCAAGGGGCTGTTGAGGGCAAAGTATGGGTTCTCGGTGGTTGCACCTATCAATATCAACAGGCCGGACTCGGTCGGCTCCAATAGCACATCCTGCTGGGCCTTGTTGAACCGGTGGATCTCATCCATAAAAAGTATGGTCCTGACGGCCTCCATGGCCAACCTCTGGCGGGCCTCAGCAAGGACCTGCCGAAGTTCGGCCACGGAGGTGGATGGACCACTGACCGCCTTGAAGGCGGCATTGATGGACCTCGCTATGAGCGTCGCCAGGGTAGTCTTGCCACTTCCAGGAGGCCCACAGAATATCAGATTTGTCAGCCTTCCGGCCTGGAGCATCCGGGTCAGGATCCTTCCCGGTCCTATAAAATGCCCTTGGCCGACGAATTCCTCAAAAGATCGAGGTCTCATCCTTACAGCCAAGGGGACCATGGCACCTGCCCTGGCCTGGAATGCTACACTGAAGAGATCTGGCGTGTCGCTGGTCACGCCAGATATTCTAGGCAGGGGCCAGTCCGATGTCGACCGGAACTGGGCCTACAAGACCAAATCAATAAGCCCAGATTCACTGAAAGACCCCTTGCATCTTGATCCGCATGGGCTTATAGTTACGGCCCGTTGGCCGCGTACAGCTCCGTTAAAAAGACAGATTTTTTATTTGATTTCCAGGCGGCCGCCGATAAACTCTCTTGGCATTAGACCAAGGAAAGGTACAGGTGAGCCTATGCCTGGAGGCTATTGGATGAGAGTAAGAGACGGGCCCACTGTGGTGCTGTAAGGTGTTTTAGTGTTTGGGCAAGAAAGGAAGGTAGGAAGGAAGGTAAGGATTTTTTTGAAAGGGAAGTGCTATGAAGCGCAGTGTGATGGTTGTAGGTGTGATTGCATTGTTGTTGGCTGGACTGGCCCCAGCCGCTGTAAAGAAGGGTGACGTCGAGTTGGATGGGTTGGGTGGTTATATATCTGTAAATGGGGATGGCGGGGCAGATGAGGACATCATCTTCGTGTCCGCTAGGGTTGGCTACTTCGTAACAGACAATATCCAGGTTGCCGGTGTAGGCGCCTATATGTGCCTGGACAATACAGACGTGGACATCTATGGGATCGGCGTTGCCGGCAAGTTCCACTTCATGCCCGACAGGCAGTGGGTACCATATGCAGGCGGTCAGTTCATGTGGGCCAGTGCGGACATGGGCGGCGCCAGCACTGATGGCTACATCTATGGGCCTTTGGCAGGTGTCAGGTATGAGATCACCCCAACCACAGATCTGTTCGTAGAAGGTCAGTACAACCTATTTGGCGGCGATCTCAATGATGCTCTAGATGATGCCTGGGTGATCATGGTTGGCTTTGTGCACCAGCTCAGATAAAGGCCAGGTAGTCCTATAAGAACTATGTAGCTGTGGGCGATGCCCACAGCTACTTTTTTTTGGACTCTTAGTTGAGCAACCGGGCCACTAGTAGTATAGTACGCGTAGGAGGATCGTCGATGAGGAGGCTTACCCTCATCTCAGTATTGTTAGCATGCATTATTGGTCGCTGTGTTGGTGCGCCCGAACCAGCGATCGTTCCACCCCCCTCGATCTGGACACTGCAACTAACAAGTGCGGAACTATGGCCCATTACCTTGGGGGACAGTGCGATCAAACGATACTGGTACCTGATTATCAGTATTGAAAACCGCACCGGCACAGAGGTGGAGCTGGTGCCTCAGGCAGCTATGGCCACCGATGCCTTCCAGGTCCTGCCTGCAGGGACAGGCGCGCCTGCTGGTCTTTTCGATCTGATCAAGGCCAGGCACAAGCATGCCTACCCATACCTCCAGCCATGGCCGCTAGCACCTGAGAGGATCATGCCAGGCCCAGACCATGCTAGGGATTATGTGCTCATCTGGCCAGAGCCGGAGACCGCTGGGGGCAAGGTAAGTGTGTTTCTTGGTGGGCTTAGCAATGAGATGGCGGTGATAGATCATCCCACCAGTCGCCAGGCTGACGGTATGCCGGTGAAGGTCTTTCTACGCAAGACACTGGAGCTAGACTTCGTTATAGGCCCAACGATCTCCGGCCCTGCTGGGCCGGTTGATTCAAGGTGGGTCATGCGATAGGTCTTGCCGAGTAATAGGCAAGCTGCACAAGAGAATGTTTAGCGACGGTCTGCTGGATCCGAGTCAGATATGCAAGGGCCTCCTGTAGGTAGGCCTGGATGATCTGATTGGTATAGGCCAATGCGCCGTGCCTTTTCAGGGCCTTGTTAAGCAGATCCCGCCTGTATCTACCTGAATCGAGCCTCCTTAGCCAGGTCCTGCGGCTGGGGTTATCGGTCCTTTCCAGCAGGCTTATGATGGGCAGGGTGACCGTGCCTGTGGATATGTCATGGCCATCCTCAGGGCCAACCAACAGGTCCTGGAGGTCATCATTGATCTGGAATACCATACCAAGGGATAGGCCATACCCTTCAAGGGCATTCACATATACAGCCCTTGCACCGGCCAGTTCTGCACCAAGCCTGCAGCATGCAACAAAGAACGATGCTGACTTATCCCTGATGATCTGCAGGTATTCCTGTTGGTCGATCTGCCAATGGCCTCTACGCAGGACCTGGTGCAATTCACCTGTGCAGACACGCCTCGCCATCTCAGCAATTATGGTCGAGACCTTGCTTCCCAGCCCTGCACTAGATGCCATGACATGCGATAGGATGTAATCACCTACCAGTATCGCCACCTTGTCACCCCATAGGCGATTTGTGGCAGGCCTTCCCCTGCGTGTCCTGGCCTGGTCTAGGACATCGTCGTGAAGCAATGTGGCCTGGTGCAGCATCTCCATTATCGCTGCAACGCAGATGTGCCGGTCCGTGATCTTATTGCATGCAAGGCCTGAGAGCAGCACCAAGGCAGGCCTTATCATCTTGCCCTTGCTGGCCAGTACGTGATCCAAGACCGGCCTGATACAATCAGGGATGGCCTGACCGTACAGTTCATCATGGATCAGCTCTTGGACCTGCGCAAGCTGCCTGCAGATAGGCCTAGTCCAGGGCAGTTGAAGGACCGGTCTATCTGCTAGGGCCGAATGCAGTTCCTTGGCCATGGTCCACTTGTCAGCTACTGACCGTGGGCGTATTCGAAGAACCGCCTTCTGAGCAGTTGTGTGATAGGCCCTGGCGAGCCATTGCCTATGGTCCTGCCATCGATCTCCACTACCCCTATCACCTCTGCAGCAGTCCCTGTCAGGAAACACTCATCGCAGATGTAGAGGTCGTATCTAGTCAGGTTCTTCTCCTGGACCTGTATGCCTTCCTTCTGTGCAAGCCTGATAACCACTGCCCTGGTGATCCCCTCCAATGCACCTGCCTCAACAGGGGGCGTGTATATCACACCCTTGCGTACGATGAAGATATTATCGCCCGTTGCCTCAGCCACGTAGCCTTCGTAGTTGTACATGATGGCCTCAAGGACGTTGCTGTCTATGGCCTCGATCTTGGCAAGTATATTGTTGAGGTAGTTGAGGCTCTTGATCTGGGGCGGAAGGGCAAGGGGATGATTGCGGACGGTCGTAGCACTGATGACCTTCATACCCTTCTCGTATGTCTCCTGGGGATAAAGCTGGATCTTGTCTGCTATGATAAAGACCGAAGGCCTGCTACAATTGAATGGGTTCAGACCCAGGGTCCCAACGCCACGTGTGACGACCAGCCTTATGTATCCATCCACAACGCCATTTGCCTGGACGGTCTGCTCCACCGCCTGTTTGACCTGGTCGGGCTCCATTGGTATCTGCAGACGGATGGCCCTGGCAGAGTCGTAGAGCCTGCGGATATGGGCGTCTAGTTCGAAGACCTTCTTGTTATAAACCCTGATGCCTTCGAAAACCCCATCACCGTACAACAATCCATGGTCGAACACCGATATCTTCGCCTCTGATTCGTCTACCAGGCGACCATCTAACCAGATCTTCAATGCCATGCATCATCTCCTAGAAGTCTAACCTATCTTGCTGTTGTTGCTACTGCTGGGGTTTGTATGCCCAGGCTGGACCTGGCCATCTGCCAGGAACACCGTACGTGTAGCCTGGCTGGCCACCCTCTGGTCATGTGTGACCATGACTATGGTCTGGCCAGAACGATGGAGGGCCCCAAACAGTGCCAGGATACCTTGGCCTGTTGCCCAGTCAAGGTTACCAGTAGGTTCATCGGCCAACAACAGGTCCGGCTTATTCATCAACGCCCTGGCAATGGCCACCCGCTGCCTTTCACCACCAGATAGTTGCCAAGGCCGGTGGTGTATCCTATGGCCTAGCCCAACTTGATCTATCAATTCCAGGGCCCTTTGCACGGCTGTCCTCTTGTGGGTCAACCAACCTACAAGGCCTTTGCCGATCATGGCCGGCAGATACACATTCTCCAGTACATCTAGTTCGTCAAGCAGGTGGTAGAACTGAAAGACAAACCCCACCCGGCGGTTGCGGTAATCATTCAGTTGCCTTGCCGTAAAACTGGATATGTCATTGCCATTGAAGAGGACCCTCCCTTTATCAGGCCTATCCAGCCCACCAAGGATGTGCAGTAGGGTACTCTTCCCGCTACCAGAGGCCCCAAGTATGGCCAGAAATTCGCCTCTGGCCAGATCTAGGTTGACGCCCCTCAACACCGGCACCTGCGTCGTACCAAGCCAATAGCTCTTGACAAGCCCCTGGGCAGACAGGATCGCACTGCCATCGCAGTTCATATCGGACTAGCCCTCAATGTATCTACTGGCTGCGTCCTGGCTGCACGGATGGCAGGCAAGAGGCAACCTGTCAAGCAGACCAATAGTGCACACATGACGATAACTGCCACGACGCCCATCTGGATCTGGTTGGGGATTTGGCCGATCGAGAATATGGTCCTATCCCACAACTGGAAGCCAAACCTTGCGAAAAGCCAACCCTCGATCTGGTTGATGTACCGCAGGAATAACCAGCCTGCCAAGACCCCTAAAAAGGCACTGACCAACCCTATCAGAAGGGCGAAGTTGACTACCAACCCTATCACCCCCCAGAAGGACTCACCAACGGCCTTCAGGATCCCTATATCCCTTGTCTTGCTGGACACGATCATATAGAAGACTACCAGCACGATAGATACGGCGGTAGTGGCCACCAGTATGAACATGACGATCATGGCGATCTGCTCTTTTTCCATAGGTGCTATGGTGGACTTGCGATAGGTCTTCCAATCCTGGACCCTCACCAAGCCCAGCAGATCTGCCTGGGGCATCCCTTGGCAGTCCTTGGCGAATCGGTCCCAAAGCCCTTCAACCTGCCTTGTGCCATGCTGCAGGCTGACCTTTGGCTTGAACCTGATATGTATGGCGGTAGCACGTGCAGGTGGCCGCGACATCCCACACAACCCTTGTAGCTGGTCGAAATGCACATATATCAACCCACCATCCTCACGCGCAAGACCTGTATGGCTGACATCTGAAAAACCAAATCGCTTGGTATTGACATAACCGGTCCCGATCCTCTCCAAGGCCCCCCTTGCGGTAAGCGGAAAACAACTGATATCGTATGTGGCCTTAAGAGGCAACCACCTGTAGTCATACTCACCCGAGCTGTCACGATTAAGGACTAGATCGATTCCCAATATACAACCCGGTATGTTCGGATCTGCCTGAGAGCAAAAGGCAGTCTGCGGGTCATCCCTGTGAAGATGCAGGCCCTGGCCAAGCCCTGTCACCGTAAAGTGGCTGTTTGGCTCTATACCCATGATCTCAATGCCGACCGCGTCCTGCCGGCCTGCCAATGCCACAAGGCCATATGTCCGTATCACTGGCGACACGGAATCCACCATAGGCTCAGATCTGAGGACATCCATGAAGCGGTCATAATAGGGGAAGCCAACCATAGACTCTGTGGCCACCACGCAATCGCCTACGAATGAATGTGTCCTCTCCTTGAACTGGCCGACAAGACCGTTCATTACGGTCATCACAACAAAGACCACAAACACACAAAGTGCCACCACCAATACCGCAATGAGTGTGACGCGCCTGCTGACCAGGTAACGTAATGCCAGGACCCACCTATACATCCATTGCCCAACCACTATTCATAACGGAGTATCTCCACAGGCCTGGCCCTTGCGGCCATCATTGCTGGGGCAAGTGCCCCAATTGCCGCCGCCACCGTGGCAAGAAGGACGATGATCCAGACCGTATCCCATGCCACCTGATCTGGGATATGTTCAAATAGATAGGCACTGCTATCCCACAGCCTGATACCGATTAAGGAGGATATCCTGTCTTCAATGTAGTTAATGTTATGGGTGAAAAGATAGCCCAATACCACCCCAAATCCAGCCCCAATGGCCCCGACAACCGTCCCAAGCCCCAAGAACAAAAATACGATCTGGCTGCTAGGGCATCCGCAGGCCTTCAAGATGGCTATATCCCTGACCTTCAGTCTGGCCAACATGTAGAACACGCAGAACACCAATACTATTGCTGCTGTATCTACAACGCCAAATATCACCAGCAGCACGCCTAGCTGTTTTCGTACCTCTGCCAGGAAGCGGGCCTGTAGCTGCCGTGCAGGCAGGATCTCTGCCTGGGCGACCTGATAAGGCCCCCAGCCCAGCACCCCTTGCGCAAAGCGGCCCCAGATCAAACTGATCGTGGCAATAGCCTGCTGTGGGTCCATGCCGTTGGCAAGCCTGATCTGTATCCGATCCACAAACACCTGTGAACTGTTTGGATCGAGCTGGAGGGACCTCGATGGCAACAGTACCGCCTGCTGATCAAAAAGCCAGTTGCCTGTGTGCAGGATGTCGGCGATCACCAATTCTATGGTCCTACGCATGGGCCTTTGCGGCTGCTGATTTGGGTCCAGGTTGGAGATCGCAGGACAGGTCAATACCAACCTCTGCCCTATGAGTTTCCTGGCCTGGTCCACATCGTAGCGATCCGTCAGCGGATCAGGTTCGAGCAATAGACCTATGCCAACAATGGCCGGTACCCGGCCGGTGGCCTGGGCAGCCAACGTTATGGGTCCTCCTGCCTGCCCTACAAGCCACTTGCCAAGACTTGTGACCTGCATGAGGTCAGCTACCTCTATACCCCAGACCTGCACAGGTCGGACGTTCCCAGTGGCTATGTGCAAGAGGCCTGGGATCTGCGTACTGGCAGCAGCGGCCCGCACAAGGCCGCTACCCCTAAGATCTTCAATCAGCTCATCTGCATGGTCGAATCGGCTCGGGCTTAGCAAGAGTATGTCGCCGATCAGGTCGGTTGCACTGCGTTCAAAGGTGCGAATAAACCCAGTAAACAGGCTTGAGACCACCATCAAGAGGGAAACGGCCAAGGCCACTGCCGTGATACTCAGCAGTACCACAGGTCTGGTCCTCAGGTATCGCAGCCACAACAAAACTTTGATCACGTCCTTGGCCTTGCGCGAAGCCTAATCCTGCCCCTTTGGCCTTAGATGCGGGAATAAGATCACATCCCTGATGCTGGTGACACCGGTAAGGATCATTATCAGACGGTCGATCCCGATACCAAGACCACCTGCCGGCGGCATCCCATATCTCAATGCAGTCAAGAAATCCCTATCCATTCGGGCCATCGTCTCTGCTTGGCCTCGCAATTGGATCTTGAAGTTCTCCTCCTGCACGGCCGGGTCGTTTAGCTCCGTATAGGCATTCGCCAGCTCCATTCCGGCCATATACAACTCGAATCGCTCCGCAAGGTCGGGCCTATCCTTCTTCCTCTTGGTCAGAGGACACAATGCTGCAGGATAATCCAATACGAATGTGGGGTTGACCAGGTGCTGCTCCACTGTGGCCTCAAAGACCTCGTTTATCACCACCTGGTCATCCATCCCCTGGTGCTCTATCCCAAGCTGGCTGGCCCTGGCCCTAACGGAGTCGATATCGAACATATTGCAGCAGCCATATTGCTCGAGCAGTTCTGCATATGTGGCCCTTCGCCAAGGACGGGTCAAGTCCAGGACCTGATCGCCATACCTGATCGTAGGCCAACTTGCGTGCCGCTGTGCGCAAAGGGTTATGAGCTCCTCTGTTAGGTCCATCATCACCCTGTAGTCTGCGTAGGCCTGGTAGAGCTCCAACATGGTAAATTCTGGATTATGTCTTGTGCTGAGGCCCTCATTGCGGAAACAGCGGTTTATCTCAAAGATCTTGTCCATCCCGCCTACAAGTAGTCTCTTGAGGTACAGCTCTGGCGAGATCCTCAGGTAGAGATCGATATCAAGGCTATTGTGATGCGTGACAAATGGCCTGGCAGCAGCGCCACCAGCCTGTGATTGCATCATCGGGGTCTCTACCTCCAAGAAACCCATGGCCTCCAGTTGTGCCCTTATGGTAGAGATGATGCGGCTACGGGTCTTGAATCGCTCCATCACCTCAGGGTTGATCCAGAGGTCCACATATCTAAGCCTATACCTCTGGTCCACATCCACAAGGCCGTGGAACTTCTCCGGCGGCACCGCCAGGCACTTACTAAGGAATGTCAGCCTACCATCCTCAACCCAGATGGTGAGCTCGCCGGTCTTGGTCCTGCCAAGTGTCCCTTCGACCCCTATAATGTCGCCTATCTCAAGGCACTTGGCCTGGCCCCATTGGGAGCTAAGCATGCCTTTGCTGAGGCCTACCTGGATAGAGCCTGTCCAATCCCTCAGTGTGATGAACACCAGCCGGCCCATGTCCCTCAACAGGACTATACGGCCTGCAGTCCTGGCCCTCTGTGACTGGTCGTCCTCCTTGAAACCTGCCCTTATCTGACCTATGGGCTGAACGCCGTCGAACCTGGATCCATATGGATCGACACCAAGGGCCTTAATCTCTTCAAGCCTACGTAGTCTTTCTTGCTCGAGCTTGTTGAGGTCTTGGATCGGCTCAGTCAATGCTCAACCTCCGAATCTCCCCGCACCTTCAGCCTACCGGCAACCCTGCCTCGACCATCTTTGCCTTCAGCACGAGCATGCCTATGGCAAGCTGGGGATCAGCGGCCATTAGCTCTTGGGCGGTCTTGCGTTGGGGCTGCTCCTTTGTTGCAGGCCTGTCGGGCTGGACCAGGATGTCATTTGCCCTCTGGCCGGCAAGCATCCGTCTGACCTCATCAGGCCGCATTATGACCTCCACATCAGGGCCTATGCCCCAATCCTTTCTGCCCAGCTTCTCCATGGCCTCCCTGCTGTTTACCCTTCTATCAGAAGGCAGGTAATAGTAGGCAGTGGTATATTTCAATTCTGCGCCATCCAGTCCGCGGTCCTCTATGGACTGGACACTGCCCTTGCCATGTGTCCGCTCGCCTACTATCACAGCCCGTTTGTACAGAGGGTCACCAAGGGCACCGGAGACTATCTCTGAGGCACTGGCAGAGACGGAATTGACCAGTATCACTAGCGGGTAATCAGGATGTGTCCCTTCCAGGGTGGCATGGGCCGCCTCGGATAGCCCCCCATAAAGCCCAGGCCTGACCCTCAACATGACACCATCCTTTACAAACATGTCCACTATCTTCAGTGCCACATCCAGTAAGCCGCCCTGATTCCACCTGAGGTCCAGGATAAGCCCAGAAAGGCCATCCTTCTCAAGGTCCTTTAGGATCGCCTCAAGTTGGTTGGCAGTATCCTTGGCAAAGCTATTGAGCCTGATGTAGGCGATCTTGTTGTTAGGATCGATTATGTATCGCCACTTGCCATCCTCGGTCCTCTGCCAACCATAGATGCTCGGGACCAGTATCCTGTCCCTAACGATGGTCACCTCCCTTGTGCCTTCCTGGCCAGGCCGCCTGATGGTGAGGGTGACCTTGGTGCCCCTGGGCCCACGGATCTTCTCCTTGGCACAGTCGACGGTGATATCCTTTGTTGCTATACCGTCGACTGCCTCGATCACATCGCCTGCATCCAGTCCGGCCTTGTAGGCAGGTGTATCCAGCAACAGGCTCACGATGGTCAAGACCCCATCCTGCTTGGATATCTCCACGCCAATGCCGCTGAACTCATTGGTCAACATGGAGTCGAATTCAGACTTCTCCCTTGGCCACACTATCACCGTGTGTGGATCCAATGCCTCCAAGCTTGCCTGTGCGAAGTGCCAGATCAGGACCTCTTCCGGGATATTGACGGTCGAAAGATTCAGCCGCAACAGGTCCTCAAACAACCTCAAGAATGATCTTTCGTCCAAACCCACAGCAGAATCGGCCACCTGGGCCTGCAGACTAGACAGCCCTGCATGCCAGGCCCGCAGTTTATTTGGATCTACAGGGCCGAGATAGGAGACCTTGCTTGTGTCTAACCTTGCAAGGACCTCGCCCAGTTGCCTGGCACGCCTTAGACCATCACTGGCCATCTGGGTATAGTCTACGGAGTTGACGTACCTAGTCCCGAGGACCCTGACCGCCCTTGTATAGATACGCCTGCTGACCCCTTCGAACCTCTGCTTACTGGTCTGGCAGGGACTGTCCTCAAAGGTGGCTGCGATCTCCGCCTTCTCCAGCCAATCTTGCGTGCGCTCTTTGTACAATTGATTGTCTGGATCGATGGCCTTCAGCAATGCACCATATTTGACATAGGCATCGAGCCATCTGCCTTGCTGCTCAAGACCTGCTGCCAGCTCCATGGCCCTATCCATCGCGGATCTGACGAATGGATCGGCCAACAGGTCCCTGCGTTGTGCCTCATCTGCGTACTGCACCGCAGCAGCCACTGTTGCCAAGACGGCAATGACCCCGGACCCGTTAGG
>JARYLO010000005.1 GCA_029907605.1 Sedimentisphaerales bacterium
GTACAAGGGCTGATCTGACGTCCTCTGCCCGCTCAGAGATGGGAAACACGCGGCCATCCTGCTCAGCCCTAGTCTGAAGCCCTAGCCCCTCAAAGAGGCCTATGACCCATAGAGGGGGGAACTCAAATAGTGCGTGCCTGAGGAATCGATCATGGGGCCTCAGTCGTGCCAGGATCTCTGTTGGAGTGCCCAGGTGGAGGAGATTACACCTGCCTCCGCCGGTCAAGAGGAGCTTCCTGGCAGGCTGTGGGTTCTTCTCAAGGATCAGTGTAGTTGCCCCATTGGCTGCTGCCTGCATGGCAGCCATCAGGCCGGCAGGGCCAGCACCTACTATACACACATCCACTTGGCCTGCCGGCGGCCGTCTATTTTTCCGCTTGATGGTATGCACATTGCTTGTTCTACTGGTACGTGGCCATGAGTACAACCCATAAGCCATGTTCAGTCTTGGCAGTGCTGCTTATAAGCCTGATGGCCCAGACGGGCCAGGCCAAATGGCCTTGGCAGTCTGATAGATGGCCTTGGAACAGGCTGCTAAAGCCCAAGCCTGCGGTCCTGTACATAGCAGATCCGGCAAGGGATAGTAAGAGGGCCTTTACTAGACAGTCCTCAGAGCTGTATGCGATCATTAGGAAGATGACCACAGCGCAGGCCGGGCCCGGACTTGTGATCGTGGTACCTGGATGGAAGGGTAAGGGGGATTGGTATAAGACCCTGGCAGTCAACATAAAGGATACCATAGACAAGGATGGCTGGTTGTGTGGCTGGTATGACTGGCGAGACCAGGCAAATAGACTAGGACATACGGAGGCCACCCAGGCAGCCAGGATTACCTTTGGTCCCAGCCTTGGGGCAGAGGTCGTTGCCTTATCGCATCAGTGGCGACACGTGCACCTGATCGGGTTGGATAGTGGTTGCTGGCTGATAAGTGAGGCTGCCAAGGTCATATCTGCACATACCAATGCCAGCATCCACCTTACCTTCCTTGAGCCGTACTGCCCACCATTTTGGCGCCAGGAGGAACTTGGCCAACTGGACTGCAACGACTGCTGGGCTGATCACTATTTCAGCAGGGAGATCCCGACCCACCAGCCGTTCGTGCTTCCACACGCCCACAATGTGGACCTGACTACCATAGAGCCAGGGCCGGCCCCATTGCCGTTTGCCTGTAGATGGTATCTAGCGACCGTTTCTGGCAGATACCTTGAGCAGCGATATAGGGATCGGCCTGTCTTTACCACGGTTGGACAGATCGCATATGGGTTTGTCAGGTCCCTTGAGGCAGGCAAGGACAACTGGGCCTATTCACTGAAGCTCAAGGTAGGCAATGAACCGGTCCTTGTGATTGGCAAGTAGTATCCACAGCCTGCCTGTTCAGCCTTGCTCCACCTCCAGGCCCAGGTCCCTTGCAAGTTCGGACATCCTGGCCTCAAAGGTCAAAAGGGCCTGGTGATCGAATAGTACGAACAAGACCTGTTTGATACCAGTGGCGGTCTTGGCCAGATAGTCAACCGTGGTCTTGAGCATGACCGATGCACAACGGTCCATCGGGTAGCCGAATATACCTGTGCTTATGGCCGGGAAGGCGATGCTGCTAAGGCCCTTACTATCTGCAAGGCGGAGGCTGTTTAGTGTGGCATTCGCCAGCTTGGTTTCCTCCTGGCCCTCGCCCATCCTTGGGCCGACCGCATGGATGACGTATCTAGCCTTAAGATTGCCTGCCCCAGTGATGACTGCGGTCCCAACGGGTGTACCGCCGATGCGGTCGCACTCCTGCTGTATGGATGGGCCCCCTTTTCTCCTGATGGCCCCAGCCACACCGCCACCCATGACCAGGCGGCTGTTGGCAGGGTTGACTATGGCGTCCACATCCATCTCCGTTATATCGCCCTGGATAAGCCCTATGATCGTGTCCTTTACCTTAACCTTCATGGCCAGATCTCCATGATCGAATCGCTAGAGAAGCTTCATCTACCTTCTGGCAGTGCCACTAGCCTGCCTGTGCTTGCGGGCCTTGGCCAGACACGTATTGCATATTCCCCGCAACTCGATGTATACGGCCTCCACCTGACCACAGTCGCAGGCGAGGTCTTCGGCCGAAGTCCGATCCAGGCCCTTACATCTGGTATCTATGATGGCCCCACACCTGGTGCAGAGGAAGTGGTGGTGGCTGTCCACGGTGGCGTCGTAGCGAGCGCTGTCACCTATCGCGCCTACCCTTACTATCAGCCCCTTGGCCTCAAAGAGCCTGAGGGTACGATACACCGTATCCAACGATATGGATGGGATCTTCTTGCGGACCCTATTGTAGATGGTCTCTGCGTCAGGGTGCTCGGTTGTGCTGGTAAGCTGGCGAAATATCTCCAGCCGCTGGTATGTGACCTTCATGCGGTTCTGCCTGCAGATCTGCTCGAACCTCAAGATCTCTGCGTCTGTGTCTGATAAGGCCATTTGGTCCGCCCTAAAAGGATCGTATGCAACGAAGGATGCTACCTTCTTTGCCATGAGGTTGCAACATCCCAGAACCAACTAATGGTCAGATGTTGCATGCGTTATGACAAACAGGCCTGCCATGATCCCTGTAAGGGCCAGGGCCTTGGCAGGCAGCCTTACCTCTGAGAAAAGTAGCCCCGCCAAGACGAATGATACGGCAACAGACCCTGCCCTTATCATCGACAGTACCGATACCAGGGAGCCAGGTTGGCCAAGTGCATTGAAGTACAGTACGTCGGCAACTACCAGGGTTAGGCCAATTGCAGGGATGCTCCATCGCCAGTGCAACGGCCGATGTAGCGATCTGCCCTCCTTTACCCAACAGGCGATTAGGACAAGTCCGCTGGTAGGTACAAGATAGACCATAAACCAGGCCTGTACCAACAAGGGGTGATAGCCGAGGACATTTATCAGGAACTTGTCATATAGGCCGCTTACTGCGCTCAGTATGCTGGCCATTGCCATGGCAAGGACATATCTATTGCTAACAAAACTGATGCCTTCCTTGTTACCTATAGCAGAGAGGGCCGCGTACGATAGCCCCATCAGGACAAAACCGGCGAACTGGGTTGTGGTGAGCCTTTCTCCGAACAACAAGACCCCACCAATGAGGGTCCAAGCAGGTGCTGTAGCGCCAATAGGGCCTGCTATCGAGACAGGCAAGCCCTTCATCCCATAGTAGCTTAACATCCAGGCTGCTGTGACTATAGCGGCCTTGATGAACAGGTGCAGATGCGCTGCCCAAGGTGCGCTTGGCACGTAAAGATGCACAGCCTGCACCAGGGTAGGCATGATACGCGAGAGTATTATCACCCCCAAGACCAGCGGCATGGCCGCTAGGGTAGAGATGAATATCACCGGCGGGACAGGGTTGTCACGCAGGGCGTGCTTTTGGTGTAATACCGTGGCTTGGTGGGCCTATAGTTGCTGCTCCACATTGAGCATGAAGGCCTTTACCCCCTCTGTCTGGCCTATGGTCTGACGGAGGTCCTTGAGGGCACCCATGACCTTAGGTGCAAGTTCATCGGAGACCACCATCATCGTAACGCAGTTTGCGCCAGGCCAGATGTGGTCATCGAGCCTTGGGCCTGTCTTGCAGCCCTGGCCTTGCACGCGTGGCCACTTTGTGTAACACTTGACGCCGACCGCCTTGACCGCCTCCATGACCTCATCGTCGACCGCCACGTTGTATATGGCCAGTATCATCTTCATGTGTTTATCCTCAGCTAAAACGCCTCTTGGCCTGCTCAAAGATGCTATAGACCGTTGGTACCAGGACCAGTGTCACCAATGTCGAAACAGTAAGGCCACCGATCACGGATATACCCAATGGCCGCCACATCTCTGAACCTTCACCGCGGCTAGTGGCCATAGGCAACATGCCAAGTAGTGTCGTCAGGGTCGTTATCAAGACAGGCCTGAGCCTGTCACGGCCTGCATTTTGTACTGCCTCCAGCATGGATTGGCCTCGTGCCCGCAGTATGTTCGTATAATCGATCAGCACTATGGCGTTGTTGACCACCATCCCTACCAGCATCACCATGCCGATGAATGACATCAGGCTAAGGCTCGTCTTTGTCAAGGCCAATGCAACTGCAACACCAGTGAATGCAAATGGCACAGAGAACATGACCACGAACGGGTCCAACAAGGATTCGAACTGGCCGGCCATGACCATGTAGACAAGCAGTATCCCCAAGGCCAGCATCAACCCCAATGACCTAAAGGATTCACGTTGCTCCTTGACCATCCCTGCGTAGTTGATGGAGACCCCTGCAGGCAAGAATACCTCAGACTCGATCCTCCGTTGGATATCTGTGGTAATCTCCCCCAGTGTCCTGCCATATGTGTCTATATCGACCTTTACTATCCTCTGCTGGTCCTTTCGTTCTATCTCTACAGGTCCTAAGGTCTCCTCCACCGTTGCGATGCTGTCAAGGCGGATCCGCCTTCCACTGGGTGTGATGATCTCGCTATTGAGTATGTCCTCTACCGACTGTCTTTGTGCCTGGTCGAGGCGCATGAATATGTCGTACTCCTTGTCTGCCTTGCGGAACTTGGTCGCCTCCTTGCCATAGTAGAGGGTCCTCAATGAATCGATCACGTTGCTGATGTTTAGTCCCAGGGAGGCAGCCTTCTGCCTATCCACGCGCACCGTCAACTCTGGCCTGCCCAGGTCTCGGCTTATGGTCGGGTCCTTTGCCCCTGGTACCTGCATGGCGATCTGCTGGATCTGCTTGGCGACCCTGTCTGTGGCCTGGAGGTCATTGCCGAGGATCTCTATTGAAAGGGGCTTTCCGCCTCCAAGCAGTATACTCTGCATCATGTCTGCAGCAGAGGCCTGGACCTTCACGATCTGAGGCCAGTCAGAGATCCTCTCTGCAACCTCCCTGCCTATCTGCTTTGCGCTCTTGGACCTTTGCAACTTGGGTACCAACTTCAGGCCTACCATGCCTACATGCGAGCCCTCCTTTTGGCCGAATGCAGTGGTCACGCCTTCCTCGCTCTGGCCACACCTCCAGTAGCTATGTTGTACCGCACCTGGGCCCGCTAGTTCCCTGGCGATGGATTCTACTTTCTTACAGATCGATGCAGTGGTCTCCACCCTGGTGCCTACAGGCAGTTCGATGGTAATCGGCAGGTCGCCAGTATCATGGTCCGGTATGAATTCGCTTCCGATAAGCGGCACCAGGACCACCGCTGCCATGAATGCCGCGATCGCAACTAGTATCACCGTGGCCCTGTGTCTCAAGGCCCAGCCCAGGAGGATCGAATACCACTGTTCCAGTGCCTTGAAGTATCGCTCGCTATTGATGGCGAGTCTGTGGAACAAACCTGCCCTGGTCATGATCTGCGACACAGGCCTTACCAGCCTCGAACAGAGCATAGGAGTAAGCATCAACGCGCAGAACAGGCTTGCCAGCAGTGTCACAGTGACCACTGCACCCAGTTGCTTGAAGAATATGCTCGTTATGCCCGTCAGGAATACCAGCGGCAGGAAGACCACGACCGTAGTGAGCGTGCTTGCCGCTATGGCAAGGCCCACCTCCTCGCTGCCAAACATGGATGCCTCGCGTACCTTCTCGCCTCGCTCCACGTGCCTTGTGATGTTCTCCAGTACCACTACCGCATTGTCCACCACCATGCCGATCGCTATGGCAAGGGATGAAAGGCTTATGATGTTGATCGTCCAGCCCATCAGGAACATGAACACAAAGGCGATGATCAGGGAGAATGGGATGGTTAATATGATGATGAGGGACGAACGTATGTTCCGCAAGAAAACGAATGTGGTCAACACCACAAAGAGCCCACCCCACATGACCGTGTTTGTGAGATTCTGGATGGCCTGCCTGATGAACTCGCTTGAGTCCATCACCAGGGCTAGCTTGATATCTGGAGGGAGCGTCTTGACCAGCCGGTCCATCTCCGCCCGGACTGCGTCACAGACCTGCACGGTATTAGCACCAGACCTCTTCTGGACCATGACGATGAGGGCACGCCTGCCATCTGCCTCCACGATCCTCTGTTCCTCCTTGAAGCTATCTGCCACCTGGGCCACGTCCCGCAAGTAGACGATGGCGTCATTGGCCCGCTTGACTACGATGTCCTTGATCTGGTCGGGGGTCTGATACTCACCAGGTACACGTATGGTATATTCGATCGTGCCGATCTTAATGGTACCTGCTGGCAGCGTCAGGTTCTCGGCTCGCAGTGCATTGGCTATGTCCTGTAGCGTAAGGCCATAACCTGCGAGCTTGGACCTATCCAGGCGTATGTCTATCTGCCTTCGCAGACCACCCATGATCTGGACCGCGCCTACACCTGGCAAACGCTTCAGTGGGTCGCTGATCTGGTCATCGACTATGTCGTATAGCCTCTCCCAGCTCTCCTCTGCACTGACTGCATAGAGGAGCACTGGCATCATAGAGGTATTGAACTTGAAGATGGTGATGTCCTCTACGTCGTCAGGCAGGTTCCTGCGGGCAAAATCCAGGCGGTCGCGGATATCATTTGCTGCCTCATCCAGGTTCGTGCCCCATTTGAACTTGCAGGTCACTACCGAAAGGTTCTCCTTGCTGGTACTGCGGAGCTCATCTAGATTGTTGATGATACTGAGCTGGTTTTCTATCTGCTGTGTGACCTTGGTCTCTACGTCCTCAGCACTTGCCCCGGGCCATGGCGTTATGACGCTCATGGATGGTGGTTCTATCTCCGGCATCATGTCTACGGCCAGCATGGTAAGTGATACGACCCCGAGTATCAGGATCGCCACAAACAGCATGACCGTAAGTATAGGTCGCCTTACACCTATCTCAGGTAGCTTCATTGGACCTGGCCTCCTGTCAGGTCTTCCTTGACCCTTTCTATCCTAGTGCCATCAACCAACCGATGCTGTCCGCTGACCACCAGCTCCTCGCCTGCAGATAGGCCACTTATGACCTCCACGAACTGGCCACTCCTGATCCCAAGCCCGACCTCTCTTCTCTTGGCCTTGTCATCCTCGACCACAAATGCGTAATACTTGTCCAGCAACCTTATCAGGGCATCCATGGGCACCACGATCGCTTGAGGCTTGGTCTGAAGTACGACCTTGGCGACCGCATACATACCTGGCCTCAATAGGTACTCCCCACGTTCATTCTTCGCATTGTCTACCAGTAATTCCAGTGTTGTGGTCCTGGTGGTGGTCTCCACGGTTGGATACACCTGTGATATCCTTGCCTTAAACAGCCGACCAGGATATGCACCCACCTGCATATCCACCCTTGTCTTATCTGGATCGATCCTCGGCAGGGACTCTGCAGGTATGGCCACAATGAACTTTAGTTGTTCCATGGCCTGGACCTGCAGGATGGCAGTACCAGGCCCGACCATGGCGCCAGGATCTACGTACTTAGCCGTGACCACGCCTGTCAACGGCGACTTGAGGAACGCCTCATTGTATGTGACCTCTGCAAGGTCGAGCGCGGCCTGTGCCTGCGCAAGTTGGGCCTTTGCCTGTGCAAGACCTGCAACTGCACGGTCATATGCCGCCACCGCCCGGTCCCTTTGTTGCTCAGTGGCCGAGCCCTGCTGGAAGAGGTTCTCCATCCTGGTCTTTTCCCGTTGTGCGTCCTGTAGGTTTACCTCTGCGGCCTGGACCGCTGCCGTTGCGGTCTCCAAGGCGGCCCGTGCCTGTGCCACTTGTGCCTGAAGATCCTTGTGTTCAAGCACTGCCACCACCTGTCCTGCAGCGACATATGTCCCCTCCACCACCGGCGTGCCATCTTCCAGGGCGAGTCGCTCCAGCCTTCCAGAGATCTTTGGCCTGATGTCCACCACTGCAAGGGCCTTCAGTTCACCTGTCAGGGTCAAGGCCTCCTCTATGAGCCCGGTCTTGACCTGCATCGTCTGGACACGGGCTGCCGACTGTTCCTGTTGTTGATTGGCGGGTCTGCTTCGCTGCTGGACGTAGCGGAAGGCCATGATCCCTATGGCCACGATAACTATGGCAAAGACCAAAGATAGGAAGTTCTTCCAGGCGGATCTCATTTGCTATCTGCTCCTTGCATATTGATTCTGTCTGTTTGATGGCCTTGTGTTGCCTGACCTGCAGGTGTGAATTCTGGTATGCGACCGGGTTCTACCGCAGGTTGACTTGTTAGGTCAGTCTCTTGTGCACCTGGGCCCAATATGCCCATGGCCCGCTGCAGCATGAGCCTTGCCATCGTGTGTGCATATGTGGCCTGATAGTACAGGCCCCGTGCCCTGGTCAGGGCAGCCCTGGCATCCACCACCTCCACCTCAGTATTTACCCCCTCGCGATATCCGACCTCTGCCAGCCGGAGCCCCTCTTCAGCACGCTGTAGGTTCAACTGCTGTGACTCGACGAGCTGTTCTGCGTCCCGGAGGCTCAGGAGGGCCTGTTGTATCTCCAGCAATGTGGTCTCTTCTGCGTTCAGCAGCTCCAGTCGCCTCTTTTGAAGGGCAGCCTTCTCCTGGCGTATCTTGCCTTCCCTGGCAAACCCATCGAAGATTGGGACCTCCAATTGAAGGCCAGCGGTCCATTGATCCCCCCAGGTATCGGTCGAATAGTGCGGATCCGGCCTTGCCCAGGAATAGTTGAATACCGCGTCGATGGTAGGCCAGTACCTGCTCTTGGCGACCCTCAGTGCCTCTTCCTGGAGCCTGAGGCCCAATTCTGCTGCGTAAAGATCTGGCCTATTCATGTGGGCAATCCTGACCGCCTCCTCCAGCACAGGCCTTATGGGCTCATAGGTGAGCTGATCTGTCAATGCGATATCCGCCTGCTGGGATACACCCATGGCCTTTAGAAGCCTTGCCTTTGCCAGGTGGAGGCGGTTCTGCTGTTGGATCATCTCTGCCCTGAAGTTCGAGACATCCACCTCTGCCCGCAGTACGTCAAATCTGGATGCCAGGCCCTGAGAGGCCTTTGCCTTTACGTCCTCCAGGTGGGCCTCGGCAGATCTGACCGCATCCCTGGATACATCGTAGAGGTGCTGGGCAAGTAGTGCCTCATTATAGTTGCTTGCAACCTCGAATATGGTCATCTGGACCACCTGCCGGACCGTATGGTCGGTAAGGTATGCGTACAACTGGGCCGCCCTGATCGCCGCCGCTATTGCGCCGCCCCTGTAGATGGGCTGGCGGACCTGCAGGCCTGCTGAATAGTTGTCCAGCTCGCCAAAGGTGATCTTGCCACCTGGTATGGGAAAGCCCTTGGGCTCAAATCCCCGCAGTTCGTCCATACGTGTGTAACTTGCCACGCCAGAGACCTTTGGCAGTGCCTGGCCGTAGGCCTCTTGAACCTGTCCCTTTGCCACCTCCTTTTCTTGGATGGCAGCCAGGAGGGGCTTGCTGTAGGTGAGGGCCAGCTTTATCGCATCCTTCATGGACAGACTTCCGGAGATCACAGGCAGATTGGGATCCTTCTGTTCCTTCCACCTCTGATAGGCGATCTGTCTGCTGGAATACACAGAGCTGGAGAGCGATCTATCAGGGCCGCAGCCTGTTAGGGCAAGAAGGACCGCCAACCATACTATCTGCAGGATACCGCCGTATAGTACCTTGGCCATCAGCCTTGCTCCTGTTCCATCTCCTTGGTCAGGAAGTCCAAAACGTCCCTGTAGGTCTTGAGCATCAGGTCCCTTGCCTCCTTGGAAAGCAAGCCTACCACCTTGCACAGCTTCTGATAGCGGCCAGGCAAGAGCCTGCTGGCAAACTCCCTACCTTGCTCGGTCAGGCAGGCAACGATCATCCTGCGATCGCTTGGGTGGGGCATCCGTGACGTATAGCCGAGCCTCTCGAGGCCATCGAGGGCGTTGGTCATGGCAGAGCGGCTCAGACCCACCTCTTCAGAGAGCATCGCAGGGGTCATGTCCACATCCTGGTTGTGGAATAGGACCTCCAGGATCTCCACCTGTGTGAAGTTCACCCCCACCCCGGCCAACAACTGCTCGATGGCAGTATGCATGCGGCGGTGCAGGTCTGCAATCTCCAGGCCTTCCCTGAGGAGCCCAGGCTCTATTCCTTCCAGGCCTCTGGCAAACTCGACGATCTTATCTATGGTCTTGTTGCTCGGCACACAACTGCTCCTTTACTGACGGAGACCTTGGTTATAATACGCCATGTAATAATATGGGTTCGAATTATTCGAGTCAACATAATTCACACTAGAATTCATTGGGGTACACCATGTGTTGGATATGACCGACTGTGGGAAGGAGTTTGTATCCAAGAAGACTACTGGCGATTGAGGCCCTGTTGGGACTGGGCGTTGTGTGCCCTGGTCTGTTAGCGGATCCCCCAAAAACGGGCTCGGTATGGTCTGTCTCGGTTGCCCTAGACAACGACGCATTTGTTGGCGCTGATAGGCTTTATACCAGTGGGGTGGCAGTGGCGATCCAGCAATCCGGGGGTACCCTCCTGGATCCGATCGTAGATAGACTTCCGGCCTGGTGTATCGCAGGCGATAGGGTGGTAGGCTATCAATTTGGGCAGATCATCTGTACGCCCTCTGATATAAGCCTACCCAGGCCAGACCCGAACGATCGCGCCTATTGTGGAGTGCTGTTTGTAGGCCTGAGCACCTGTTTCGAACAACCAGACTCCTACTGGGGCCTGCGGCTGACAGCAGGTGTGGTAGGCCCGTGGTCATTGGCTGAACAGACCCAGACAAAGGTGCATCAGTGGCTTGGCTGTCAGGTCCCTATGGGGTGGGATTACCAGATCCATAATGAGCCGATCCTCAACCTGACATATGAGTACAAGCAAAGGCTCATACTCTTAGGCCAGCGCAATGGTGCGTGTGTGGAGGCAATACCATCCTTTCAGTCTTCGGCGGGCAATGCGCTAGCCAACGTGATGATCGGTGGCCAGGCCAGGATGGGGATCAATCTGCCACAGGACTTTGGCACCACCCAGATGCAGGGCATGGCACACCTGCCTTCCCCTCATTCTGCAAGACCTGTATCTGAGGGATTGGGGCTGCATGTGTATGGCTCAGCGTACCTCTCGGCAGTCCTGAGGAACATAACCCTTGATGGGAACACCTTCCGTGAAGGCCCCAGGGTAGACAAGCTCCCGTTCGTGCCTGCTGCTGAGGTGGGCATTGGCATTGCCACCAGGCACCTCAAGCTGGTCCTGGCCTATGTGGTAGTGGGCAAGGAGTTCAAGACACAACGGGGTCACGAAAAATACGGCAGCCTTGGGCTTGCTTATACCTTCTGAAGATGCAATGCCACACCCAAAATGCGATCGGCCTTGGTGCATGCCCAGCCCAATAACCTACCTTTGCGATGGGCACTTCTTCAGGCACAAGAACCAGTCGAGGCACTTGACATCCGGATCGTGTGTTTCCACCCGTTCCTTTGCCTGGCCGCAGGAGCCAGGAGGAGGTATGATCACGTCGTCACCAGGCTGCCAGTTGGCAGGGGTCGCGATCTTGTACTGATCTGCATATTGGAGGGCAGTAAGCAGCCTCAAGATCTCATTGATGTTCCTGCCATTGGACAGCGGATAGTACAGTATGGCCCTGACCTTTGCCTGGGGGTCTATGATAAATACCGCTCGTACGGCCTGTGTGTTGCTTGCCCCTGGCTGGAGCATGCCGAACTTCCTGGAGACCTCCATGGTCAGGTCGCTGATCACAGGGAAATTTACTTCCACCCCCTTCATGCCCTTGTATTCAATCCTCTCCTTTATGGTGCGGAGCCAGGCGATATGGCTGTATGTACTGTCGATAGATAATCCAAGTAGCTTGCAGTTCCTCTTCTCGAACTCCGGCTGCATGGTCGCGAACGTCATGAACTCTGTGGTACACACGGGAGTAAAGTCTGCCGGATGTGAGAAGAACACCACCCATTTGCCCTTGAAGTCCTCAGGGAAGCTGATAGGACCTTGCGTGGTCTCGGCCTTGAACGAAGGGGCAGTGTCGCCTATTAACGGTAACCGGGTGACTTCCTGTTCCATATCGGTCTCCTTTCCTTTTGGCTTACTAGATCACTGCAATTAGTAATCTATCCTGGTTAGTATCAGCAGTCAAATAAGATCTCTGAGCCTGTCGCGATAGGCTTGACCAGCGAGCCAAGCTTCCTGGCCATGAACCCGGTCGCCTCAGGTCCGGTGCAATGGCAGGGCATGATGGCCTGGATATCAAAGGCCTGCAGGGCCTCAGTGGTTGCCTCCAGTCCTTCTGTAGATGCACTGGTCAGGTGCATGCCACCTATCACTGCACGGAAGTCTTGGAAGCCGGTCAGGGCCTTTATGGTCTGGATGGTGTTTACAACCCCTGCATGCGCACAGCCCAGTATCACGATCAGGCCTTTTCCGGTCTGGATCCACATAGCCTGGTCATCTAGGACCTGGTCCAGCCGTGTTAGGTGCGGATCCAGGAAGAATGGCCCACCTACGTCCTCGAATGGGATTTGGCGCGGTATCTGGCCTGTTATGCCGATCTGGCGTGTTATGGGATGGGGACCATTGGTGTAGATGACCTTTTCTGCCATCCGCTCAATGGATCGCCTGGCAGCAGGCGGCATACCGATCGGCTTATGTGCAGGTCCATCCAAACGCCTGAACCTTGCTTGCAAGGCAGCAGGGTGCAGGAAGATACCAGACGGCAGGTCCATATCGCCCAGGTATCGTAGCCCGCCAGTGTGGTCATAATGCCCGTGGCTGACGACCAAGGCATCTGCGCTTTCTACAGGTATGCCCAATCTCCGGCCATTTGCCAAGAATGCATTCGATTGGCCCGTATCAAACAGGATCTTCAGGCCATATGCCTCTACCCAGATCGACAGGCCGTGCTCTGCCACCAGATCTAAACGCGGCGAGGAGTCTTCTACAAGTACCGTGATCCTTATGTTGCAACTAGTGATCACAGAGGTTCTCGCCTGTCTGGAGGGTGCCAGCCAGGTACTGGGCCACAAGCTCATCGACCTCTAGTGCAGGTGCCCCGACCACTACGGTGATCCCATTCTGCGAGAAGAGGGCCTTTGCACGCTGACCCATGCCGCCAGCAACCACCACGTCCACGCCTTGTTCTGCGAGCCATCTGGGCAATAGTCCAGGTGCATGCGGAGGTGCGTCTACCTCCTTGCGATCGAGGATATGCCTTTGGCCGGGATCTACCTCTACGATCGCAAACCCATCAGCGTGTCCAAAATGTGCACAAAGTCTTCCATTGGCAATAGGTACAGCTATCCTCATCTTGATACTCCTTCATTCCAATCTTCGCCAAACCTCCAGAATATCCTGGCCTGCCTGTGTATCGGTCTCGACTGCGGCCTTTTGATGGATCTGCGCCTTACTTACCTTAGGATCATACCTTACCCGACCTACCACCTTTGCGCCCAGTTGTCTTGCCTTATGTTCTATTGCGTCGGTGATCTGGGGGTTCAGGTCCCACTTGCTGACACAGACCGCCGAAGGGATACCAAAATGCTTGGCCAGGGCGATGACCCGCTGGAGGTCATGTTCGCCGGTGACGGTCGGTTCCGTGACGATCAACACACCTGTTGCACCTGTTATGGAGGCAATGACTGGACAACCTATCCCAGGTGGTCCATCCACAATGACAAGCCTGCGGCCTTGTGCTTGGGCGATCTGGCGGGCAGCCTCTCGAACCGTTGCTACTAGTTTGCCAGAGTTCTCTGAGGCCGCTGACAACTGCGCATGGACCATAGGGCCTACGCGGGTCTTGGAGATGAACCATTGCCCGCAATCACGCTGCACCATGTCTATGGCCTTGGCAGGGCACCACCTAGCGCATACACCGCACCCCTCGCATGCGATCGGATCTACGGAGAAAGCCTTATCAGCGGCAGATCCGCCAGTGTGCCCGATCGCCTCGAACCTGCACAGTGCCAGGCACTTACCGCAGGCAATGCAGTCCTGTTGTCGGATCATGGCCTGGAAACCAGCCAGGAATCTGTTACACTGTTCTACCTCTGGTCCCAGCAATAGATGCAGGTCTGCTGCATCTACGTCGCAATCTGCAATGACCGGCCGTTCGGCAAGCACCGCAAACGATGCAGCTATGCTGGTCTTTCCAGTGCCGCCCTTACCGCTGATTATGACCAGCTCATCCATAGGCTATCCGGACAACCTCTCGGCCAGATACTCGAATGACCTTCTGTATTCGGCAAGTGCATCGACCACCAACTCGCCCCTGGAATATGCCTGGCCTATCCGCCGGTCCTCATGGATCTCCAGGATGATCGGTATGCCCTCTTGTCGACAGAATCTGTGTATCCGGTCATCGCCGATCCCGACACGGTTGATCACGACCGCAGATGGTATACGCAGCTGCCGGACCATCTGGACCGCCAGACGCAGGTCGTGCAGACCAAAGGGCGTAGGCTCTGTCACCAGTAGGACCAGGTCAGAGCCCCTCACGGTGGCCACTACTGGACATGATGTACCTGGTGGTGCATCCAGTATGACGGTGCCTTGCCTGTCCATCTTGGCCTTCACCGCCCGGATCAAGGGCGGGGCCATGGGCCTGGCGACATCCAATCTCCCTTGTATTAGCGTGATCTGTCCTGTCCTGAAGACCTCCACAGTGCCGATCCTGTGGCCTACCTCTGTGATCGCCTGCCTGGGACAGACCATCATGCACCCGCCACAGCCATGGCACATGTCAGGGAAGACGATGGGCCTTGTCCCAAAAGAGACGATGGCATGATATGCACAGAACCGTCCACACTCACCGCAGCCATCGCACAAGCCCTGGTCCACACAAGGGATGGGTATACTTATTACCTCCTGGTAGACCGAGTCACCTTTGAGAAAGAGCCTTGCGTTGGGCTCCTCCACGTCGCAGTCCAGCAGTTGCACTTCGTTGGCCCATACCCTGGCAAGGTTTACTGCGATGGTGGTCTTGCCTGTGCCGCCTTTCCCAGATGCGATCGCCACGATCATTTCAGCCCCTGGACCTATTGGCCGGCGCAAAATGGATGGTCCTGCCGATCCTGCCGCAGCACCTAAACAGACCACCAGTGCCGACCTTTGACAAGATCACATCGTCGGAAAGATGGTGGTCATCCACCGACAGAACGCCTTGGTCCTTCAATACCCGCCGCATGTCCTTCAGAACAGGCTCGATGTCATCGAGCTCATGCAAGACGTCATAAAGCAGAACTACATCTATGGATCGATCTGCGATCAGATGGATTTCCTCAGGGCCGATGGTCTCGATATTGTGCAGGCCCTTTCTGTCGGCCTTGGTTTTTACGGATCTGAGGGCAACGGGATCCCTATCAAGGGCATACACATGGCCTTGCTGGCCGGTCAACATGGCCGCAGCGATAGAGAAACCTCCAGGGCCACAACCGAAATCCAATACGGTCATGCCAGGACCGATACCAACCCGCTGCAATATCTTGGTAGGGGGCCGAAATAGGTCCCTGATACCGAATGCAAAGGCCATAAAGGTCAATCTCAGCATCCTCTGCTCACCTTGCAGGATTGGGCAGTACTACAAGCGATCCTATTGGATAACCTGTTATGTCTGCCACTGTTTGGCATTTAATCTGCAATAAAAACCAAATAGGCCCTTTTTCACCATAAAGGGTCTCGAGATTGCCCTGACCCTTTGCTATGACCAGATCAGCGGCAGAAAGACGCGACCTAAACTGCTCACTACAGTCGGCAAGGAGGGTACCAGGTAGGTCTGAATCGCTCGCCATGATCTCTGCCAACTCGTGTATCCCAGCGGCGTATGCATCGCTTAGTGTTGCGTCATTCAATATCGGCCGGCCGCGCACGGCCACGACAACCCGCTTGGTTGGGAGCTGCTCGATCAAGAGCCTGTCCAGTACGATCTCTCCTGCATTGTCCGCCAGATAAAGGATCTCATCTGCCTCAGATAGGGTGCTACGAAGGTCGGCGACCGGACCTTGGACCGGCCAGGAGACCGCCCGACTGAGCGATCCCAATAGGGTATCGGAAATAAGATCAGTAGGTGCCCCGACGTCTATAGCATTACCTGCGATGGCCATCCTTATGGCCAGGCCCAGTGGGTCATCTGCGGTCTTGAGTTCCTGACGTAACTGTGGCAGGAGGGTAAGGAGGAATTCGTTTTGTCTTGCCTTATCCAAACGATATGGGTCTGTACTACCAGTCATCTGGCCAAGCCGCCTGTGAAGCGATCTACTGATCACAGGAGGTGGGACATTGGGGTCTGCCTGCTCGAGTTCGGTATATAGTTGTTCTGCGATCCTCTGCCGTTCCCGCAGGTCTGTGCACACCCTTTCCAGGGCCCGCCAGACCTGGCGTTTGAGGCAAGGTATACATGCTGGCCCGGCTAGAATCATCTATTCTTCCTCAGCTCCAATGTCCAGGTACATCCTCTGTTTGGGCCTCTTGCAGATCCCCACGCTTGAATGACTCTATGGCATCTGCAACCGTCGTGGCCTGGCTCATGAATACCTTGACACCTGCTGCATTCAAGACGCGAAAGGCCTTGGGCCCACAATGCCTGGTGATGACCGCCTGTGCCCCGGCACTTATGACCGCCTCAGCCGTTTGTATACCTGCACCTTGGGCACTATCGAGACTGGGCCTATTGTCCATTGCCTGAAAGGTCTGGGACTGGAGGTCGTAGATGATTATATGCCTTGTCCTGCCAAACCGGTCATCCAACCGGCTATCCAACGTCGGTCCTGTGGCTATGACAGCTATCTTCATATCCCATCCTTTTCATACGCCTATCCAAATGACGAATGGTCCTGCGACAGTCGACTATTCCTGCCGCAGGACCATCGTCTTACTTGGTCTGGTCCTTATCAAGATCCTCGAGCCTGCTGCGGATCTGATCTAGGCGAGCCTGGAGTGCATCTGTCTGGGCCTTTAGCATCTCCTTGTCGGAGCCCCATGGAAGGGCCCAGCCAAACCTCGCCCAACCAGGCAGGCCGGTGGCATAGAAACAATGCCTCCAGCCGCGACCTGTACCCCAGAATCCACGGCCAAGGCCGCGTCCTGGGATGTGGTTCATATAGCCAGGCACGCCATATCCAGCGCAATATCCAGCAGCACGCCCTGTCATAGGACCAGCACCAAAAGGACCTGTACCATCACCTCTAGGCATAGCTATCACCTCCTTTCAATGGATCTAACCGAACACGCCAACCCCAGCCCTTGCAGCGGCAAGACCGCCATCTCCTGCCCCAGCAACCGGGCATGGTCATCTGTGGATCTGGTAGCTTACCTGCCAGGAATCTGCTGACCACATCCTCTATGCTGCCTGTCACAAATGGTATGATCCTTATCCTGTGGCTGGCCAACAGCCATGCCAGCGGCTGTGAGATCGCCCCACAGATCAGCACGTCCACGCCTAGTTGGCCCAAATACGCTGCCTTGGCCACAAGGTCGTTCTGCAATATGCGATGGGTCGACCGGGCCTTGATTCGACCATCGTCAATATCCAGCAACTCAATCTGTCTTGACGCATCGAATACGGGCGAAACCCTGTTATTCCAGATGGATATTGCCAACCGCATTGTGAAAGACTCCTCTTTTTATCGCGCAATCCGCGTGCCATCTGTGATTCACATGCTCGGTTTGGGTCTGTAATTGCGGCAATAGAGCTCACTAGAGGTTAAACTTGATCGTTTGCTGGTAACGTATCTGCGACGGTCTTTCATGTCTAGGTTGCAGGCTTGCGACTGCTGGATCCCCTTGACCCCTTTGGGACCTCGATACCAAGGGCCTTTATCTTGCGGAAGAGGGTGCTCTTGTGCATGCCTAGCTCCCTTGCAGCCGCCAGGCGATTGAAGTTGTTCCGCCTTAGGGCATCGCGGATCAGTTGTGCCTCTGCATTACGGGCAAGCGACCTGAGGTCCTTGCCAGGCTGCTGGCCTGCAAGGTGTTGGACAAGGTGATCTGGGAGGTGCTGGATTTGTATCAATCCCTTATCACACAAGACAAAGGCGTGTTCTATTATGTTCTCGAGCTCCCTGATGTTGCCTGGATAGTCGTAGGACATGAACAAGGACATGGCCTCAGGGCCAACCCCAGTGATGGATTTGCCTGTGAGCTGATTGAAACGCCAGATGAAATGATCTATCAATGCGGGTATATCCCCCCTTCGGTCCCGCAAAGCTGGAAGCTCAATCCTTATTACGTTGAGTCTGTAGTACAGATCCTTGCGGAAACGGCCTTCCTCCACAAGCCTGGCCAGATCACGATTGGTCGCTGCAATGACACGAACGTCTGCCCTTGCTGCAGATGTGGCACCTACAGGTTCATAAACCTTTTCCTGCAGGACCCTCAGGAGCCTGACCTGCAGCGCTGGGCTGATGTCCCCGATCTCATCCAGGAAGATCGTCCCTCCTTGTGCAAGATCGAACCTGCCAGGCTTATCCCTGTCTGCGCCGGTAAATGCACCCTTCTTGTACCCGAACAGCTCTGAATCTAAGAGCGTATCTGGCAGGGCAGCGCAGTTCACTGCCACAAATGGCCTATCCTTCCTCTTGCTGTGGTTGTGGATCGCACGGGCCAACAGTTCCTTGCCTGTACCAGTCTGGCCTAGAAGCAGGACAGTACTATCACTGGCTGCGATCTGAGGCAACCGTTCAATTATCCGGAGTATGGCGGGGCTGGAGGTTACCAGATCTGAGATGGTGAATCTGCCGGTTACGTGCTTGTAGAGTTGCTCAACGACGCTGAGGTCCCGGAAGGTCTCTGCCCCACCGATAATGGTGCCATTGCTGTCGCGTAGTAGGGCGGTTGAGACGCTTATCGGTATCCGCCTGCCGTCTGGGGTGATGATAAAACCCGATCTACCTATTACTGGCTTGCCAGTCTTGAAGGTCCGCCTTAGCGGGCAATCTGCCTCACACATGCTCGATCGGAATACCTCGAAACAATTACGGCCAAGGGCCTGGGCCCTGCTAATGCCGGTAATCGATTCTGCTGCCTTGTTGAAATAGGTGATCCGCCAGTCCGTATCCACGGTAAAGACGCCATCAGCGATGCTCTCTAAAATCACCTCCTTCTGTATAGGTTCAGGCATGGCTACCTCCATTATTCCCTTGCCAGATCGAGGCCGCCATGATCCTTCGCCAGATCGGCATAACTGCTGTTGCAATGACTAGGATCGCACAACATGCCAGGCATGCGGTCTGATTAGCAGGCAGGTCCCATCTGAAGGCTGCAAAGAGCCCGGCCATGGTGCCAATGACTGCACAGATAGCACTTATGGACACGACCACCCAGAACCTCTTGGAAACTATAAGGCCCATTGCAGGGCAGACCACTAGATAACAGAAGACCAGTATGGAGCCTGCGATCTTTGAGGCCATCGCCACTGCCAGGCCCAGCAATATAAAATACAACCATTCCCAGATGGCAGGCCTCAATCCCATCACATAGCTGGCGTCCCTGTCCAGGAATGAGTCCAGTATGGGCCTGACGAAGGCTAGATACATCAGGCCGATAGGGCCGAGTATGCATATGATCAGCCTCAGGTCTGCAGGGCCAGCAAGTATCAGGTCGCCATAGAGTACGGACTTGACCTCTGCTAGGCCAAACCCGCTTCGCCAGACAAGTATCAGGCTTGCCGATGATGCAGCCACGAATACTATCCCCAACACTGCATCCCTGGCAATCCTGCGCAGCTCATATGGATATGCCAAAAGGGCAACTGCCATCAATGTCACAGCCACGGCACCTACAGAGGGATTTAGTCCCAGCATCAGGGATGCCGCTATCCCGCATGCGGCAACCTCGGAGAGGGCGATACCGATGAACACAACGCGTTTGAGGATCACGAATACCCCCAGGATGGAACAGACCGTGGCAATGATCAGCCCTGTGGCCACTGCATAGGGAAACTGCCGTATGAGATCTATTGCGTGCATGTCTGAAACCCCGTCTTGTGCAGCTTGTGACAGGCTGGCTGCTGCATCTGGACACGGCGGTGCTCAACCTGACATACCAGGTCTGCAATGCTGGTAGCCACAGCCACCCCATGCAGGGCCAGCAAGACCGTCTTGGACTGCTCTGTACAGACCAGTCTGAGGTACTTGAGGACCTCCTGCTCCGACCTCTCGTCCAGCTCGGATGTGGGTTCATCCAGTACCAGGACCTCTGCGCCGCTGACCAGGGCCCTGACAAGCAGGACCTTCTGTCTTGTCCCTCCGGACAGCTCTGCAAAGACCTTGTTTACATGATCAGCCAGGCCAAGCCACTGGAGTACCTGATCTATCTGCGCTCTTGCCTGGCGATCGGGCCTTCGCCACCAGCCCAATTGCCAGTGCAATCCCATCTGCACGATCCTCCGCACAGATACAGGATATAACGGGTCTATTGTCTTCTGTTGTGGGACGTATGCAGGCCTGGATCGTTTGAATGGTGTTACGATCCTGCCGCTGCGAATGGGCACAAGGCCTACGATCGCACGGAGCAGTGTGGTCTTTCCTGCTCCATTGGGACCAACGAACAAGGCCAGCTTCCCTTTTGGTATGGTCAGGTTCACATCTGCTAGCACGGTCTGGCCATTATAGGCGATGCTCACATCCTCTAGTTTGATGATGGGCAGCTCAGCCATGTCGGTCGCTCCCAAGTGAATCGCAGATCTGCCTGACAATAAGATCTATCAGAGACAAATAGTCCTTTGCCTGCCCCTGACCGCCAACGGAGTTGGCGACAACCAACAACTTGGCACCAGTCCTATCGCAGATCCACTTGCCTGCCTTTGTGCTGTAGAAGGGCTCCTGTAAGACTAGTCTTACGCCCTGTTGTTTAATCAGTTCTGCTACCTGCTCGAGGTGGCGCGGACTAGGCGGTATTCCAGGCTTGGGTTCGAGCTCAGCAACGACCTGGAGGCCGAATCGGTTGGCCAGGTACACCCAGCTTCTGTGGTACGTCACTATCTTCTGACCGCGAAAAGGCCTCATCGTCCCCAACCATCTGCCCAGCAGTTCAGCCTTGCCTTGCTCGGCCAGGAAGGAATCGAGCGTCCCATCTATCTGCCTACGCCACAACTCATTCGGGTCGAACTGGCCGACAAGCTCATCACCGAACATCCGCCTATCCAGTTCCCTACAGAAGCCTTCTAGATTGGCATAAAATTCCTCTTGATATGCCGGAAACAGGCTGGATAGCCTCTGAGCGATCGTCCTAGCAACTATCCTGCCGTTGTATGGGTCCAGCCAATAATGTGGGTTTCCCTGGGGGTGTACATCGCCAAACTCCCTGGTGACCCTCTGTGCCGGCACCTCAAGCTTGAGCACCTCCATGGATGCATCCAGATGCCCTGGTAGACCAGGCCTTATCCTTGGATTGCGACACCCATCCAGGACAGGGCCCTCCCAGCCTATCTCCAGCTCCATCCCTACCCGGATCCAAAGGTCCGCATCGCGAGCTGCCATCATGAGACTGGGCCGGACCTGCAGATAGTGCGGGTCCTGATTGCCTGGGCATAGGCTGGTGACCTTTGCCAGGTTCCCTGCAATGTACTGGGCTATGGAGGCAAGGTCTGCGGTGGTTGTAACGATATTGATCCTCTCAGCACCGAGGCTGTGTGTTGCCACAAGTGTCGCGATCAGGGTTACGGAGATCATCATCTTCTGCATAGATCCACTCCCATCAAAACGCATGTGCACCATGTGCACCGATCGAGACCTGTAACTGCACTATGAACTCGACTACGTCTTGGGCCACATCATCCGCCAGGTATCTTCCCTTGCTCAACTGGAACCTGAGCCTAGAGAACTCAGATGGGCTAAAGTCACACATCGCACTGATCCTCCAGCTAGAGCCAAATCCATGCTCAATTGAACCCTGGATCCTGGTGGTGTTTGTCAGGCCCACCTGATCCCACCTGAAGCCACACCTCCACCTTGGGGCAAGGCCGTATGTCGCCTGGAGGTAGTATCCATCCTGTCGATCTATCTTGTAGCGACCGACCAATCCAGGATCGAGCAGGTGATCCACGATCCGCATCTGCTTATTGCGATACAGGTATTCGGCCTGTATGGTCAGGTCCCCTTGTCCGTATGGCAGGGCAGAATCCTGCTTATATACCAGGTCCAGTCCGAATAAGGCCGATTGGCCATCGAGCCAATGGTCCGGATCGCCATCTGCGTCGCCATCGTGTGCCTCCTGATGCCGGCCGATGGCAACAGATCCACCCAATTGCAACGTATGTGCGATGCCAAGTGTGGGTGCGACCTTCAGCCAGCCCACGCAGAACCTGGGACCATCGCGGACCGGCAGCGGATCCCCGCCGATGTAGGAGAAGCTCTGTTCATTCTTGCCCTGTAATGCCTCCATGCCAAACAGCATGTAAAAAGGCGTTGGTGCAAGCCACGAGACCTGGGCCCCTATCTCGTTTAGCCCGTGCTCGCCCAGCAGGAGCCTGTATACCAACGGTTGATCCACAAAGTCCCATTCATGAGAATGCTTTGGGTTCAGATAGCCCATGTCGCTAAAGAACTTGCCCGCCTTCAGGCCAAGGCCGTATGGAAGGCCCAGGGCCTCCATCTGAGCGACCTCCATCTCCGCCCCATGCTCCAAGATCGCTGCAATGGCGGTGCCCTTGAAATAGGGATCCACATAGGCCGATAGCGAGATCTCCATATGCCTCATGTTGAACCCACCCTCGACCTGGTGGTGCTCGTGGGCGTGCGCACAGGCAAATCCGTCTATGGCCTCTATGAGCGAGCTGGCCGTACCCTTGACATCATCGGTCTGCCAGTATGTGTCAAGCACTGCAGAGACATCGACATCGGGATTGAGGGACTGTACTGCTGCCAAGGGCTCAGGCAGGGCAGAAGATCCTGATAAGCAAATCCCACACGCAAGGTTAAGAATGGTCAATAATGGCATACCATCTCCACAAATGGGATAACCGCGACCTTAGTAGCTATGATTGGACCGTGCTTTGGTTAGAGGGTAGGAGGCGGGGATCGCGGTCTGTTGATCCTAAGGTCTGCCGGATGGGTCGGCTGTAGTCTGATATAGCTCAGTTGCCAGCAGGGGCCATCCACCTGAAGGCAGCTTGCGCCGACCAGCTCCTGGGTGTTGTTTGGCAGTGTTGGGTTGTTTATGCATAATGGACAGTGCCTGCAATCAGGATCCAGTTGGTGTCCTGCGTGGTGCAGGTCACCAAAAAGCACGCCGAGCAGCATCAACAGGCCAAGAAGACCTAATGGCCATCTGTGTGTGCGCAAGGGCTGCACTGCGGACATATGCCCTCAAAGTGGACCTGCTGGCGATGTATGACAAACCCATTGTACGACCTACATGCAATCGGCGGCTCCAGGCCAACCAGACAATGTGTCTTGCCGCACCTACTGCAGGTCAGGTGTGGATGGCATTGATCCTCCCAACAGTTGCGGCTTAACTCAAACTGCCAGGTCCTATTGCCAGTAAAGGCCCGGTGCACAAGACCGGCTGATCTGAGGCTGGCAAGGGTCCTGTATATGGTCACCCTGTCGTATCTGTGCCTGAGCCTTTGGGCGATCTGGTCCTGGCTCATAGGGGAATCGGACTGAAGCAGTACGCCTATGACCGCCACCCTGGCCCGAGTCTTATACAGACCCTTGGCCTTTAACAGGTTCAAGGCCTCTGTCCTAGTGTTCGTGTCCACAGGATCTCTGGGTCGATTGACTAGATCCATCTGGCCCCCTTACAAACAGCATTGGAAAGACGATATCACTGACACAACATGGCACCCAAACGGCAATGAATAGTACCACCAGGATCCCGAAGAGCAGTGCGATCGTCAGTTTGGCCTGCATGTTCATGAGGATGTGGGCAACGGATGCGAAGGTACTGAGGAATATGTGGATCGCGTGAGGTAACTTGGTATGCGGGGCCACAAGTGCCATGGCGATGCCTACTAGGGCCGCTGGATTGACGATGTACCAGTCCTCTATGAACCCGATATGTAGACCTGCTGGGTGCCCACCGTGTATGGATCCCTCTGACGGTACTGGCACGCCAAGGATCTGCTCGCCAAAGAATGGCAGTACACAGTCACTCAAGGTGGCAATGCCCACAGAACCCAGGTACCCAACCACAATAACGCCCAACAGGCTGCTTGTCCTCTTACGCAGCTTGTACAGGGATGCGGTTACGATGGCAGAGAAGATCACATGTGCAGGATGGAACAACACGAACAGCCCATGGGCCGTTGAGGTCGTGATGTTGCGCAGAAGTATGATCCCAATCAGGCCTGCAGCAGCCCCCAAGAACGTAAAGGGCGCATGCTCACCTAACTCCCTCAGGATCAGGAGGGGCCTCCCAGGACCTGTGCTATTGTGAGCAGTATCAGGCATCGTGCTAGTTCTACGAAGGATAGTAAAGGCCTGTTCGGGAATCTGTAACCTTGTTGCATTTTTCCCAGGCCGATGCCGGCTTGCCACTAGATTTTGGCGTTGCTGATGCGTATGCTGATAGCCTTATCCCAGTGCCAAGAAGGGTTAGGTCATGGGTGACATGATAGGAAGATATGATTTTAGGACTATAGAGCAGAAGTGGCAGAGGTATTGGCTGCAGCACAAGACCTTCCGCGCGGTAGATGGCGATAGGTCCAGGCCCAAGTACTACGTCCTGGACATGTTCCCATATCCCAGTGGGCAGGGCCTACATGTAGGCCACCCTGAGGGCTATACTGCAAGCGATATCGTGGCCAGGTATAAACGGATGAAGGGCTTCAATGTCCTGCATCCTATGGGCTGGGATGCATTTGGTCTGCCTGCAGAGCAGTATGCGGTCCAGACCGGCACCGACCCTGCGATCACGACCGCCAGGAACATCCAGAACATGAAGAGGCAGATCCAGTCTCTTGGATTCAGCTACGACTGGGATAGGGAGATAGCCACCACCGACCCCAGGTATTACAAGTGGACGCAATGGATCTTCCTGAAGTTCTACAACAGCTACTACGACGATCAGCTCCAGAAGGCAAGGCCTATAGAGGAACTGCCAATACCAGACCAGGTCAAGGCCCAAGGCCAGCAGGCGGTCCGCAGATACGTTGACGAGCACCGATTGGCATACGAGGCAGAGGTACCGGTCAATTGGTGTCCTGCACTCGGGACTGTGCTTGCGAATGAGGAGGTGGTCAACGGTCGCAGCGAGCGTGGAGGCCATCCTGTGATCAGGAAGCCCATGCGCCAGTGGATGCTGCGGATCACCAAATATGCGGAAAGGCTGCTTGCAGACCTGCATGAACTGGACTGGCCTGCCTCCATAAAGAAGTTGCAGGCAGATTGGATCGGCAAGAGCATCGGGGCCGAGGTCTGTTTTCAGATCGATGGCTCAGACCAGGTGATAAGGGTCTTTACCACCAGGCCCGACACCCTGTTCGGCGCGACCTATATGGTCCTTGCACCCGAACATCCGCTGGTAGACAGGATCACGACAGATCAGTATCGGCAGGCAGTAGAGGCATACAGGCAGCAGGCAGCCACAAAGAGCGACCTGGACAGGACCGACCTTGCGAAGGAGAAGACCGGGGTCTTCACTGGTGCATATGCCATCAACCCTGTCAATGGCCAGCGTATCCCCATATGGATAGCCGACTATGTCTTGATCGGTTATGGGACTGGGGCAATCATGGCAGTACCTGCACACGACGAGCGGGACTTCGAGTTTGCAAAGAAGTACGACCTGCCTATCGTCCAGGTGGTTGAGCCGCCCGATCCTCAATTGTCACAGCAGCTCAAGGCAGGCCAGGTCTGCTATACAGGTGAAGGCAGGGCGATAAACAGCGGGCAGTTCGACGGGCTTACTACTGCCGAGTTCAAAGAGGCGATCGTAAGGTGGCTCGAGGCCAGGGGTGTGGGCCGTCATGCAGTCAGTTATAAGCTGAGGGATTGGCTGTTCAGTAGACAAAGATATTGGGGTGAGCCATTCCCGATACTGCACCTGCCTGATGGCAGCAAGATCTGTCTAGACGAGAAAGACCTGCCCTTGACGCTTCCTGCCATGCAGGACTTCAGGCCCACCGGTACAGAGGATCCACCGCTTACAAAGGCAAAGGATTGGCTATACGTCAGACTTCCAGATGGGACCATTGCCAGGCGGGAGGCCAACACGATGCCACAGTGGGCAGGCAGTTGTTGGTATTACCTCAGGTACCTGGACCCACACAACGATCAGCAATTCTGCAGCCGAGACAGACAGGAATACTGGATGCCTGTAGACCTTTATATAGGTGGTGCAGAGCATGCGGTACTCCACCTATTGTATGCTAGGTTTTGGCACAAGTTCCTCTACGATTTGGGGTATGTGACCACCAAGGAGCCATTCCAGAAGCTGGTCAATCAAGGGATGATACTCGGCGAAGACGGCCAGAAGATGAGCAAGTCTAGGGGCAACGTGATAAACCCTGATCATGTGGTAGAGCAATATGGTGCAGACTCCATGAGGCTCTATGAGATGTTCATGGGGCCACTGGAGTTGATAAAGCCGTGGAGTACACAAGGCCTCGAGGGCCTCCATCGGTTCCTGCAGAGGACCTGGAGGATGATCATAGATGAACAGACTGGCCAGGTATCGCAGGCCATACGCGACATAGAGCCTGAGGAGCAAACGGCAAGGCTCCTTCACCAGACCATAAAGAAGGTCACTGAGGACATAGAGCGGCTTGCATTCAACACGGCCATCAGCCAGATGATGATCCTTGTAAACCACCTCAGCAAGCTGGCTGTCAGGCCAAGAAGGGTGATCGAGACCTTTGTATTGTTGCTGTCCCCGTTTGCCCCACACATTTGTGAGGAGATCTGGCAGAGGTTGGGCCATACTGAGACCCTGGCCTACGAGCCATGGCCGACGTATGATCCTGAATTGGTAAAGGAGCCAGAAATCGAGCTGGCGGTCCAGGTGCTTGGCAAGATCAAGGATAGGATCGTTGTGCCCATGGATGCAGATGATACCCAGATCCAGGCACTTGCATTGGCTAGTCCAAAGGTCCAGGCGGCTTTGGCAGGTCGCCAGCCCAAGAAGATGATTGTGGTCAAGTGGAGGCTGGTTAATATCATTGTCTGATATGGCACTAGAGATAGAGACAAAGCTCAAGATCGATTCATTAGAGCCGCTCAGGCAGAGACTGATCCTGGCAAATGCCCAGTTTGTTGGCGATGTGGTACAGCAGGATGACTACTACGATGACACGCTGCATCGTATGCTGAAAAGTGATAGATGCCTGCGAGTCCGCAAGGAGTCTGACAGCAGGGGCGACATGACCATACTCTTCTACAAGGGTCCAAAGCACCCTTCCAAGATGAAGGTCAGGGATGAGCTAAAGGTTGCGGTCAGCGATGGCCAGGCCTTGGCAGAGATCCTGACCGCACTTGGCTACAAGAAGGCCTTGACCGTCCATAAGAAGCGAGGCATGTGGCAGATGGATGGCTGCATCGTCTGCCTGGACGAGGTGCAAGGGCTCGGCAGCTTCGTAGAGATCGAAGGACCTGATGAACAGGCCATCCTGGATGTGCAGAGGTCCTTGGGCCTCGAAGGCCTGGCCCACATCGGCAAGGGCTATGCCGCCATGTTGGCTGCCAAGGCCAAGGCTGGCGACTAGATGGAACCCTCAGATGGATCAATAACCCTGATCGTCAATCCGCGTTCAGGCCACGGCGGCAGGAGGACCTTGTGGGAGGGCCTTTGGAGGTATCTGAAGGCAAGGGGCTTTACGATCCATATTCGACACACCCGCTGCCTTGGCGATGCAAGGCAGCTTGCTGCCCAGGCTGCGATGGATCAGGCATGTGCGATGGTGATAGTTGCAGGTGGAGATGGTACCGTTAGGGAGGCGGCAGACGGACTGGCAGGCAGTGGCAAGCCCTTGATGCTCGTGCCCACAGGCACAGAGAACCTCCTGGCCAGCGAACTGGGCATCGACGACCGGATCGAAGGCCTGATCGCAATCTTCCAAAGGGGCCTTATCAAGACCATGGATCTTGGCAGGGTAAACGGTAGGTCCTTTGCATCCGTAGTAGGCGTAGGCTTTGATGGCCAGGTGGTCCATCGCGTAGGAAAGAGGCGTAAGGGCCATATAGACTATTACGACTATCTGGAGCCACTTTGGCATACATTCTGGAGCTATCGGTTCCCGCCCATATCGGTCCGGATGGATGGTCAGCAGGTATTCTCAGGCCGAGGGCTCGCATTCGTAGGCAATACCTCCAGGTACGCCATAGGCCTACACCTATTGGGCAGGGCAGTGATCGATGATGGGCTTCTGGACCTTTGCATATACCATTGCGGCAACAGGGCCCATCTGATCAAGCACGCAGTGATGACCACACTCAAGCGGCATATCGGGCACAGGGATGTATTCTATGGCAGGTGTAAGCACGTGGTGATCGAGTCCGTCGATCGGCCGGTCCCATGCCAGGTGGATGGTGACCAAGGCCCAGACCTACCGCTGGAGATCACTATAATCAAGGCTGGACTGAAGGTCTTGGTGCCGCCTGGTGGCAGGCCAGTAGGTGTACGGCGCAGCCTATTGCGTGCATTCAGGTGAGGATGTATCAGGCATCTATGGCACAGAAAGGGCATCCGTTATGGATATAGACAGGATCAAGGATTACCTTTGGAACAACCGTCAACGTTTTCTGGATGAGCTGACGCAATTCTTGAGATTCCCCTCCATCAGCGCACAGCAGGCCCACGACAAGGACACCTTGGCTTGCGCAAAATGGATCAAGGATAGGTTGGCAGCCCTGGGCCTGAAGGCCCGTCTGGCAGACGACTCGAGCCAGCCTGTCGTGCTTGCCGTCGCAGAGGGTAGATCCGGTAGGCAGGTAGCCATCTATGGCCATTATGACGTGCAGCCTGTGGACCCATTGGATCAGTGGCACACAATGCCCTTTGAGCCGGTGATCAAGGATGGAATGATATTCGCCAGGGGGGTAAGTGACGACAAGGGCCAGCTATATGCCCACGTGATGGCGGTTGAGGCAATCCTACGGACAGGCGGCAGGTTGCCTTCTACGGTGGTCTTCCTTTTGGAGGGGCAAGAGGAGTCCGGCGGAGACCACCTTGCAAGATTCCTGCAATCGGACAAGGACATTAGGCCAGAGGCAGTGATGGTCTCGGATAGCTCCATGTACGACCAGCAGACCCCAGCCTTGACCTACGGCCTGAGGGGTATAGTTGCCATGGAGCTGATTGTCAAGGCCCTGGCAAAGGATGTGCACTCAGGCACATATGGTGGGGCAGTGGCAAACCCTGCCATAGTCTTGTCGTGGTTGCTTTCGCGTTGCCTGGGGCCTGACGGCAGGATCCAGATACCTGGGATCTATGACGATGTCCTACCTCTGGCGGATTGGGAAAGGGAGAATATCCGCAAACTTGCCTTTGACGATCAAGGGCTTATTACACAGCTTGGTGCCAAAGGATTGTTTGGCGAACCCCGCTATTCTATGCTAGAGAGGATGTGGGCAAGGCCCACATTCGAGATAAATGGGCTTATAAGCGGCTACACAGGCCAAGGGGCAAAGACGATCATCCCTGCAGAGGCCTGTGCAAAGATCAGCATGCGACTTGTGCCGGATCAGCGGCCAGAAAGGGTCCAGGCCTTGGTCAGGGACTATCTGGAGCGGGTCTGTCCAAACACCGTTGACCTCCAGATCCACCACCTGCACGCAAGTGGACCGATCCTGTTCGACATACAACATCCAATGATGCGTAAGGCGGCAGATGCACTGCGTATAGGGTTTGGCAGGCAGCCGGTGTTCATCAGGTGCGGCGGCTCCATACCTGTTGTGGAGCAATTCGTCCAGAAATGGCAGTGCCCGGTACTGCTGATGGGCTTTGGTCAGGATAGCGATGGCGCACACAGCCCAAACGAGCACTTCAGCATCCAGTCACTGTTCAACGGTGCCCTTGCATCTGCTGCACTACTGTTGAGTCTTTGATCAGTCCTGAGGGGCCAACCTCTGCTTTATCTGATAAAGCAGGTTGATCGCCTCGATGGGCGTAAGTCTTTCTACATCTGCAGCCTTGAGCTGCTCGATCACATCCCTTTGCACCTGATCAAATAGCGTCCCTGCCGGCTGTTGCGCATCTTGAGGCCTGCCAATCCCTTGCGTCTGGTTCTGGAATGTAGCCTGCAGATGTGCAAGGATCTGCCTTGCCCTCTGGACGACCGCCTCTGGTATGCCTGCAAGCCTTGCAACATGTATCCCATAGCTCTTGTCCGTACCGCCTGGCTCGATCCTGTGCAGGAATATCACCTGGTCTGCCCACTCCCGCACAACCACATTGTAGTTCCTGATATTCTCGAATAGCGCAGCCAACTCCGTCAATTCATGGTAATGAGTGGCAAAGAGGGTCCTGCACCTGATCTTGGTGGCGATGTGTTCTGCTATTGCCCATGCAAGTGCCAGGCCATCGTATGTACTAGTGCCGCGGCCTACCTCGTCTAATATGACCAAGGACCTGCCTGTGGCATTGTTGAGGATGTTGGCGGTCTCGATCATCTCTACCATGAATGTGGATTGGCCCCTGCCCAATTCATCTGACGCCCCAACCCTAGTGAAGATCTTGTCCACAATACCTATCGTTGCCTCTGCTGCAGGTATGAACGATCCTGCTTGTGCCATCAGGACCAACAATGCCACCTGGCGGATGAATGTACTCTTGCCGGACATGTTCGGTCCAGTGATGATCCAAAGGTCCCCCTCATTGCCACCCAGGTTCACATCATTTGGCACGAACCGACTACCCAGGATCTGCTCAAGGACTGGATGCCTGCCATCCTTGATCATAAGCTCTGGTTTGTCTGTCATCTGCGGTCTGACATATCCTCTTCGCTGTGCCACATAGGCAAAGGATTGCAGGCAGTCCAACTGTGCGATCACCTCTGCAAGCCCTTGCAACCTGGGCAGATACCCTGCAGCCTGCTGCCTCAGTCCATCGAATATGCGGATCTCCAGGTCCAGGGCCTCCTGCTGGGCAGTTAGCTGTCGATCCTGATACTGGCGCAACGGTTCGGTCTGGTACCTCTCTGCATTCTTTACCGTCTGTTTCCTGTGGTAGCCCTCAGGGATCATGCCGGCATAGGACCTGGGCACCTCTATGTAGTAACCGAAGACCTGATTGAATCCTATCTTGAGCGATTGGATGCCGGTGGCCTGGATCTGCTCCTGCAGGTATCTATCCAGCCAGCCCTGTCCATCCTGGCAGATCCCGCGGAGCCTATCCAGCTCCTGATCGAAGCCATCCTTGATGACACCCCCTGATCGCAGGTGATTGGGGCAGTCTGGATCGATCGCCGCCACCAATATCTTGGCAAGCTCCTCCATACCGTCGCAGCCTTCGCACAATCTACCCAGTAATCGCGAGCCAAGGCCCTCCAATGCCTGTTGCAACTGCGGGATCAGTGCAAGGGTCTGACCCAAGGCAAGCAAGTCCCTTGGCCCTGCCCGGCCTGTGCATATCCTTGCTGCGATCCGCTCTATATCAGATATCTTGGCCAACAGCTGCCGGATCTCCTGGAGCTGCCTATCCGCCTCCTTCAATACACCCACCGCATCGTGCCTGGCAACGACCGTATCTATATCAGCAGATGGCTGGCAAAGCCACCTCCTCAAGAGCCGCCTTCCCATACCGGTAAGGGTGGAATCCAGGGATTCCAGCAGAGAACCCCTTGCACTGCCGGTCCGGATCGTCTGCAAGACCTCCAGGCTACGAAGGCTTACAGGATCTATCTGGACGATATCGGTCGGGTTATATCTCTTGATGGCCCTTATGTGCGGCAGGGCAGTCTTCTGTGTCTCGTTGAGGTACTCCAAGATCGCACCTGCTGCACAGACCAGGTCCCTATCATCTTGGCCTATACCGAAGCCTTCCAGGGTAGATACCCCAAGGTGCTCCTGGAGCCTCTGGGCAGCATGCCTGCGGTCGAAATACCATGAGGGCCTGAAGGTGACCGATGCCCCAACGAATTGAGAGATCTGCTCTGCAAGTCGCCGTTGCCTGGCATCGAACAACTGGCCCCTCATATCTGCTAGCAGGCATTCGGAAGGTGATAGGCCTGATAGCTCGTCAATCAGGCGATCCTGGGCAACTCGATTGGCGTAGAACCGACCTGTCGATACATCCACCCAGGCTATGGATACAGTATCACCCGTTCCATAATGGATTGCAGCTAGATAATTCTCCTTTCCGGAATCCAGCAGGTCCTCCTCTATCACCGTACCTGGCGTAATAACCCTGACCACATCTCGTTTCACGACTCCCTTTGCGGTCCTTGGGTCCTCCACCTGCTCGCATATGGCCACCTTATAGCCTGCCTGCAAGAGGCGCTTAAGATAGGTATCTGCAGCGTGGTAGGGCACACCTGCCAGTGGTATCGGGTTAGGATCGCCCTTGTTACGACTGGTCAAGGCAAGGCCCAGGACCCTCGAGCAGATCTTGGCATCCTCAAAGAAGGTCTCATAGAAGTCGCCCATGCGGAAGAACAGGATGGCATCCTGATACCTCTGCTTGAAGTATGCAAATTGTTGCATTGCTGGCGTCGACGGCTGTTGTGCCTGCCTTTGCTCCATGCCGAAGGATTATACAGACTGGATCAGCCAGGTCACCTAGATCGTGGCCTTGCCCTCTAGGCCGATTGTTGGATAATTAGATGCACCTGTTGAGCATGGAAGGCAGTCATAACAAGCCAGCAAAGCACTCAGCCGGCCAAGGGCCATCGCAGCCTAGCATTACCTCGAAGGTCGAACGCCTGGCCCTGGAGCAATCTGCGTTTAGGTTTATCTACAGGCCTACCGAGAAGATCGGTGCCATAGTTGTAGACAACTTCCCTATGTTGGGCAAGCTCACCGCACTGCGTTTCCTGGAATGGGTCCAGGCAAATCCCGAGGGCGTTATCGCATTGCCCACAGGAAAGACTCCAGAGTACTTCATCAAGTACACCAGATACGTCCTCAGGACCTGGTCCAGGCCCAGTACCCAGAAGGAATTGGCAACATGGGGCCTCGATCACAGGCATAGGCCAGACATGCGTGGCCTGCGATTCGTGCAGATAGACGAGTTCTACCCCATAGACCCTAACCAGACCAACAGTTTCTACTATTACGTGCGCAGGTTCTACATCAATGGCCTTGGCCTGGATCCAAGGAAGGCCATGCTCATAGACGGCCGCAAGATAGGGCTTCGCCGAGGCGAGCGCCTGGCAGACGTCTGGCCTAACCAGCAGGTAGACCTATCCCTGCGCTACCGCCAGCCCAGGTCATATCTGGAGCAGAGGCAGCAGGCAGTCTTGCAGGCAGTGGATGCCTGGTGTATGGAGTATGAGGACCGGATCAGGGCCATGGGCGGCATAGGATTCTTCCTAGGAGGTATAGGCCCTGACGGACATATCGGCTTCAACATACCTGGCTCTGATCACCATTCCACCACCCGCCTTTGCCAGGTCAACTACCCAACGCAGGCAGCTGCAGCAGCAGACCTTGGCGGCATAGAGACCGTGCGAAGGTGCCTGGTCATCACGATCGGCCTAGAGACCATCACCTACAACCCCGATTGTGTTGCCATCATCATGGCGGCAGGCGCCGCAAAGGCCAAGGTTGTGGCAACCGCCATCCAGTCAGCTGTGGATAAGCGTGTACCTGCCTCCGCCTTGCAGAAGCTGCCCAACGCCAGGTTCTATCTGACAGGCGGTGCTGCCAGCGGCCTTATGGAGCGGCGTCTGGCCCATCTGAAGGCACAGAAGGCCCTCGAACAGGCCCAGATCGAAAAGGCCCTGATAGACATATCCACATCGGCCCGCAAGCCCCTGTTGGCATTGACCAACCAGGATCTCAGATCGGACCATTTCGGAAGGCTCGTACTGGATCGCACCGGGCTGCCTGCAAAGGCCCTTGCACAGAAGGTCCACAGGTCCATCGTGGCAAAGATCGACCGTGGCATGCAGGTAAGCGAAGACAAGTGCTTCCTTCACACAGAACCCCACCCTGACGACATCATGCTTGGCTATTTCGGCTACGTGGTCAGGCATATCCGCAGGCCTGGCAACCGCCACTACTTTATGACTGCCACAAGCGGGTTCACCTCTGTGACCAACCGCTTCCTAGGCTGGCACGTGCAGAACGCAAGGCGATTCCTCACCACCGACACCTTCAGCCAATTGATGCAGGAGGGGTATTTCAGGCCGGACGATGCCATGGCCCGCAACCGCGATGTCTGGCAATACCTCGATGGCATAGCAGCAGCCAATGAAGAGATGAAGGCAGAGGGCTGCGCACGCAGGTTCATCCGCAACCTCATCCAGCTCTACGGGTCCAAGGACAGGCCCGCAATGGCCAGGTGCCTGGATCAATTGGATCGCTACATCCAGACCGCATATCCAGGCAAGAAGGACCCCAAGCCCATCCAGCAGTTAAAGGGCATGTGCAGGGAATGGGAGGCAGAGTGCCTCTGGGGCTATCACGGCTGGAAGCCGGGGAACGTCTTCCACCTCCGCCTGCATTTCTACACAGGCGACGTATTCACCAAGGCCCCCACCTGGGGCCAGGACGTCCTGCCCATAGTAAGGCTCATGGAGCGGATCAGGCCTGATGTGGTCACCGTTGCATTCGACCCGGAGGCCAGCGGCCCTGACACCCACTACAAGGTCCTGCAGGTCATGGCAGAGGCCATAAGGACCTACCAGGCCCAGACTGGCAGGTACGACCTGCGGATCTGGGGCTACCGAAACGTCTGGTACAGGTTCGACCCATCGGAGGCGGACATCATGGTCCCTGTAAGCCTCAACATGTTCTCCGTGGTCCGCGACGCCTTCACTAACGCCTTCTTAAGCCAAAAGGACGCCTTCTTCCCCAGCCCTGACTACGAAGGCCCTTTCTCAGACCTGGCACAGCGTATCCAGGTAGAGCAATACCAGACCATCAAGTGCTGCCTTGGAAGGGACTGGTTCTATCACCACGAAAGCCCCCTGATCAGGGCCACAAGGGGCTTTGTCTTCCTCAAGGAGATGGACTGCGACCAGTTCTATCGATCCTGCCTGCGCCTGCGGAGGGCCACAGAGGGCGTTGGGTAGGTCAAGGCCCAAGTAGCTTGCAGTCTCTATGGCCAGGGCTTGGGGTTATTTGCCCCTTGTCTGCAGCTCTGCTGTTATGGCAGCTAGGTCTGCATCTGCAGTGACCTTTTCGTCAGGCACGCCTGTAAGGAGGATCTGCCTTGAAGGATTAAATGGGTTCTTCTGCCAGCTTGCGATATCTGCTCTATTCGGCCCTTCGTAGCCAACTTCGTTCTCAACTGCTTCTACATCTTTCTCATCAAACTTCCCATCCTCATCAACATCCACCAAATCCCTTCCAACCTGCACAACCCAACTATCCATAGTTATGTAGTTATTTCCTTCCCCTATCCTTATTTCTTCAGGTTTTAACCCAGATTTGATTATATATTTACCTCCTGCTCCTCCTTTTAAAAACACTTTAGGAACATTTACATCTGGAATTTTTCCTGCTAGATATAAAGAAAGTGCAATAAGGTTTCTAACATCATAGCAAGGCATTCCTTTTTCGTTGCTGCCAGAGGGATATTTTTGAGCGATGATAGGCTTTCCTCCAAAATCCTCTTCTAATTCCGGAAGATAAAAGAAAAGAGCTGTTCTAATATCACAAGTAACTAAATCTCAAGGTGGAGCGCATTCCAAAATTCCCAAGCCGATATCAAAAACTCCTTTATGGGAAAGAGTTCTATAGCCCTGGATAAGTTTAATAAGTTCAGAACCTTCGATAAGATTAGAGCAAATTTCCGGAGTTGCACTAGGAATTTCTCCCATAATTAGTTTTCCTTCTTCATCGACACATTTATAGCGAATCGGTTTATTACCGTTATTTTTATCATAAAAACTTTCTACGAGAGTGTTGAGCCAAAGGCCATCCTTTTGGTCCAGGCCGTCTGATACATTCGGATCTGGGCTGTGATATAGCTTAAGAGGCATTGAAAGAAGATAAGCGTAGTCGGTTCTGTTGCCGGGCGCACTCCTTCCAAATCTGACCAGCAGTGCACCAGGTTGATTTGGTATGGGCCGGGCTAGCGTGGTAAACCTCCTTATAAGGCCTTGGCCAGCCCCCATATAATCGCGTGCCTCTGCTATATATGCATATGTCAGCCCTGGCTGGAGGAGGAAGATAGGCCTTTGGAACAAAGGCGTTGCTGATGTAGAATCCACCCAAGGGGTATAAAACCTCTCTAAAGGATAATCCTCCCGCCAATACTGGAACCGCCACTGCCAACAGGGCTCATTGCAATCACATGTGACCTCGCCTTGCAATACGGCACTTGTAGGCCTTATGGTCCTTACTGGACCGGTCTCTACCTCAGGAGGTAAGACCACCGGTGGCGGAGGTGGTTCTGGAGGTTTAGGCGGCTCATAACGCTCAAAAGAAATTGTTAAGCTGCCATTTAGACGATTAGGGTCAACAGGGATATAGAGTTTAGACTGCGGGGAAAAGGGGATAGTTTCCAAGAGTATAGGTCTTGCCTTCATGAGTAACATGAACTATCTTGCTGTCCATCAAAGAAACTTCGACAGAAAGCCGAGGATTTGGTATTGGAACAGGTTTTCCATGCGGAAATATAACTCCATAATAAGCTTCAACAGGAGTTAAGCTATCCATTGGCCTGCAATCATTCGCTATCTTAACTCCATCGAGAATTGAATAAACATGGCTTTCAACATCATCAGGAGGAAGAGGAGGTAAGTGACTCATCGGAGTATCATAACCATCTCTGCTATCAGAAATTCCAGGAAATTGTTGAGGATTCCAATAATATAAAATTAGCTCACTCCTAGGATAACCAATTAGATAACCTACGGTAACCCCCCCATTATCTCCTGCTTTTCCCAGATTAGCGTTCATTAATAAAGGTAAAGCAGCAACTGTTAGGATCAAGGCCATGGGTCTGGATGCAGCGGTCCGGGATATAAGGATGGATATGGATCTAAGCAGGTCCAAGGCCGTAAGGCATAGGGATATGATTGATCTAGCGATCAGGCCGGATATCTGGATTGCAAGCCAGTGCCTTGACCATGCAGCGGTCTTGGTATGGGATCCAGCATGGCTGGATGTGTCTTGGGATAAAGACGGCCTGTGATCTAAGCTGCCAGCTTGTAGCTTACCTGCAGTAGCGACTATGCCTACCCCTCCTGGCAGGTAAAGACCTAAAAACCTCATCATCAGCCATATCCAATCCTCTCTAAAAAGCTGCTTCTATATTATAGGATCCAGGCCCTGCAGTCAAGGCCCTGCTTATCACCAGAGTAAGTGCCTGCAGGACAATAAGTTAGGGAGTTTGCTTGACTGGCTAGTCTTGTGCTGCTAGGCTGCTGGCTGTTCGCTATTGAAAGGGCAAGCTATGGCAGATGTGACGATAGACTCGATAGGGACTTCAAGGCGGCTGTTGATCTGTGGTATCTGCTGGATCTTGGCTGTAGGTGGATTGTGTGCCTTTGGAGAGGGCAGGTGGCAGGATCTATTCGATGGGAAGAGCCTGGATGGCTGGGTACAGAGGGGCGGCAAGGCCGAGTACCGCGTGGCCGATGGGGCGATCGTGGGCCAGACGGTCTTGGATACGGCCAACAGCTTCCTGTGCACAGGGAAGGAGTATGGCGACTTTGTGTTGGAGTTTGAGTTCCTGGTGGATCAGAGGCTCAATTCAGGCGTGCAGATACGCAGCCAGTGCTTTGATCATCCCACTCAGGTGCAATGGCAGGGCAGGACCATCAGTATACCTGCAGGCCGGGTGCATGGCTATCAGGTGGAGATAGACCCTGATGTGCCAAGGGGCAGGATGTGGACCGCGGGGATCTACGACGAAGGCAGGCGAGGGTGGCTGTTTCCGGCAGATGGCGAGCAGGGCCAGCAGGGCAAGGCATTCAGCCAGCAGGGGATGAAGATATTCAGGCCGAATCAATGGAACCACGTCAGGGTCGAGGCCATTGGCTACAGGATAAGGACCTGGCTGAATGGCACGCCATGTGCGGATATAGAGGACTCGATGACTACACGCGGCTTTATTGCCTTGCAGGTGCACTCCATAGGCAATGATCGCTCTAAGCTAGGGGCACAGGTTAAGTGGCGGAATATCAAGATCATGGAGGTGACCGAGCCAGGCCAGGTGCCCAACAGCCTGACCTTGGGTGAGATACAGGCAGGCTGGAGGCTGCTATGGGATGGGGTCAGTACCAAGGGCTGGAGGTCTGCAAGGGCAGAGGGCTTTCCTGAGAAGGGCTGGCAGATAGAGGATGGGGTCCTGAAGGTCCTGGGTTCGGGCGGTGCCGAGGCGGCTGCAGGTGGGGATATCATTACCGTGGATCGGTACTCCAACTTCGAGCTGCTGGTGGACTTTAGGCTCACGCCAGGTGCGAACAGCGGGATAAAGTACATGGTCCAGCCAAACCTTGATCCGGTCACCGGTACGGGTGTGAAGGCAGCGACCGGCTCTGCCATAGGGCTTGAATTCCAATTGCTCGACGACCAGCTACATCCTGATGCGAAGCTTGGCCGCGATGGCAACAGGACATTGGGCTCGCTCTATGACCTCTTGCCTGCATCTAGCTCCAAGAAACCCAACCCCATAGGCCAGTGGAACACGGCGAGGATCCTCGTAAAGGGCGATCATGTAGAGCACTGGCTCAACGGCCAGAAGATCCTGGAATACGACAGGGCCTCTGGGCAATTCGCACAGGCAGTTGCCCAGAGCAAGTTCCGCAACATACCTGGCTTTGGCAGGTGGCAGGATGGTCACATCCTTCTGCAGGAGCACGGCGACGAGGTCTGGTTCAGGAACATAAAGATCCGCATCCTCGAGAATAGCCAATAATTGCGATGATGCTCTAGGAAGGCGGCACTGATCCTGGCAGGTCTTAGAGGTTTATGGTGACAGCGGCAGTGTGGATCGCCACAAGGATCAGGTAGTCCAGATCGCGTAGCTCGTAGGGCCTTCTGCCAGGCTGGCCTTGTACTACAAGGCAGCCCACTACGCCATCTGGTATGACAGCAGGGCAGACCATAAGCGACCTGCCGCGGCTTTCCTCTAGGCCCTGGGGACAGAGGATAAAGTCCACCTTCTCTACCGCAAGTTCTATCAGCCTGATGACCTCTCGGTCCTGCAGGGTCGTGCTGCGGCCTTGCTGGTTTAGGCATGCCTGGCTGGTCCATGGGCCGGTTGTGCCTTGTCTTAGACCAACCCAGGCCAGGCCTGCGTCGAACTGGTTGAGGACATATGCAGCGACCTTGGCCGCGGTCTGGTCAGGGCCACTGGAGCTGCAGACAAGCCATGCTGCCTCGGCAAAGGCCCTGAGCCTTGCAGCAGGAATGATCATCTCAGGTCCGTGGTCGCCGGCAAACCTGCGGCCTATGACCTGGATCTTCCTGGGGGCCCCGACGATGGTGTCTTCCATGCTGGCCCTGCTGGTGACCGTGGTATCTGGCCTTATCTCTATGGTGTAATCAGCAATCCTCATCACATCGCCAGGCTTGACCTGGACCTTGTCTATTGCCTTGCCGTTTAGGAAGGTGCCATTGGCAGAATGCAGGTCCTCCAGGATCGCCTGACCATCCTGCGTAAAGTACAGGACCGCGTGCTGGCGAGAGACGGCCGCATCTGGCAGGACGATGTGGTTCTGGCTGTGCCTGCCAAGATAGATAGGCCCTTTGTGGAATTGCAGTTCCTGGATCACCGACCCAGAATGTTTTACGACAAGTCGCATGGTAGATGGAATTATACATGCACCAAGCACCCTAGCAAAGGTCCCATTCTTGGAGACACCCTGCACTTCCGGGACGGTCGCATGTAGGCTCCTGGCCAGGGCTACAGATATCCCGTACCTTACCTCGCCTTGGCATGTCCATAAACAGCATTGAAGCTTGCCATAATAACACGCAAGGATTTAATGCGTGGTGTGAAGCTCCAGGAACCAAAGGCGCCAGTACACTTGGACAGGCGAGGCCATATCTAGGTGATCCAGAGGCACAGGTGTTCCGTGAGGCAGTTATGAAGGCCCTAGATCCCACCCCCCTGCAGGAGATCTCAGGGGTATTGGACCAAATCGTATTGGAAAGGATGCAGCGGCAGCCTCCCTGGCAGCCGGCAAGGCAGTCTGTGCCTAGAACTCCAAGCAGGTAGCAACGCAGGTCTTCATAAGATCACCTGGGAATACTTGTCATTGACATATTCCCTCTTGTAGGGCATCTTGTATCTGCAGAGGGTAAAAGATGGCGACAGGCAAAGTCAATACAAGGCAAAGCCAAGTAATAGGGGCATTACAGATCCTTGCCTTGCCTCTGCGTTGGGCTTGTGCCTTCAGGCAGGTACAAGGGAAGACCATACCTTGCCAGGCCACCTCCAGGTCGATGATGGCATTGACCAACGTATTGTCGAAAACGGATTGTAAGGGCATTTGATCATGGAGGTTGAGCCATGACTAACAGGACTATTGGCTATCGCCCTTTGCCTTGTTGTATGTATGCCCTTGACTGCGTACTGGGAGTATCAAGGAACATCGACCTACGTCGAGCCCCCTGACTGGGACGAGGACCCAAATGGGACATGGTACTGGTCGTGGAACGCCCAAGCCCGGATCTATGGTGAGCGATGCTGCCTTTCTGCAGACGGCTGGGCTGTCGTGGTACTATCCAATGCAGCAGGCACTTTGCCGACGATGACCTTGAAGGGATCGATGGTTTCACTATCTCGGTCTATGTGGGAGGTGCCTCCGCATCCCAGGGCCGGCTTACGCTCCATGACCCAATTTCTACTGGGGCGGGGCTACAGCAGAGTCAGGGTATTACATAGACGTGTATGGTCAGGTCACATTGGAGGGGAATATACGTTGACTAGAGGGTGTTCATAAGGAGGTTGATCATGATTTCAAGAAGGCATGTCCATTTATCAATCTGGTTGGCAATAGGTTTTCTATGTGTTGCAGTCCCTATTGCATTGAGCGGTATGGGTGGCTCAGGTCAGCCAGGTCCGCAGGGCAGGAACCTCTGGATGGAGGCAATGGAGAAGATGGGGCCTGAGGAACAAGCGCGGTTCGAATTACAGGCGTCCTACCCAAGGGCTATGGCAGATATATCCCTTATGATCAGGGAACAGGCGGATTTCCTGATCACACCGGCCTTGTTGGTCCAAGAGGTGGTATCTGATGGCGTGGTGCCTACGTATCCGGAAGAATGACCATGAGAAGGACGATCATATCCATATGTTTGCCGGCCTTGTTGGTGGGCCTTGTATTTGCCGTCACCTCTGGCCAGGTACGGCCTGTGGGCAAGAAGATAGGGATGGTCCAATTCGATGCGGTCCTACAGATGAACATGGACAGGTCTAAAGCGACCACCACGGTCTTTGCAAGGTATTGGGTAGGCCAAGACCTGTATGCACTGGCGGTTAGTTGGTCTGAGCCGAATGGTCGTGGTTTTCTGAGGTTGCGGAATGAGGTGATGCTCAGCGACTCGCAGGGCTTTACGCTGTATAATGACAGGTTCCCAGGTTCCCCTAACAATAAGACCTACCAAAGACCCTTGGGAGATAGGCCACCTTTTGAGTGGATAGGGGGCTTATACCATACCAGGGACACCCGCTTTGCCGATTCTGCAGCTATGGCAAGGAGGGTATATGTGGGAGACCTTGGGCCACTATTGGACCCTGGGCAAGAAGGTACTGGTACGTTTGAGATCCAGATCCCAAGATCAACGGAACGGCCGGAAAAAAAAGGAGTATTGGGGCAGTGAGGGTGCAGGCCAAGGACAAGGCCATAGAGATGATGGAGCTGCTTGATCAGCAGCAACAGTTGATCTGCAAGGTCCATTACCAGTACGGGCCAGAGGGTGATAGGCTTGCAAGGCTTACGGCATTTCTTCCTACAAGGCCGCAGAAGCTGCTTGCAGATGCAAATGTCACCTTGGAGTTGCCAAATCAGGACGGTCTTAAGCAGCAGGTGATCAGTATCAATACGGTTGATCATGTGTATCACAAGGGAGGGAGGGTCTGCAACGTAGTATACAAGGATGTGTTGCTAGGTGATAAGACCGTAAGGTTGCCTGTGTATGTGGAGGTCAGGAGGGCGGATGATGGTAGGGTGCTTAGGACCGCTGAACTTACTAACTTTAGACTGGTACAGATGGATAAAGACCAGGTCTGGCAGGCGGCCAGGTCATTTGCAGGGCTATCACAACAGGACCGATGGGCAGGCCTGGCAGGACTGCCGCCTCAGCCAGCAACGCCTAAGAGATCGATCTGTATGTGGCACTTCCAGACGGCGCGTACCGGTACGAGGCAACTGGCCATAGGTTGGTCCCAATTGCAGCAGGGGACCTACGTGGGCTGGCAGGCAGGGGGGCAGCAAGATGTCCCGTGAATATATTCTATGTAGTCGATATATCCAGATATGCCGACGCCCCTTTCCAGGAGCCTGGCCTAAGGGACCCGGAGGTCCAGAGGTCTTATTACTATGTGGCCACAGGGCTGATCGCCGGCAATGTGTATCTGTTCGCAGCGTCACATGGCCTTGGCGCCTGGTTCCACAACTGCAACAGGTCTCAGGCAGCTAAGCAGTTGGGCCTGGGACCTCAACAGCGGGTATTGTTTGCCCAGAGCGTCGGGTATCCGGCATAGCAGGACCTTCAGCCTTGTTCGGTGATGGTCTTGGACCGCAGCAGGTGATGATAGTGCTGGGCAAACCGGTGGGCCTCGTCACGGATGTATTGAAGTAGTCTTAGTGCAGGGTCATGGCGGGGTAGGTCCAATGGGATAGGCCAGCCCTGCCTGTAGATGAGTTCTTCCTGCTTTGCCAGCGAGACTATCACGGGCAGTGGGCCTACCTGACTGGGGCTTGGCTGTGAGATGACCAGGGACAGGGCATCTTGGGCTGCGTTGAGCTGGCCTATGCCTCCATCGATCAGTATCAGGTCAGGCCACGGTTCCTCGCCCTCCAGGCAGTGCCTGTACCTTCGCTTGACTACCTCCGAGATCATGGCATAGTCGTCTATGCCCTCAACGGTCTTTATCTTGAACCTGCGGTATCCTGCCTTGAAGGGCCTTCCGTCTATGAACTTGACAAGTGCGCCTACTGCCTGACTCCCTGCAATGTGGGCAACATCTATCCCTTCGATGATCCTTATCTGGCCTTCCAGCTTGAGTACCTCGCGGAGCCTAGATAGGGCCTCAGTAGGATCAGATGCAAATACCTCTGGCTGGACGTGCAGGTCCGGGATGCCCCTTTCGCCGAGCCGCTCGATAAGCCTGATCCTGTCCCTATACATGGCCGCCTTTTCGTACTCGAGCCTTGCTGCGGCCTGGGACATCTGTTTGTACAGTTGCCTTAGGACCGTTGACCTCTTTGATCGCAGGAACCTGATCAGGTCCGTTATGGACTTACGGTATTCGGCCTTGTCTATCCTTGCCGCGCAAGGTGCGGTGCACTGCTTTATGCTGTATAGTAGACAAGGCCTAAAGAACCTACGCTTTGGGTCGGATTCGCTTATCTCGAGTGTGCAGGTCCTGAACCTGTAGATCCTTTGCAATAGCTGCACTGCGGCCCTGAGGTCTGAGACGTTAGGGAATGGGCCAAATAGCCTGCTTCCTTGGGGCCTGGGTTTGCGAGTGACGTAAACGGCAGGGAACTCGTCTGAGGTGGTGATCTCCAGGTATGGGAAGGTCTTGTCGTCTACCAGGTCTGTATTGTAGGGAGGCCTTATGTCCTTTATAAGCCTTGCCTCCTTGAGTATGGCCTCCACCTCGTTGTCGCAAGGGATGTAATCTACCTGGTAGACCCTCGAGACCATCTCTACTATCTTGGGGCCTCGCGAGGATGCCAGGTCTGCACCAGGCTGGAAGTAGCTTGCTACCCTGCTGCGGAGGTTCTTTGCCTTGCCTATGTAGAGGACATGATCATCGGCATCCTTCATCACATAAAGACCAGGGCCTGTGGGGAATTCCCTTATCTGCTGCCTGATCCTTTCCAACCTGGACTGCATATCTGCAGTTTCCATGGCTAGTCGTAGAAGTATTCAAAGCCCAGCTTTACCGTCCAGCGGTCTTTTGCACCACGATCCTGGGTCATGTTGATGCTGGTGCACTCCAGGTGCGGCCAATCGACCTGCATGGTGGAGAGAAACCTACAGGCCTGCACGATGCTGACGGCCTTGAGTGTCACAGTGGCGGTCTGGCTCTTCTGGCCGGAGGACCTCTTTGTGACCATACCTGTGGTATGGCTGTAACTGCCTGTAGGTATGCCGCACTTTACTGCCGTGCGGCTTACTGCGGTCATGTAGTCGAACTGCTCCTTGACCTGAGGGGACCTTTCGATCAGCCTATCTGGTTCGAGCTTGAGTATCTCCGCTGCAGCGGCGTTGACCTCAGGCACATACTGTTTCCATCTGGCCTTCTGTAGTTCTGCCTGCGGTACGAACTTAAACCAGACCAGGGCAGGCCAGATGGCGATCGCCACTGGTACCAGACAATAATACAGGATTGGATTGGTATGCAATCTCATTGTTCGGCAGCCTTCTGGGCCCCCTCCATCGGCACGAGTATGACACTGAATGTGCACCTGCCTGTGGTATCGTCAACCGTCTCCCTTGCCACATTCAGCCCGCCTTGCCTGAGGACCTTGAAGAATGACTGGGTGTCGAGCCTACTGGGTGTGCTCCCATCGAGTCTGATGGTGCTCGTGGTGATCTCGATGGAGTCTATCTGTAGACCAGACCTCCCATAGCTATTGAATGCCTTTAGCAGCAATGTCAGCCTTGCCAACACCGATTCCTGTAGGCTCAGTTCGCCGCTGCGTATGGCCTTGATCCTCCTGATCTCGCGCTTGAGCTCGTCTGCAGGGTTCCTGCCTGAAGGCAGAGAGCGGCCACCCATAACGGCCGCATAATCCTTTGCAACGCGGTCTTTGAGTCTGCGTATGTCTTGCTGGGCCTGCACCAGGCGCATCTGGACGTGGGCGCCGATGGCGATGACCAGGACCGTCAAGGATATGGCGGCCCACCTGGCGGCCTTCTCGAGTCGCAGTCTTTTGCCCTGATATGGCATGAAGTCGTTGCGGAAGTTGGCGGTATGTACCCGATCATCCCTTGCCATTGCCGCACCAAGGGCCATGGCTATTGCGACCTGTTGGCCTTGGTCTGCTGGATCGACGAGCCGCTCAAACCACCTGCCATCTGCAACCGGTTGGCCGAGCCTTTGTGCAAGCATCTGGCCATCTACCTGGGCTGACGCGTCGTAAACAAGGACCTGATCGACAGGCTGTTCTAATGCCGCAATGGTAGTAAAGGTCTGACCGGCCAAACCTGTAGTCTTGTCCTTGCCCAAGGGGAACGCTCGTATAGGCATTATGCTGCCATCTGCTCTGCATAGCAGGTGATAGCAATTGCCATCTGATACAACCACTGCCAGGCCAGTACCTGCAGACTCCATATGGCCTGAGGTTTGGGCCCAGTGCATGTACCTGGCAAGGGATATCGCATCAGGCTCTATTGCGACAGGATCCATGTCATGGGCCTGAAAGGCCAGTATCAACTGCTCAAGTATGGATGATCTTGCAGTAAAGACCTTCAGTTCAGAGCCATTCTGCCCTGTAGAGCTGACCTGGAAGGACAGGGCCATGGTGGATATGTCCGTAGCAAGCACCTCTTCTGTGTCATAACGGACGGTGGCCGAGATCTGCTTTAGGTTGGTGAAGTTGCTGTGGATGGCATGCTGCATGTAGAGGGCACAGTCCAGTGCCACCATCACCTCTGCAAAGGCCAGCCTCTTCTGCGTACAACTAGAGGCAATCGCTGCTGCCAATTCCTTGAATGGCTCTGCAGACGAGCCATCTATGCTGACCGTGAATCGGTCAAGGATCCTTCGATCGTGGCCCCTCGATGCCATGCAGACACCTACGGTCCTATTGGTACTGACGTATAGTCCTAATGTATTATGCGACTTCATCTTCCTAGCTTCGTACCAGGCCCAAGATCCTCACGCCAGCAGCACCCTTGGTCACACCCAATACGGCCTGCGACCTGGCAGAGCCGCATTGAACCTTGACCTTTATGCTCATGGTGTTGCTGGCAAATGTGATAAACCTCGAGCACTTTTCCAAGGCATCGGCATAACTGGTCAGCCTCTTTCTGAGGTCTGCCAGGTCTGTAAAGGGCTTCAGACGCCTCTGCTGGATGACCGCATCTGCAATCGCAGCAGCGTCGCCTACAAATGCAAATGTCGCCTCAAGCACATGCCGCGGCGCGGTATTGATATTGACCTGCTCTGTACCCCAAAGTCCTATATACTTGGCCAAGGATTCTATCCGCTGTTGGCCCTCGATGGTAGGCCTGGCAAGTAGTTGGTGGTCCAGGATAGGGCTATGCAATAGCCTGATTATGTCCAAGATATTCCTTTCTGTAGGGCTTATGGACCTGATATCAGGCCTTGTTGGGCCTGGTTGGGCGGCCTGCCGGGCCGCAGGTCTCTGTTGGGCTGCAGTTGGAGCAGGGGGGCTGTAGCGCTTGAGCTTGGCAATCTGGGCTAGCTGTTCCCTGATCTGCTCTATCTGTGCTGTTGATAGGTCCATCCACTCGCACAGTGTGGCAAAGCCTGCCTGTATCGACCTTGCCAGTGATTGGTCCTGCATCAGGAGCCACAGGACCGGATACTTGGCGTTTTCATCCTCGAATTGGATCGTGACATGTGCAGGACCGATCTCTAGCTCAACAGGCTCGGTCACCTGCGGCCAGGCAGGTCCGTAGGGCCCCCTGATCAGCAAGGCCTCTGGCAAGGCCTGGGTCAACTGGTCTTGATCGGCCTGTGCCCAACTAGTCAAGAATGGGGCAACTGCCTTCTCCACCTGGTCGTCCGACATATGGAATAGATCAGAGAAGTCTGGCTCGTTAGGCCTGCTGATCAATGTCAGCTCTATGTCGTTGGCAAACTGGGTGGCCAGGCGGATCGCAGAGTCCCTTGCATGCATGGCGATCGTGTGATCTATGATAAACCTGCTCCTGTGCCTGAATGTGGCCACAGTGGAGGTTATGGTGTATGCCAGGCTGGCCATGATCACCAATACCACCAGCGTCAACAGCAAGGCAACCCCACTGTGGGCTTCTTTTCTATTATCTCCTAGGCGGGACATTTGCAGGTCTATTAGCAGTAGATATCCCTCTTGGTGCTGGTTGCGGCTGGTTCTGGTCCACAATCACTGGGGCATTAGGTTCGGGCACAGGTATCTCCAACCTGATGCTCCGTAACGGGTCTATGGATATCGTCTTTCTTATCATGGCATCATCTGGCACCTCCAACGTGCCCCTTGCCGTCTTAATGGGTTCAGCAAAGGATATGCCTATGATCACTGCCGTAGGCATCACAGGGCTTGCCCACCTATCCAGTAGGTTTGGGCCCTGAGGTGCCTGGATGGTAAAGGCCGATAATCCCGTACACACAGGCACAAATGGATAGAGCCTTTCCACATCGGATCTACCCCTATCTAGGAGCCTATCTTCAGGACAGATCGAGGACCTGCTGCGATACAGGGTTAGCCTGCCAGATTCGATGTCGTAGGCAGCCTGCCAGATGATCTCCTCTATGGCCTGTTCCTGGGCTCGGTCATTGGTGATAGTCCTACGGATAGTGAGCCTGGCAGTTGGCAGGCCCCTGTCCCGCTTGCTATCTATCTGGATCTGGTTTCCTGGGCTGCTGTCGATCTTGGCCAGGTCATCTGCTATCAGCCCGATCAGCTCCATAGGGGTCTGGATCTTTTCGGACTTGTTGGTAATGCTGGTAGCGACCATGTGCATCCTTTGGTATATGACCACTACGGTTGCCAGGATCCAACCAGTGATCAGCACAGCGCTGATCAGCTCCACCAGAGAGAAACCTGCCTTGGCCCTTGTGCTAGCGTATCTGGCCATCTGGCAGCTCCCCTGGCAATCCCTCTTGGGGCCGAATGGATGTTGGCGGCTGTACCTGTTGTGCCTTCTGCTGATCGGTGGGATTGCCGCCAGTTGTCACAAATATGTCGAGGTTTTGCTTCAAGAATGTACCATCTTCTCCTACCAATAGGCCATTCTGGATCCATTGCTTGATGGTATCGGTGGTGACCCCAGCATACCGTGCGGCTGCCTCTATGCCTACCAATGTCTGCTGTTCCTGCGACTGGCGCAGGAGGGCAAGCTGCTGATCTGTAAGCCTGGAGACTAGGCTTGTCAGTTCTATCACCTGAGGCTGGCCATTGGCATCAGTATAAGTGCTTGAGCAGAAGGCCCTGACCCAGGTCGTACCAGTTACAGGCTCATCGAAGATGTCGATCTTGGTCTGCCACTGGATATCTGGGTATCTTGCAGACCTGCCATATTCAATGCCTTCCTTTACAGATGCCTTGGCAAGTAACTGTTGCATCTGCTCATCAGCCACCTCCAAGGCCCTTAACTGGGCAAGGCAATTTATCATCGTGTGGCTGGAGCGGATGGTCACCATCATGATCCCACTTGAGACGATGGCGACCAGTGCCAAGGCCGCCAATGTCTCGGCCAATGTGAATGCCTTTCGACGATACCTTTGCACTGCCTTGGTCATGGTCCTTCAGAAACGCATCAGCTCAGGCTGGACTGGCATGGGCAATTCAGGATCTCCTTCCACCAGTAAGACCCTTCTATTGAGTCTGTTGACCAGTATCGCATGGAGCTGATCCTGATCGTCTGCCAACACGATCTTTCCGCCATATTGCCATCCCCTTGGACCTACCCTGAACTTCGCGCGATCCTTGCTGGTGGACTGGCCATCATCGAATTGCACATAGACCAGCCTGCAACGAGGGCCGAATTGACCTGTCTGGATGATCTCCTCAGGCAAGACCTCCGATAGGTCTGCATTGGTGATCTCCCTGAGAAGATAGCCCTGTTCTGGTAGGTCGATTATTAGTTCATAGTACCTGCCATTCTCTGTAGCGGCAAGGGCGACCGTCTGCATTGCCTGCACCAGGTCTTGCGCGATGGCCTTGAAGCTGGACCTACGCAGGGCACCAAAGAGGTTGAGCGATACCAGGGATATGAACAACCCCAGTATCGAGACCACAACCACTATCTCCACTAGTGTGAAGCCTGGGCATATGGATCGGGTTTTTTGACCTTTCATCGCCTACCTGCTAGGGGCCTCTTGCGGTACCACTGCATCGGTACTGAGTAGGTCTGCATCATAGCCCTCGCCGCCCTCTTGGCCGTCTGCACCGAGGCTCTTGATCACAAAGGGCTTGCCGCTTTCTGGATACAACTGGTAGATGAACTCCCGTCCCCAACCATCTGCCGGCAGCTTGCTTGTTTCCAGATACCCCCCTGGCTGCCACCCCTGGACATCAGGTGGTTGTTCGATCAAGGCACGGAGGCCCTCCTCCTCGGTAGGATACCTGCCTGTATCCATCTTGAATTGTTGGACGGCCTGGTGCAATTGCTTGAGATTTGCCATGGTAGTAATGACCCTGGCCCTGTCTGTGTGGCCGACGTAACTGCGTGCCACCACTGCAAAGAGCAGGCCAAGGATGATCAGGACCGCCATCAGCTCTATCATGGTAAAACCCGCCAGTTTCCGATATTTCTTGTGTCGCATGGTCAAGACCTCCTTTATCTAATCGCCAGATTGGACATCTTCAGTATCGGTAACAAGGTCGCGATTGCTATAAGCCCTATTACGAGGGCGATAGTTACGATGATGAGTGGTTCTATTGCAGCGCCGAGCCTTTCAATTACCATGTCTGTCGATGCTTCTAGGTCTTCGCTGATATTCTTGAGCATGCGTTCCAGCTCGCCACTCTTTTCGCCTACCGATACCATATGGGCAATGGCAGGGCTTATCACACCGCTATCCTTCAATGGGGTCGCGATGTCTGCACCTGCCAGGATCCTCTCCCTTGCCTTTTGCACCGCATCCTTCATGATCACATTGCCGGTCACCTCTGCAACCACCCTCAAGGACTCTGCCACAGGCAACCCTGAGTCCAGCAGGGTCGATAGGGTAGATGCGAACCTTGACACGACCCTCTGTCTTATCAACTGTCCAAAGATGGGCATAGATAGCAGGATCCTATCCCTGATATATGCGCCGCGATTGGTCCTGCAAAACCTTGCTGCGGCCCAAACCAGCGCGAAGATGCTGCCTATGACCACGACCACCCACCAACTGGTCAATATATGGCCGACATTCATCAGTTGTTGCGTTATCCAAGGCAACCTCTGACCGGATCTGATTATCTGCTGGCCTACTGGCGGGATGACCTTTGTGGTAAGTATCACCACCGCCGCTATACAGAATACGATCAATGTGACCGGGTAGATCATGGCAGTTGTGGCCTTTGAGGCAACCATCTGGCGTTTGGCCATGAAGCTTGCTATTGTGGTAAGGCTAGTGGCAAGATTCCCGGTTACCTCACCTACCCTGACCATGCTTACATACACTGGATCGAAGTAGTTCGGGTAGTCCCTTAGGGTCTCGGCAAAGGACTCACCTGCAACCACACGGTCCCTCAGCTCAGCAAGTACACGCCTGAAGTTGCTATCTGGGGCCTGGGCGATCATGACCGATAGTGCATCGGTGAGCTTTATGCTTGCATGGAGCAGTGTGGCCAACTGCCTGGTCACCTCAATGATATGCTTCTTCTTTGGTCTGTTAACAAAGGAAAGGACCGCCAGCGTCCTTTCCTTGCTGGCGGTCACTTCCGAGATGGAGGATGGGTGGATACTACGATTCCGAAGTTGGCGACGGGCAGCATAGGCACTCTCTGCTGTCAGTGTCCCTGTGACCTTCTTGCCCGTTGCATCTATTGCTATGTATTGATACGTTGGCATCTTGCAACCTAGCGTACGCCCAACATAATGGCCTTGTTCTATACAACATCGGCCTGGCTGACCCGCAGGACCTCTGCTACAGTGGTTATGCCGGCAAGGACCTTGCGGGCGCCATCCATCCGCAGTGTCTTCATGCCAGCCTCTAAGGCATATTTCTTTATCTTACCTGCACTTTCGCGCCTGTATATGAGGTCCTGGATCTTCTCGGTGATAAGCATGACCTCATATATACCGGTCCTACCCCTATAACCAGTATGGAAACACTTCTCGCAGCCCTTGCCTATAGAGAACCTGGCATCCTTACCGACCTGGCGAGGGTCCATGCCAAGGGCCTGCAGATCCCTTGGATTGACCTCGACCTCTGTCCGACAATACTCGCAGACCTTACGGACCAGCCTTTGGGCTATGACCGCGATCAGCGAGGAGCTGACTAGATATGGCTCGACACCCAAATCCAGCAGCCTTGTAACCGCGCCTGCAGCATCGTTGGTATGTAAGGTACTGAAGACTAGATGGCCTGTCAGCGATGACTGGATTGCCATCCTTGCGGTCTCCACGTCCCTGACCTCGCCTACCATTATGACATCTGGATCCTGGCGTAGTACGTGTCTGAGGGCGGTGGCAAAGGTCATACCCTTCTTTGTGGCCACCTGGATCTGGCTGATCCCCTCAAGCTGGTATTCGATCGGGTCCTCTATGGTGATGATATTCTTCTCTGAGCAGTTGAGCCTGCTGAGATATGCGTAGAGGGAGGTGCTCTTGCCGGAACCAGTTGGTCCAGTAACGAATATCACGCCGTGTGAACGTTCCAGCAGCGAGTCGAGTGTCTTCAGGTCATCCTCCCAAAGCCCCAACTCTTCGAGCTTCAATAGGCCTGTGCTCTTATCCAGCAGCCTCAGTACCGCTCGCTCACCGTAGCTGGTCGGTACGGTGCTGACGCGTAGATCCACCTCCCTCTGACCGAGCCTGACACTACAACGCCCATCCTGTGGCAGACGCCTCTCTGCTATGTCCATACCTGCCATCACCTTGATCCTTGATACCACAAGGGGCAGGATGTTGCGGTTGAGGCTCAGCACATCATAAAGGATACCATCGATCCTGTATCTAATCTGTACCTTGTTCTCGTACGGATGCACGTGGACGTCGCTGGCCCTCAATTGCAATGCGCGGAATAGGATGTCATTGACCAGCCTGATGACAGGGGGCCTGTTGACCACATCCAACAGGTCATCAGATGCACCTACCTCCTCGACCAGTTGATCGAGGTTCTGGCCGTCAAGTTCCTCGGCCACCTCCTCGATGACCGTGGACCTCTGTTCATAGGCCATGTCTATGGCAGCGGTTATCACGGCCCTTGTTGCCACTGCCGGCCGGACCGAAAGCCCTGTCATCTTGGCGATATTGTCCAGTAGTGCAACATCCAAAGGCTTGGACAGCACAACTGCCAATTGCCGGTCGCTATCGCCATAGTCTGATGGCAGGGCCTCGGTCCTGACACCGATGAGAAAGTGGTGCTGGGCGTAGGTAGCTGGTACTGATTCGACAAACTCCTTTGGGACCGCCTCAGGAGGGATCTCACTAAGATATGGCCAGCCCAAGGCAGCAGCAAGGAGTCTAAGGGTAACATCCTCAGTAAAATGAGGGCAGTTGAGTAAGGCCTCATCCAGCCGCTGTGTACCATCATATTGTTCGAAGAACTGCGAAAGCTTCTGGATGTCGGCCAGGCCCGTCTGTCTGGCCACCCTTAGCAGTAGGTCCTTCATCGGCGTGGTCCTCTGCACGGTAGTTGTTTGTGTAGGTTGACTACTGCGCATCGAGCACCCTCTCAGGATTCATGGGCACGCTCTTTATGCCGGGTATGCTCTGATACTCCTGGAACTCTTGCTCGTGCCTCTCAAAGGCAGACCTGTACCTTTCTGACAACTTCCTGAGGCTATCCTCGCCAGCAACTACGTCGGCTGGCCTGATGATCTCTGCCTTGACGAACACATAGAGCTTCTTTTCTATGTCGCTGTTGCCTATGCTGCGGAACGCAGCCCCTATCAATGGCAGGTCTCCCAAGAGCGGCACCTTTGCACCACCCTTGGTTTGGTTGAGTTTCAGCAGGCCACCAAGGATGATGGTGCTGCCATTCGGTACGGTCACCACCGTATCTATATCACTTTGGCTCTTGTCAGGAGGCTGGTTACCTGTAGGTGTAGTGGTAAAGTCAGACCTAGTCAGCTTTATGTTCAGTTGCAACAGATCGCCTTCACTGATGTGCGGTGTGATCTCCAGCGTGATACCTGCATCGTATGGCACGTATTGCTCGGCGGTCTGCACCAATTGTGCACCCTGGGTCGGGAGCGAACTCTGTTTGGTCAGGACATAGGTGGTATCGGTGGTCTTGATCGTGCCCTTTGCATGATCGTTTACCAATACCTTCGGCTTGGCCAGGACCCGACCGTATTTCTTGTTCTGCATGGCAGTTAAGAGGGCATTTATGTGTGCATCACCATAAAAGCCCGTCAATGCCCCGGCAGTGGTTTGTAACACATTGCCCTCACGAAGCGTCCCAGGTATGATGCCATTGGCCCCGACTAGCCCTGATGCCTTGTCCAGGTTGGGGAGGCTACCTATTAGACTGAGGTCATAATTGAAGTCCTCGGTCTTTGAGACCTCCACCAACGTCACATCTATCAAGACCTGAGGCCTGCGCTTGTCCAGGGACTTTATCAGTCTGCCTATCCATTGTTGGTTCTTAGGACTGGCATGCACGATCAGTGAATATGTATTTGGATCTGGCACTACAGTGATCAGGTCCTCGATCTTCCTGACGACTTGTTCGATCTTGGCTTCCTTGTCCTGGATCTTCTCTGCAATGATCTTGTTCAGTATCTCCGCCATCCTCTCTGGGCTTTGGTTCTCCAGAGGGTATATCTCGAACGGCATGGCAGACTCCAGGGTCTCTGTGTCGATGTGGGAAAGGACCTCAGAGATCTTCTGGTGCTGCTCGGCGGTTGCATTGACCAATAGTGAGTTGGTTGCCTCCACTACCACAACCTGTGGTGCCTCTACAGGGGAGGCGGTGGGCGTGGCCTCTGGCGAGAGGATGGATTGTGGGGTAGGCCTTGGCTGCTGACCTGCAGCGGCTGTCGAGGGCTGGGTTGCAGTGAGCCGCGTACTGACGGTCGATGTCTGAGGCTGCGGAGGGATGATATTCAAGGCCTCCAGCTTCTTGCGAGCATCCTCTGCATCTACATGCAGGATTCGATAGAGCCGCAGGGACCTGAGGTCCTGCTGCTGGACATCAAGGCTGTCAACGAGCTTGTCTATGGTGGCCAACTGGTCCTGTTTGCCTACCATCAGCAGCCTGTTTGTCCTCTCATCTGCGTCCAGATAGACGGTCTCCGTAGTGGCCGGGGTGGCTGCCACGGTGGCAGCACGTGCAGCGGCAGCAGCGCGCCTGACTGCCTCCTCCCTGGCAACCCGGGCCTTGTACTGTGCGTCCGTCTCACCAGGCAGCCTCTGTATCTGGGGCTGCGACTGCGTGGTAGAGACCGAGACCTGTACCGTACCCATCTGCTCTGCAAGTGCCTTGACCTTCTCCACCAGCACTGAGGCCATGGTGTATTGGAGTTGGCGATACCTGAAGACCTTTGGCTCACCAGGCTGGTCTACCAGTTCCAATAATGATTCTATCTTAGGCATCGTATAGGTAAAACCGGTCACGATAATGGTCTTGGTCTCTGCAATCGATGAGAAGGCAACCCCTAATTTCATCTGCTCGAGCAGGGCCTGGGCACTTGTTGGATCCACGTACCTGAGCCTAAAGACCCTGGTGATGACCGCATCGCCGAACTCGACAGGGCCCGGTCCTACACGGATCTTTGGATCTGCGTCCATCACCTCAGAGGCTGGCACTACAGTAACGATATTGCCCCTCCTGGCCATGGCAAAGCCCCTGAACTTCAGCACGGACTCCAACAGGGGATATAGGTCCCGAACCCTTATAGGTCCCTTGAGATCACCTTGTAGCTTCAATGTGACCTCACCCTGAACCTTTGCTGGATCATAGAGGAAGTCCAGGTGGAGGTATTCCCCCACAAAGCCAAGCAATGCCTCTATCGAAAGTTTCTCAGGAAGATCTAGGTTCAGCGTCTGGTCTGGATTGGGCGGCTCCGGCAGCAGGTAGTCCTTGCCAGCCAGGTCAGGGTTGGAGGCGGTGGAGCTGGCTGGTTGACCTTCTCCAGTTATCCGCATTGGGACATTGCTATCGCCAGGTCCTACCAGACTGCGGGGCAAGGCAGCCGGTTGGCCAGCAAGTGCCTGCGGAGCAGGTAATGCTGCAGTTGCGTCTTGTATGCGATTCGATGTGTTCGGCGTCAAAGGGATCGCCAGCTCATCGATGAAGGCCTTGCCTTCGATCAGGTCACAGATCAGTCCAATGCGATTGGCAGGTGCTACTACCAGGACCTGGCCAGCGCACCTATCTATGATAACAGGCAATCTTGTTTGATCTTTAGGTAATCCTTCCAATGTGCCGATGACGATATTGGGGCTAGTGCGGGCGATCTTCTCTGCGGATGGCATCTGCTTTGTGAGCCATTCTGGCCCTACAAGCCTGACCTGGTATGGTGTCTGACTATCTATGATCTGCAATACTGCCAAGACCTTGTTGACAGCATCACTGTTGCCAGTGATCAAGAGGCCATTGGCACCAGGTAGCTGCGTGACGGTACAGAGTCCCAGGCCTTGGATCTGTGATCTGGCGGTCTCGGATGGGATGTAGCGGGGTGTGAAGATCTTGTGCGTGATGTCAGAGACTGCGGCGGCAGCGGCACTATAGATAGGCCATGTGCCTATCAGGATCAGCCAAACCAGCAATACAATGACCGAACCAGTGGTACCAACACGACCCAGACTCCTTTTCATTGTACCCACCCCAAGTTTCTCAGAACCTTGTGCCTGGATATAGACCATCCTTTGTCACTATCCTTGGCCACCCTCTTCCAAACTCAACAACGCGGACACGACCACCTTGCCAGGATCCGCAAGCCAGTGGCAGGCTCAGCGACCTCATCATGCCGCAGGCCTTGCTATATCTCTTTGACAATCAGTGCCTATTGTGGTTCCATCAAAAAGCCCGCCTTGCTACTGGATCAGGTTCGGATCCAGTTCAGGCAGGTTTGTATCACCAGGCAGTTGGCCCGATGCATTGGCCTCCTGGCTTAGCCTGGCTGCCTGGATGTATTGACTGAGCTGTTCTAGGACCTCCTGCTGGATCTTCTGTTTTTCAGGATCATCAAGCTGGGCCTGCTCTGTGCGGAGTCGTTCGGCCATCTGCTCAACGTCCCTTATATATTGTTCTGGTTGAGGTCTGGTTGCAGTAGGGAGGTTAGGGTTTGATGGCCTAGGTGCGGTCCGCGCGGGCACAGAGGGCCTGGGCCTATTTGAACTGGCAGAGGCCATGGGCTGGCTTGGGCTTGCGGCCTGTCTTGGCTTGGGCCCGGAACCTGCCAATAGGCTTACCTTTGGCGGCCTGGCCTCCACCTGTACCAATTGCACGTTGTCTGGGCCGCCATAAAGGATCGCACCATCCCTGATCTCGGTTATGGTGTAATGCTCGATGGTCTGTCCGACCCTTACCCAGACCTGCTTGCGGTCGATGGTATCCAATTCTATAAGTGCCCTTGAGAGGTTTGGATCTGTGGGATGAAAGCTGGTTGCAAGCAGCTTGAACTTAGCAGAAGGCCTGGGTCTAGTGGCAGGCAATGCGATATTAGTAGGACCGGTCCTAGGCTGGCCCTGCGCAGGGGCAGGAGCAGGGGGGTTGATCAGCCTTGCCAGACCATTAGCAAGCTCTTCAAGTACAGAGACCACCTCTGTGCGAGGCTGGGTCGCAGGTCTATCCTTGAATTGTTCTATGATGCTTGGGGCTGCCAACAGCCGCACGGTCTCTTGGTCAGGCTTGACCCCATACATCGATAATAGGACCATCAGCCCTACAGCCAACAGCCCTGCAACCACACTGGTTATGCATAAGGTCCTTATCATTGTCAAAGGTACCTCTAATGAGGTTTGACAACGATCGACCCTTTTGGTTCCTTCCAATGGTGGATCTTTTGGAGGTATTCTGCTGCGTGATCTGCGTACTGAGGGCTGTGATCTGGGCTGTGGCAGTCCAGGCATGATAGCCTGGGCCCAGTGGTCCTTGCCCTGCCCGCGGTCCTGACGTGCTGCCAACCTGGTCCGTGGCAGGCCTCGCAGCCTACTCCGGCAAGATCAGGTGTCTGATCCAAGGAGACAAATCCGCCCTCGTAGTCTAGACCCACGACATGGCAGACGACACATTCTGGGTCCAGGTGCGAGCCTACCTTCTGCAGGGTTGCGTATGCCTTTGCGTGTGGCTGTGTACTGGCAGCATCGTACTCGTATCTGTGACACCTCCGACATGCCAGGCTGCCCACATAGCGGGCCTTATCCGGCAGTGGCAATCGGCGGTGGCTGGCCAGCAATCCACTGGCTGCGACCATGGCCTGGTATTGTTTGTAGAGCTCCATCAGTTCTGGATGGCTGGCCAATCCCTCTGATACGGGTATTGCCGCGAACTCCAGTCGAAGGCCGGACCCCTCAGGTCTTGGGATTAGATCCAACCTGGCCACATACCTTCCGAACCTTCCCATGGATATGACCATCGGGTTTGCCTGGGCAGGGGTAAGGCACATTGGCTGGTCTGAGTCTGCTGGCAAGACGATACAGATGGGCCTGCTATCTTGTATTGCCAGATCTGGCATGACGCTGCGGTCCTGGACTATGTAGATCTCCAATCCAAGGCCTTCTGATCCGATGGGGCTGGGCAGATTCAATCTGGCCTTAAGGTCACGGGTCTGTACCTGTTGTGCATATACAGTCGCTGGGCCTAGCCTGGTCTGAAAGGTCCATGTAAATGCATTAGGCAGCCCAAGTTGACCTGATACATCCGCACCGATCGCCACCGGTCTTTGACCCTGACTAGGAACAAACCCAATGGCTAAGGCCATCTGCAGGTCCTGTGGGGTCAGGTGGATCAGGTCATAGCCTAGGACCTGGAATGCCTCCAATAGGGTCTGGGCCTTTAGTAGGTCCTGCTGGTCTTGGCCCTGGGTCCACCAACCGGTGTCCAGTAATAGCCTCTGTTCTGCAGGCACCTGTTGGAATATGGTAGGCAATCGCTCCAGCCCACCCAATTGGCCGCCTGCACACCCGCATGGCCTTAGGGACCCCAGCGTGCATCCCGTGACAAAGACCGTCAGGATTGGCTGGTCTTGGTGGCTTGACAAATCGATGGCCGCAGATACCGACCTGACTCCAATGCACGGTATCAAGAGCAGCAACAATACTTGTGGCCTGCCCTCTTGCAATCTCGGCTGCCTCTTATTCCAGGCGGCGGTTCATCAAGAGCTTGCTAGCATAGAAGCCTTGTACGAGGACCATCAACTGTTCGTCACTATCCTTGATGGCTATGGTCAGATCGTCAGAGAATGCAGTGCGACCTGGCTCCAATGCAGGGGGGGTCACCTCTATCTCAAGCTCGTAGCCACTCTTGACCTTCTTGGTGCTGGCGACCCTGGAGATCCCCTTTGCACTCTTTACGGATTGGATGACGAAGTTTGCATCCCCCACATTGAAGTCCACATAATTGTCCAACACCTGTATCCTCTTGACCAAGGGTTTGCCAGGTTCGGTACCGGCCAGGTAGATCTGGGTGGGATTGACCGTATAGTTGGGTACTAGATCGAACGGCAGACCAAGGGTTGGATAATCGGGCCTGGTTAACCGCAACTGGAATGTGCCTCTAGGGTACTCAAGGGCCAGCAGCTTGTCCTTGTGCACCTTTGGTTTTAGGACCAGTTCCGTTGTCTGGAGATTGGGGTCGTAGTCCACGGTGATACAATCACCGGCAGAGATCTGGCCTATTACAGCAAAGGCCTTGCCATCCAGGGCCTTAATCTTGATGTCAGGGCAGCCCAGGTTTGGCTTGTTGAGGAACAGGACCAGGTGGGTCGGCTCCCACACCAGATATTGCTTGATATTGCCGGCGATGGTCAATCTTACTGTGGGTCTAGCCGGGTCATTTGAGTAAATAAATAGGTCCTTCCTAAAGGCGCCTGGCTCATCGCCTGTAAAATAGACCACCTTAAGGGTTGCAGATTGACCAGGTTCAAGCTTGCTTGAGGATAGCTCCACACTGGCCCCACAACACTTACCGATGTTGGTGATCTCTAGTAAGGCATTGCCCCTATTGGTGATGGCAAACTGGGCAGGGGCGTTACTATTGGTCGAAAGCTCACCTAGCTCAAACAGATCCCTGTCCACACTTATGACAGG
>JARYLO010000060.1 GCA_029907605.1 Sedimentisphaerales bacterium
GGTCCTCATGCCGCCTGTGCCCAGCTTGGTGCCACTTCCTCTTGCTGCTGCCAGGAGTTGATCGGTGATCTCGCAGACCGTTTCTATAGGCCTTGCATCGGGGCATCTTCTGGGGTCCTTATCATACAGTGCATCTATGTCGGTCAGGATGATCAGCAGTTCCGCATCGATCTTGCTGGCCACCAGTGCGCTGAGCCGATCGTTGTCGCCAAAGGTGGTACCAATCTCGTCGGTGGAGATGCTGTCATTCTCGTTGACAATGGGGATCACCTGCATCTTCAATAGGGTCTCTATCGCATTCCTGAGGTTCAGATAGGTCTTTCGGTTATTGAAGACCTCTGCGGTCAGCAGGACCTGTGCTGTCTTTATGCCGAACTGTTCGAAGTGCCTTCGATACTCTGCCATCAGTATAGGCTGGCCTATGGCAGCACAGGCCTGGCGCATTGGGATCTCCGATGGCCTGCCTTCCAGGTCGAGCTGCGCGACGCCCATACCTATGGCACCAGAGGTCACCAATACCACCTGCCTACTGGCCTTATGGAGGGCCGCTACCTGGCTTGCAAGATCGTGGATATAGTCACTATCTATCCCACGGCCACAGGTCAGTGTGCTAGTGCCAACCTTGATCACGATCCGTTTGACATCACTGAGGTCTCGCATGGGATCAGTATGCCTATAGAGGACAGTCCCTATTCAATATCCGGTGCGTAAAGGCCTTTGCCTGCGGGCCGCAGTATGGTGCCACGATGTGGCCATCACCGATGAGTTTCCACTTGTATATCACCAGGCCTTCTAGCCCAACAGGACCCCTTGCATGTATCTTGCTCGTACTGATGCCCACCTCTGCCCCAAGGCCATATCGGTATCCATCACTAAAGCGGGTGCTACAATTCCAGAATACATCTGCAGAATCCACCATCTGCAGGAACCTAGCTGCTGCAGGCCTATCCTCGGTCACTATCGCATCGGTGTGATGCGACCCATATGTATTTATGTGTTCTATGGCCTGATCAAGGCCGTCGACCACCTTTATCGTTATGATGTAATCGAGGTACTCTATGTACCAATCTTGTTCGCTTGCAGGACTGCAAGGGATGATCGAACAGGTCCTCTGGCATCCCCTTATCTCCACGCCATGCGACTCCAATGCAGACCTTATCTGAGGTAGGACCTGGGCTGCAATGGCCTGATCTATCAGGCACTTCTCCGCTGCATTGCAAACAGCCACATACTGGCACTTGGAGTCGATTAATATCCTGATGGCCTTTTGGAGGTCTGCTGCCTGGTGTATGTATACATGGCATACCCCGTCTGCATGACCCAAGACAGGTATGCGTGTGTGCTCCATGATGTACCTGACGAACTGATTAGAACCACGCGGTATGATGAGGTCTATGAACCTATCCAATGCGAGGATCTGTGAGACCTCTTGGCGGGTGTGAAGCAACTGGATCCAACCTGTTGGCATGCCTGCCTGAATGGAGGCATCTGCTATCACCTCAGCTAGGACCTGATTGGTCATGGCCGCTTCACTGCCGCCCTTTAGTATGACCGCATTACCGCTCTTTAGACAAAGCGTAGATATCTGGACCAAGGCATCTGGCCTGGACTCGAAGACCACGCCTATGACACCGATAGGACAAGAGACCTTGTATAGCTCCAATCCCTGGTCAAGCTCGATGGCATATAGGGTCCTGCCCACTGGGTCTGGTAGCCTGATCAGGTCCTTTATCCCTTGGCAGACCTGCGCGATCTTCTGCTCATCAAAGAGCAGTCGCTTCAGCATCGGTTTGTCCAGGCCGGTGGATTGGGCCTGTGCCATGTCCTTCTGATTGGCATCGATGATACGCTGGCGGTTCTGCTGTAAGGCCTCTGAAATGGCGGCCAGGGCAGCGTCCTTGCGTTCTGTTGGCAGGGCAGCTAGCTGGATCCCTGCTGCCTTTGCCATAGAGGCCATCTGTGTTATCTGCATCATCGTTTCCTGTTGACTGATAGTCCGATCGTACTTAACATCACCATAGGCAAGATCTTCCGCCACCGATGGCGGCAAGTCAAGTCCTGCGGGTGTAGCTTAATGGCAAAGCCCCAGCCTTCCAAGCTGGTCATGCGGGTTCGATTCCCGCCACCCGCTGTCAATCCGTTGCATAATTGACCTGCAGTCGCCTGGCCAACACACAACAGACGGCCAGCAGGACGAGCGAGACGGTGACGATCCAGATCACTGCCACAGTAGGTCTTGCGGGCTCTCCAGGTCTTATCAGCAGGGAGATCATGGGCGGTATCTGTTGGTCAAGCTTAGCGGAGGAGGGCAGGAGGGATTGGAGATAGTGTATCATCCCAAGCGGCTTGAGGGCGGCAGGAAGGAATGGGTTTATCTGCTCCCAGGCCAATATCGCTGCGGCAGGTACGATAGGATTGCGGAAGATCAGGCCTACAGCAGTGAATACACTGCCATAACCAAGGCATCCCAGGGCGGTCACAGCCACGCAAGTAAGTAGCTGGCGGAGGCTGGACTGGTCCAGATAGCCAGCAAGGGTGGCCTTGTCGAACAGCCACAGGGTACCTATCCATTGAAACAGCACACCCAGGTCAAATACCAGGATCATCGAGAGCAGGCCTGCCAGGTACTTACCTGCCATCAATACCTCCCGTCTGACCGGGCAAAGCAGATAGTAGTGGATGGTCTTGTCAAGGATTTGCCCCCTAAACAAGCTGGCAAAGACCCATACCGCCCCGAAAAATATCCCCAGGCGGAGATAGTACAGGTTGAATATGCCTGACAGTAGCCTGAGGTATTCCGGCAGGCTCGTTGGTTCCCTGTACAACAATCGCCAAACGTAACCTTGCATGAATACGACCGTCAGGTTGGTAGTGCCATCGGTGTATTGATAGAAGACCGTAGGACTGCCTCTTCGACCAAACCGCTGGGCATACGGTCTTCCCAGCCTCTCCACCACCTGTTGCATGCTCATGCCTGGATAGACCTGATCCAGGCCTGCCAGCGGCTTGTGTGTCTTGGCGATCGACCTAAGCCTCTGGCGATATCGCGTCTCAAAGGTTGCATGTCCGATCAGCAGTATTGCAGGTGCAAAGGCCAGTAGGTACACAACAAGGCTCATCCTTGAAAGGAACAGCCTCCTTATCTCCAAACGCATGATGCCCCACAGTTGCCTGCGCAATAGACCGGTCATTTGCTGGCCTCCTGGTTGCCGACCAGGTATTCGTAGATAGACCTGACGTTGTCGTCAGTAGGGATGATCCCATGGATCTGGACCTGACCGAGGGCCAAGCGACAGATGGTCCTGCAGAATTGATTTGCGTCGCGGGTCTTGACCAGCAGGCCTTGATCCTCAGGCAGCAGCCGTGCCTCCACAACGTGGTCATGCTGGAATATGGAGCAGGCCAAGAGCCTGGGCTTATCGCACTGGATGAGGAACTCCATTGGCTGATCCTTTATCTCCGTGCGAACGGTGTGGATAGGCCCTTCTGCGGCCACGTAACCGCCGCTCAGTAACACCACCTGGTCAGAGATCATCTCCACCTCGTTCAGTACATGGCTGGAGATGATCACATGCCTTCCTTCACGACCTAATCGCCTTAGCATCTGTATGATCGTGGCCCTGATAAGCGGATCTAGGCCGTTCAATGGTTCATCCAACAGCAGGACCTGTGGCTGGTGGGCGATCGCACATGCCAGCTTCAGCCTCTGTTTCATCCCCTTACTGTAGGCACCGATCCTTCTATGGGAATCCTGCACGAGCCCCACCTGTTCCAGGGCCTGGTTTGCCATCTTGCGGCAATCACTATGTGGATAGCCGGACATGCGGAGCAATGAATAGATCAGCCCAAGACCCGTAAGGCCCATGGGGAATGAATCAAACTGGGTGGCGTAGCCCAAGATACGCATCAATTGCTGGGGTTGATCCGGCCTGTAGCCCAGTACGCTTATGCGACCCTTGCTAGGTCTGATCAGGCCTGCAATCAGGCTCAGGAGCGTGGTCTTGCCAGAACCATTGGGTCCTACCAGGCTGGTGATACCAGGACCTATCGAGAGGTTGATATGGTTGACCCCGAGCACCTCGCCATAGAAGCGGCACACGTCCTCCAGCACGACCAGGTCGTGGCTCATCTTACCACCTCGAGGCCGCGGACCTTGCTGGCCAGGGCCTTGATGCAGACCAGGCAGACCAGTAGCAGCATAAGCCATGCATGGACCGGTGACAAACCTGGGCCCCGATAGTACCTAAACAGGCCTGCCCACACCGTGTTCATCACCTCGCCGAGGTCTATCAAGTAGCCATATCTGGTCTGCCAGATGTTGTTTATAGCACGGCCAAGGCCTGCCCCAACGAAGTATACGGCCAATACCGCCACGCCTGCTGCAGTCCGCCACCTGACCCAAGCCGATAGTGCCAGGCCGATCAATGAAAGCACGACTATCCACACTATGGATGCCACCAGGATCGCCCCTGCTAGCCAGGCATTATCCACGGCCCAATCCCAACCCACACAGCCTGCCTGGATCGCGAACAGTACCAGCCCTGGAAGCCAGGTGATGGTCGACAGCAGCAGGACCAGGATCGTCATCTTGCTAGCCACATACTCCAGGCGTGCAAACGGCCTGCTTAGATACAGGGCCAGTGCCCCATTGGCCAGGTCCGGCCAGACAAGCCCTGGTCCGATCAAGGCGGTCAGCACAAATGCCAGAGACCCTTGTACCGTGCAGAAGAAGTAGAAGAATCGGCCATCGACCTGGGGCAGGATGCCAGACCTCAACCTCAGGGCTGCAAGGGCCGGGCTATTGTGCGATAGGTAGATGATCGTTGCGCATGCGCATGGATAGAACATGCACAACGCCAACAGTAGGACCAACAGTCTGGACTGAAGTATCTTTGCGTAACTGTACCTCAGCGGCACCAGGAACCTCCAGATGGGACTTGTCCTTGGCCCCTCATACGGCCTGTATTGTTGCTTATAGACCGCCATCAGCAGACTCCATTGCCCTCAGGAAGATCTGTTCAAGGCTGTCGGTCCTGTAACTGAGCCGTCTTATGGGCACATCCAGGTCCACGATCGTCTGATATACCTGTTGCAGATGCAGCCCTTCTGGCAGGATCATGGAGATCCTGCCCTGACCAGAGCTGCTGCAAGTGCAGCCTAGCCCTGCCATGGCACCTGCGAACTGGTCGGCCCCATCCCAGACCTCCACATCAAGGAACCGCCTGTCGCATCTTCTTTGTGCATCGAGGTCCACATCCGCTATCAACCAGCCGTCCTTCAGTATCACCACCTCCTGACATATCTGCTCCACGTCTGCCAGCAGGTGCGAGCACAGTAGGATATGGACCTTGCCTGAAGACCTTATCTGCTGGATCAGGCGGATCATCCTTGTGCGTGCTGCAGGGTCAAGGCCGTTAGTCGGTTCATCCAGGATCAACAGCCTCGGTCCATGCACGACCGCCTGTGCCAACTTTGCCAATTGCCGCATGCCTTGCGAGAAGGTGCCAAGCCTTCGGTACCTGGCCTCACCAAGCCCGACATAGAACAGTACCTCGTGCGCCCTCTCCAATGCAGCCTCTGGAGGCAGGCCTGATAGCTCACCCATCATCCTTACCATCGCCACTGCGGACATGTCCGCAATGTATGCATCCCCTTCTGGCATATAACCTACAAAGGACCTGATCCTGCGCTGCTCCTTGCGGATATCGTGGCCCATGACCTTTGCGGTGCCCTCTGCAACCGGACACATGCCCAGGAGGGTGTGGATCAGTGTGGACTTGCCTGCGCCATTGGGTCCGAGCAGGCCGATGCTGGTCCCGTATAGCCTTGCATCAAGACCCTTCAAGATCGGCCTTGTGCCAAAGCGGACGGTCAATCGACTCAGTTCTATCACAGGCTGGGCAGAATCAAAAGGCATATCAATGCTGGCCGGACACGCAGTCCAATAGATAGTATCCTACCGCGATATGGCCAAAGATCAACCAATTGCCATGCACGGCTGGGCCTGGCCGTTTTCGTTTGACAATCAGGCCTGTGCCAGATACAGTCTCGGCCTGGTTGGAGAAAGTAAGTGCAGAGCTGTTGCCAGTTGCCGTTTGAGGTTGGTTATATATAAGGACCAAGGGGTGGTGCGTGCTGCAGAACCTGCTCGGCAAGGTGGTCGAACGGGTCAGGCATCTGGACCCGGCCAATTCACGGAGGTGGTTTGACGACCTGCGATTGGTCTACCTTTCAGGCGGTGCACTAGGTATTGGCTGCTCTGACCCAGACCAGGTCCAGTACCTAAAGGATTATTGCAAGGATGCCTTCACCAGGGCCGCCCAACAGGTCACAGGTCACCTTGTTGTGGTGGAGTTCCAGGTCATTGACGATGCCACCCAGGTTGCCCAACCGGTCAGCTCAGGTCCAAGGCTGCATCCAGACTATACCTTCGATAGCTTTGTCGTAGGCCCAAGCAACCGATTGGCACATGCCGGATCAGTGGCGGTCAGCAGGTCCTTGGGTACGGTGTACAACCCGCTCTTTTTGTATGGCCAAAGCGGGCTTGGCAAGACCCACCTTCTGCACGCCATCGCCCATCAGGTCAGGCAGGAGAATGATCGTGCGGTCATAGAGCTGCTGACATGCGAGGAGTTCGTACATCAGTTCATCCAGGCGATCCAGCAGGGCGACATGATGAGCTTCCAGTGCAGGATAAGGGCAGCAGACCTACTGGTCATCGATGACGTCCAATTCCTGTGCGATAGTGAGCAGAGTCAGGAGGAGTTCTTCCATACCTTCAACGCCTTGTACAATAGTGGCAACCAGATCGTCCTTTCCGCAGACAAACCGCCTGCCGAGATACCTGGTGTGGAGGCGAGGCTGATCAGCAGGTTCAATTGGGGGCTTGTCGCCAGGATAGACCCACCTACCTTCGAGACCCGCGTGGCGATATTGCAGCGTAAGGCGCAGTTGCGGGGATTCCAGATCAGCGACGACGTTGCGGAGTATCTAGCCAAACACATCCAGGCCAACATCCGTGAACTAGAGGGGGCCCTGACCACCATCTATGCCTTGGCCATGACCGAACAAGGGCCATTGACCGTGGACCTGGCCAGGAGGGCATTGGAGTGTCAATTGCGGTTGGCCGTCAGGACCGTCGCGATCTCGGATATCATAGAGGTGGTGGCTGCACATTTCAACCTGCGGCCAGGGGACCTCAACGGTAAGCGGAGGAACAAGTCCGTGACCCTGCCCAGGCAGATCTGCATGTACCTGGCAAGGGAGTTGACCAACCATAGCTTTGAGGAGATAGGTGCCCACCTCGGTGGAAGGGACCACACCACCGTCATGCATGCCTGCCAAAAGGTCGGCCAGGCCTGTGGGTCGGATCAGTCCTTCAAGGCCCTTGTAGATGACCTCAAGAGGAAGATCACCCGTGCATGCCAGGGTTAGACGTCCCAGCCTATGCGTTTGTCGAACCTGAAATAGAACCGCCCAAGTATGTGGGCCAGGATCACCAGTATGTAATAGACCAATGGCGGTACAAGCAGGAATAGACCATGCCGCAATGCCGCTAAGACCAGGACTGAGACTAGGCCCATCCCAGCGGCCAGGAACAACACCAGTGCTGTGTACACAGGCAGGGTCCAGATCATCGCGGCAAGCCAATACCCTGGGTTCAATGCAGATGGCAGGTCCAAGAGTACCACTGCCATGATCAACATGGGCAGGTTCCATCCGCCTATGCCAGCCAACACCCAGAATACCGAATCGAAGCGGTCGGTCCACATGACGTAAACGAATGCAGGTAGGGCGGCAAGGGCTATGATGGCAGCGATACTGAGTCCATCCTTGCATACCTCTGCCAGGCCCTGCCAGGTGGTGACATTATCAGGTGCCCTGGTCCTACCAGAGGCGCTATCCCTTATGACCGCTGCCAGGTAATAGAATAGGCCGATTACAAGCACTAGATCCAGGCTCATGAAGACCAGCCATGTATAGCCCGGCAATAGCTGCAAGTGCCAGGCCGCCATTGTCAGTAAGGAAAAGACCCAGAAGACCAATCCATTGATCAAACCAGGCATATTGGCAGGATAGAGCAGTATGTCTATTGGCCATGGGCAGGCCCGCCGTCCAGTTATAGGCCCTTGAGCCTGAGGTGGTTCCACCGGTGGCAGGTCCCAAGGTGGGACTTGGGGCTTGTGCAGTGGTTCCCCGGGCGGGGGATTGCGGAGCCTCAGTTCACCAGTAGGCCCGGCGTATTCCATTGCATCGGATTGCTTGGTCTGCTGCGGTATCTGCAGGAGTCTGCCACATCTGGGGCACCTGACCTTCTTGCCACCAGCCTTATCAGGGGCCTTCAATCGCTGATTGCATGAAGGGCAGGTCAATCTGATCACACTAGCTACTCCCATCCTATTGGATCTATCATAATACCAAGGCCCTATTGCGGGCAATTCGACCTTGCCAGTTGATCCAGGAACAGTTTCGGCCTATACTTTACCTAACTGAAGGTGAGGGTGCAGGTGTTTATGAACAGGTACCTTGGTCAAGGCCAGTTCTCATTGGTGCCGCATCCGGGCAGGTTGTTCACACCTGGCGTGGTGATCCTACTTGTAGGGATAGTTGGCGGTTGGGCCCTTTCTGTACTGGCAGGTCCAGGAGTCACCGACCTGCTTGCCTTGAGGGCCTCCGACCTACTGCACGGCAGACCATGGCAGGTCCTTACATACTGGCTGGTGGATGGCAGTGCAACATCGGTGGTACTGAACAGTATGGCGGTCCTGCTGGTAGGCAGTGCCGTGGAGCGACAATGGAAGACCAGGTCATTGCTTACCTGCTGGTTGGTCACATCCACGGTAACAGGCCTGATCTGGACCTTGGTGGTCCTGATCTGTGGCCGCAATTACCAGGGCATGGGTGCTGCAGCAGGTGTATTTGGATTGCTTGCTGCACTTGGCCTTTTGCACAGGGGAAAGAGGCTGCTTTTCCCGCCTATGGACGCAGCAGTTGCCGCATGGATGCTCATCGGCATAGGGGTGGTCCTGAGCCTCTCCAATCCGATCAGCCTGATATGGGTGCTTGGTGCGGCAGTTGCCTACATATACATTAGGATCGTCTGGTCCATACAGAGGATCTCTATACCAGGTCGGGGCCACAGTGACCACAGACCTGGCCGATTCGTGGACCTAGACTAGATGGATCCCAAGGCCCACAGCAAGGCAGCAAGGCGTGCCGGCCAGATCCGCCGATCCCTGCAGTCATGCCAGCTTTGCCCTCGTGCATGCAAGGTCAATAGGCTGGCCTGCCAGATTGGGTACTGTGGCCTGGATGCAAGGGTCAGGACATTTCGAGAGATGCTATTTGATGGCGAGGAGTCCATGCTAAATCCCTCTCATCAGATCTACCTTGCAGGCTGCAACCTCAAGTGCAGCTTCTGCAGCGTAGAGGAGTGGAATAGACAGCCGCAGGCCGCACCGGTTATGGATATCCAGGCCTTGGCAGCGGCGGTGGATCTACGCCGCAGGCAAGGTGCAAGGACGCTGAACATACTGGGTGGCGAGCCTGCAGTCAGCGTGCATGGTGTGCTGGAGTTGCTGGCTACGATAGATCCAAGCACAACCGTGGTCTGGAATTCCAATATGTACTACAACACCGAGGTGGCTGAGGCCTTGAAGGGGCTGGTGGACATCTACCTGGCGGATCTGAAGTGTGGCAACGACCAGTGCGCGATGTCATTGCTCGGGGTACCGGACTACCTTTGCGTGGTCAAGCAGAACATCCTGCAGGCAAGGCCGGCAGGCACGGTGATCGTCCGCCATCTCCTACTGCCAGGCCATATGGATTGTTGCGTAAGGCCCATCTTGGCCTGGCTGGCAGAGCAGGCACCTGGCGTGATGGTGAGCCTCCGTGGTACGTACGTGCCGCCTGCTGTTGGCACTGCCGCTCCGGCGGTCTATCTGGATCCGCAGGAACTGGCCCTTGCACAGAGTATGGCTAGCGATCTGGGTCTGAGGTTGATACAATGAAACAGAGGCCCTACAAGAAGAGACCAGGAGACCTGGAGATCCGTATACTAAAGGACGGTCGCCTGGTCCTAGTGGGGCCTGATCAGGCATTACTGGACCTGGCAAAGGCGGTGGTAGACAGATCTACCGGCAAGGACAAAGGGGACAATGGTGGTTGCCAACCCGCAACAGACAACAGGGGTTAGCCAAAAGGCCACACAACAGCGGCCTGCCAGCCAGATGAGCGAATTGGAGGTCCTGATAAGGGCCAGATATCCGCTTGTCTATGTGATCTCCTGGGAGGAACAGAGGGTAGTGGGGGAGGTCTGCAGGATTGCATCCAGGTTGGGCAAGAAGGTCTTCGAGTGGTCTATTACTACAGGCTTGGTACCTGGTGGCACCGCCTGTGTTAGCACCAGGCACAAGGACGCTGCGACTGAGGATCCATTGATCGCGTTGGATAAGGTTATTGAGGATACAGAACCTGCCCTATATGTATTCAAGGACCTGCATGGCTTTCTCAGGGGCCAGAACATGGCAGTGGTCAGGCGACTGCGGGAAGTGGCTTTTGCACTAAAGAGCACATACAAGACCATCGTCATGGTCAGTCCTTTGCTGGAGTTGCCTGCAGACCTTGAGAAGGAGGTGACGATCCTGGACTTTGAGCTGCCCAATGAGCAGCACCTGGCTGCCCTCTTGGATCGGGTCATCCAAGAGGTAAAGGATAACCCTAAGGTAAAGATAGAGCTGAACCCTACCATAAAGGCAAAGATCATCGATGGGCTGCTTGGCCTGACCATCGCAGAGGCGGAGAATGTGCTGGCCAAGACCCTTGTACAGAACAAGGGCCTGGATGAAAAGGGCCTTGACGTCGTCTATCAAGAGAAGAAGCAGATCATCCGCAAGAGCGGCCTGCTGGAGTTCTATGAGGCGGATGTGTCGTTGCAGTCCGTTGGCGGTCTGGACCTGTTGAAGGATTGGCTGCTCAAGAGGGCGGTCGGCTTTACAGAACAGGCCAGGAGGTTTGGGCTGCCTGCGCCGAAGGGTGTGTTGCTATTGGGCGTGCAGGGATGTGGCAAGAGCCTGTCTGCAAAGATGATAAGCAACCTTTGGCGTCTGCCGCTGTTGCGTTTTGATGTGGGCAAGGTCTTTGGCAGCCTTGTAGGTTCATCCGAGCAGAACATACGCAGGGCCATCCAGGTGGCTGAATCTATAGCCCCTGTGGTCCTATGGGTCGATGAGATCGACAAGGCATTCAGGGGTGCAAAGGGCAGCGGGGCAGCCACTGATGCAGGGACATCCGCGCGTGTATTTGGGACATTCCTGACCTGGCTATCCGAAAAGAAGAAACCTGTGTTCGTTGTGGCTACTGCCAATGATGTGAGCATGTTGCCACCAGAGCTGCTTAGAAAGGGCAGGTTCGATGAGATCTTCTTCGTGGATCTGCCGAATGAGGCAGAAAGGAAGGAGATCTTCAGGATCCATCTTGCCAAGCGAAACCTAGACCCTGCCGGATTCGACCTGGATAGGCTCTCTGCAGCTAGTATTGGGTACAGCGGTGCGGAGATAGAAGAGGCGATAGTAGCTGGCATGTTCGATGCCTTCTACGCCAAGCAGCCGGTCACCACCGAGGGGATCCTCGTCAGCCTGCAACAGACCGTGCCGCTCTCGAAGACCATGAGCGAAGAGGTGGATGAATTGCGCAGATGGGCTGCAGGTAGGGCAAGGCCTGCAACTAGTCAGTATCAACCTAGGCAGCAAGGACGTGTGTTGGAGATGTAGGTGGAGGACGATCATGAGTACCGTATGCATATTGGTGCCGGTCATTGTGGGTAGTTGGCCTTCGATCGTTGGGGCAGTCACAGGGGCTGCAGCAGCCCTTGGGTTTGTGGTACAAGAGGCAGTAAAGGAGGTGGGCAAGTCGGCGCAATCTCAGCAGCAGACCGAACGGGTGGAGTTGGAGATAGACAATAGCCAGATTGCAGGCCAGCTCCAATCCAACCGGCAGATCATCTTGACCAAGGGAGATGTGAGGTTGGTCGTCAGCCGTGACCACAGGGGCAGGTTCACTGTCTGCGCAGAGGCAAAGGGCATGACCAAGGCCGAGCTGGAGCAGATCGCCAGGCAGTTCGCCCAGAAGGTCACACAGTGCTTTGTATACGACAAGGTCATGCGGGAGCTCAAGGCCAAGAACTTCCATATCGTAAGTGAAGAGGTCATGGCGGATGAGGCCATAAGGATTAACGTCAGGCGATTCGTGGACTAGGTCATGGCCCAGCACCAGATAGAGATCGTCATATCAAAGGATGGGCAGGTAAAGGTGCACGTCAAGGGTGCAAAGGGCAAGGCGTGCGTGGAATATGCCAAGTGGCTGGCTGAGGTGGTCGGCAAGATCAAGTCCCAGCAGCTAACCAGCGAATACTACGAGCCTGACTCCAAGGCCGGCATAGACCTGCATCAGCAGGCTAAGGGCTAGTCAATGCGGTGCCCAAGGTGTGGATTTGAGAACATGCCAGATCAGGTCCGGTGCTTTAGGTGCGGGACGGTCCTGATTGCAGATGGAGGTGTGGCAATAATCCCACCGAGGATGGCCAGGTGGAAAAGGCCCTTTCGTAGGGCCTCAAGGGTCTTGAGGTCCTCGTTTGGCCAGCTAGACCCAAAGGTAGAGCAGGCAGTCAGTTCCGCGGGGGGCATCTTTGTAGACATCGCCTTGGGCCTGATCCCAGGCCTGCCATTTGTCATAACCGGCAGGTTTGGCAAGCTTTGGCTGGTCCTGGTTTGGCTGGTGCTGGCTGTGGTGGGCGTTTGGTCCTACGGACATCCGATCGGCATGTGGTGCATAGGTCTTGCGGCAGCAGTACATGCCTGGCTGATCATAACTAGCAGGATCTGGCCCTTGCTCAAGACGTATGTGGATAGGTTGGCCGTTGTGCTTGTCACGGCAGGGGCGCTTACTGGCATGTACTTGTGCCTCCCAAGGTTATTCATCCCAGGCTTTGCTCTCATAAGGTCTCCAATCGAGGTACCTGTGCTGCAGGTCCATGAGGGGGACGTACTGATAGCTACCAGGCTCGCTATGCCGCCAGTCCGTGGCATGCTCGTCACAGTAAGGGCGTCTCGGTTTGCTGTGCCTTACGGCCATGGGCTCGCCAGGTCAGGCCCAGGTGGGATTGCATTGGGGCAGGTCATAGGCCTGCCTGGTGAGGTAGTAGAGGTCAGGGCTGATGGATTCTATATCAATGGCAGTCAGCTAGACTCCAAGCTCTACCCTGTACCAACTTGGCTTGCAGGCAGGCAGGCCATGGTAAGGCTGGATCAGGATGAGTACTTTGTGGCCATGCAATACCGGATCGCAGGTCAGCTCCCAAACGATACACGATTGCCCGGTAACGCATGCAGGGTCAAGGCCGAGCAGATAGTAGGCCAGGTGGCTTTGAGATGGTGGCCCCTGGCCCGCAGGGGCAGGATAAGGCTGGAGCAATGGACAGGTTCTCTAGGCTAGAGTTCGGCGATACCAGACCAAAGGGCCCCTTAGATGCAGGCCTCCAGATCCGCGATGCGGATTTCTTCGTCCAGGAGGCCAGGCGATACTGGCTGGCAGGGGACTTTGAATTGGCCTTGCGGGCATTCAGCAGGGCCCTTGAGCAGGACCGCACGAGGCTGGAGGGTTGGGCAGGCCAGGTCCTGATGCTGATAGAGCTGGGCGAGTACAAGGAGGCCGAGGTCTGGGCGGCCAGGGCCCTGGATCTATTCCCTGACCACCCAGACCTGCTGGCCTTGCGGGCAATTGCACTTGCCAGGGATGCGAAGCTCAAGCAGGCCCTCGTATGTTCAGACAAGGCCATAGCAGCGGAAAAGACCACCTCCTGGGCCTGGCTGGCAAGGGCTGAGGTCTTTATGCACAAGAGCCAGGCAGTGGTCACAGGCTGCATAAGCAAGGCTATAGCGATTGCTGCCGGTGACCTGCCGATCATTAGGCTTTATGCAGGCATGATCCTCAGGAGGATCGAGGCCTACGTTGAGGCCAGCAAGTATCTCCAGGAGGTGGTCACTGCCGTACCTGCAGCCGCATTGGCCTGGTATGAGCTTGCCATCTGCCAGCAGGCCCTGGGGCTTCCCCAGGCACAGGTAAGCCTTCAGCAGGCACTCAGGATCAATCCTCACTTTGCACCTGCCAAGAAGGCGATGTCCAGATTGAAAAGAGGCGGTCGACTATCCTAGGGAAGGCCATGCCGATACCAACAGAGCTTCAGAAGATCCTGCAACTTGCCCGGCGTGAAGGGGCGTCTGACATCCACATAGTAGCAGGCATCCCACCTGCGATGAGGATCAACGGCCAGATCGTTTTGGTGGACAGGCCCCCATTGACAAGGCAGCAGGCATCTGAGATGTGCATGGCCTTGCTCAATCCTGAGCAGAGAAAGGCATTTGAGCGTGATTGGCAACTATGCCTTGCCCTAGTGGATCCGCAACTTGGCAGGTTCCGCGTGGCTGTATACCTACACGCAGGAAGCCCAGAGATGTCCATCAGGCCTGTTCTAGACGTGATACAGGGTCGGGACCAGCTCCGCCTGCCAAGAGAGATAGAGGACCTGACAAGGCTACAAAGTGGCCTAATACTCATCACAGGCCCCACTGGAAGCGGCAAGACCACTACGATGAAATTCATGATCGACCTGATCAACAGCGAACGCCGTTGCAAGGTCATCACCATAGAAGACCCGGTAGAATACCTGCACAGGCCAAAGAAGGCCATAATCGTCCAGCAGGAGCTCTATCTGGACGTCAAGTCATTCGCAAAGGCATTGGTGCACGTGCTCAGGCAGAATCCAGACGTCATATGCATAGGCGAGATGAGGGATGCGGAAACCACAGAGACCGCCCTTATTGCAGCAGAGACAGGCCATCTGGTGATAGCCACCTGCCATACCCCCAGCGTCGTGCAGACCGCAGAGAGGATCGTTGCCATATTCCCTGAGAGCAAGCAGCCGCAGATCTACCAGCAATTGGCCAACTCCCTCAGGGCCATCATCGCCCAGCGACTGATCCCGTCTGCCTCGGGCAGGGAGCGGTACCTGGCGGTAGAGCTGCTTTTGATGAACTATGCAGCCAGAAAGCACATCCGCGACAGGCAATTGCATCTTCTATACAACGTCATGCAGACTGGCGGCAAGGTTGGCATGCGGACCATGGACGACTCCCTGATGGAGCTCTACCAGCAAGGCCTCATCACCTACGAATCCATGCTCTCCAACGCTGAGCACCCATCCACCATCAGGTCTCGCCTGGAAAAGGGCCTCCAGCAGCGGCAGTAGGCCAGTTCGCCAGCGGTCAAATCTTAGCCAGCCCTGATCAAAAACGCGTACTTATCCCGGATTTCCACAAACCACGGGCAATACAAAGGGTTGGCTTATACCAGACCTTGTGTGGACATCTTAGCTAGGGGCCGGGTTTGCCTGCTCTCAGCCCAGCTATTATCTGATTCTCCACATCCTGCCCGTGTTTTTTTATCCGACACAGCACAGGCACCTCAGGCCGATCAAGTAGCAACTGGCCAAGGCCTTGCAAGAGGTAGTAACGACAGACCTGTGCGAAGTGGGTAAAGGCGTCACTCCGGCTGCTGGACAAACATGACTGAGCCAATCCCTTGAATCCGCATGCGCACGCCAGTTTCGCTGCAGGGATCTTGTTGGATGGGGCGCAACTACTGGTGGTTCTGGTTCTT
>JARYLO010000061.1 GCA_029907605.1 Sedimentisphaerales bacterium
GGGCCATTTACCAGGATCATGATCTGCCATGTGGACCCAAACGGCAATCCTGGCAAGCCCTTTGTCATGCCACAAGAAGATCCGCAGCTATATCACCGCGGCCTCTTATCGTACAATACACCGGAGCTGCTCGTGTCCAAACCAACGTATGCAGCCAGGCTGTTGTATAAGGCAGCCAGGGCAAGGCCTACTGTCAAGCCCAGCATGGCGATTACATCTGCCACCCCCAAGTTGGATCAGCTCAGACCCCCTACGGAGCGAAACTAGCCTGCCTGGTGGCCAATCAATCGGTTAAAGCCATAAAGCTGTTCTGCCAATCTGCTCATCACCCAGTCCAGATAGTGTAGATTGTGGGCTGGCCTTTTGTGCCTTTCATTAGACAGGCCTGCATAGACAATCTCAAGGAATGCCGCGATCTGTCCTCCAGGTATAGGATACGGCGATGAGGCCCATCTGCACAGCTCTTGGTAGTCTTTCTTCAGGCCAGGGTCATTGCGAAGTTGGATGGCAGTCAGGTAATCCCCCGGATTATAGGCCATCTGCAGGCCCTTCAGGCACAGGATCAAAGGCTCATAATTGGTGTTCTCATCGAGCCTGATGAACTTGTATTGTTGCACATATGTGGTGGTACGCACCCTTATCCCTTCTTCTAGCCCATAGTGCCACTTACGCTTGCTAGTACGTGCAAAGACCAATTCCTCTTCAGGGGTTGGTTGCACGATCTCCCGCCTCGCCAGCCTCGTCAGCCAGTACCCACCACCAGGCCTTACCTCAAGGCCACCTCCAAGGGCCAGCAGACACATCGCAAATCCTAAGGGCAGCACCTTCTGCTGACCTACCTGGCTTTGCCTTAACTGCAAGGATATGTGTAGGCTGTGTGGTCTGACCTCAAAGAACTGCACAAGCTGGCTTATCAATTGGTTCACTACCCACGGATCTGCCGTTGCAGGCCTGGATAGGTCCCCTGTTATGGTGAGCCTGCCTGGGGCGAGCTCCAGGAATCCACAACGCCTTGCCCGCTCAAATGAACCGCTGTGATCATCAATATATGCGCCAAGACGCCATGCAAGTACATCCAATTCAAAGTCAAAGAAGTAGCGAAAGCCATCGTAGATAGGATCCGCACCAGGCAATGTAGACACATCCGAGCAGATGGCCTTGTGCCCAAGGTTGCACAGCTCCATCTCAAACCCCAATGGTGTCAGCCCCCCCTGTCTATTGGATGCGATCCAGTCCAGCGTGTCCTTTATGAGCCTTATCTCAAAGAACCTCCTACCTGCCCTAATGCCATACTTGACATAGTCTATCAGGTCTGAGCCTTCTATGGGCATCAGGTCAAGCCCGCGTTCAACTATCTCTTCAACCTGCCTGTCGTGGGTATTCATGATCTGCAAGGCTGCCAGGAGGCTCAGCGTCCTCTTGTAGAAACGAGCCGAACCTGACATCTGCTCGATCTGGAACCTGTATCTGGTCTGTATCCTATCGTCAAGCTCGTTGAGCATGACCTGCTTGAGCACCAATCTCAGGTAGTTCCTTGCATAAGGCCTGGCCAGCGGATCCGCCTTAATATGGGCAATGCTCGGTACAGGCCTTTCAAACTGTCTCTGGACATAGTAGTCGCTGATGGAACTTGTACCATAGTGCGCTATCACCAGATCCCTTTCAGCAGTACCTAACAACTGCCGGATGGCCGCCTTTTCCAGTGCGGCCACTTCGGATCGCTGCCCCTGCTTGGCCAGCCTGGATATGAACCTGCCTATCCTCTTTCGCAGCCATAGTTCATGGATCAGGTTCACATGGAACCTGTCCCCAAATCGCCTGGCCATGGACTGAGTACTGACCAGATACGCCTGGGCCTTGATTGGGCCGTTGGCGGTGTGAACGGTGATGGTATCCCGGCTATAGTGCCCGCCCTCATAAAGGTCTATCCGCTCAAAGGCCGATAACGGCACATCATGTATGACAAGACCCTCTATCCTAGAGGCAGGTGCAGGCACGGCATAGTAGTACACCCCGTCCGGACTGATCTTCCTGTAGCCAGACAGGAATGCAGGCTCAGCAAAGAGCGTCTGGCCATCCACACGCTTACGGCTCCGTGTAAAACCTAGGCCACTGAGAGATCTAAAGATGATACTATCCCGCAGCGAGCCATATACAAAGAGGTTGACCTTTTCTGGTTGCAGGTCCATAGACATGATGGGAGAGACTAATCCTCCAGGATCTGCTTGCGAAGTCTCCACAACTCAACAAAGGCCCTAATGATCACCCTCAGATTAGCCCCTGTCTGCCGCCCAGCCCTCCTTGGATAATGACGTACTGGCAACTCTGCTATCCTGAATCCAGCCTTCGTTGCCCTAGCCAGGATCTCGGCTGATATCAGCGCGCCATTGCTAAGCATCTGCATGTTCTCCACAACATGCCGGCGAAAGAGCTTGAACGCACAGTCCACATCCCTGACCCGCAGGCCAAACAGTAGACATACAAGCTGGGTCCAGCACCAGCCATTGAACCGCCTGATGATCCCATCGCTCCGCCTAAGCCTATAACCACAGACCACGTCGTACTGCCCTATTGCTTCAAGAAAGCTGGGTAGGTCCCTCAGATCAAACTGGCCATCTGCATCGGTGAAGAATACTAGGTCCTTGCTTGCAGTACGGAAACCAGACCTCAGAGCAGCACCATACCCAAGGTTCGCAGGATGCCGTACAAGTCTGATCCGCGGGTTTGCCAAGCCCAACTCGCGGGCAATCTCAGCGGTCCTGTCGGTGCTGCCATCGTCAATGATTATAATCTCATAATCTGCAGAAATAATCTCCAGTACCTCTAATGCACTGCGAATGACGATTGGGATATTGTCCTGTTCATTGAAACATGGAAAGAAGATGCTGATACTGATCCTATCCTGATGACCTGACTTGGAGACTTGGCTTGAAGTATCGACCACGTCACCACCTCTGGATATCCGTCAGGAGGTCACGTTCCTGTCGATACTGCTCGGCCATCTGGGCATACGATTGCGCGGCCTCCAGATCACCTGATCCAGCAGCTACGCTGGCCAACCATTCACTGGCCATACGGACCGCCTCCAAGCGGGCCCTATAGCCATGTAGCCTGCGGTATTTCTCGCGATTGACCCTAAAATCATTGCAGATGTCCTCGCAGAAGGCCTTTATCGCCGGCCGCAACTGTTCATTCCTGCTGGCAGGGCCGACGATCAACAACATTGGCATGGGTGTAGGCTGGCGCCTATATGCCTTGATCGCATGCTCCAAGCCGGAAGTCTTTGCGTTAGGATCAGCACTGTATAGTAGCAGATGGAATGCTAGGTTCAGGTCCTTGAGGAATTCGTCAGGGAATACGGTCCTGCCAGACAAGATGCCTTCAACCAGATCCAGACCTTGGGGGCTGTTTATGTCCACGTAAAGCTTCTGCTTGTTGTCAAGATAGGCCACCGGCCATTGACCGCTGGCCTCCAGGCCCCTTGCGAAGATGCTGTCAAACTGCTGCGCTGGGACCAGGGCAACCCAGACATGCCTTGACCTGATCGCTTCGCTGATCCACTGCCCTATCTTGCGATAGTCATCAGATGCCACCTTGCGGTTCGCGGCCAGTATCTCCTCCATTGGCTTGCCACCGGCCCAGATATATGACCATTCATCAAAGGCACTCACATTGTATGCAGCCTGAGCCCTACCATCCATAAACAACTGCAATGGTGTCTTGCCAGTATTCGGATCAGGGTCCTGGCCCCAGGCGATGAATCCCCCTTCGGTCCAGTAGTTCATCATCTTGCCAGAAAGCTTGTTGGCCCTGATGAATTGGCAGGCCTCAAACGGCTTAAGGAATGAGGCCGTCATACGCATAAACACAGACGTGTAGACCGGGTCTGCAGCCCAAGGATCCATATACACGGTCTTATACCGCAGTCCCGCCCATAACCCAAAGCCTAGGACAAAACCACTGACCACTGCCTTTGCCAACAGGCCCATGCCTGATCTATCCTTACTGTCCTGGGATAATACCAGGCCAGCGCCGGCCTTGATACTGACCCAGAACCAGATCATCCCTACACAGGCCGCCAGGAATATCAGCGGCACATTGGGCCTGCCAACCCCAAACCACCACCCTGAGAAGGAAGCGATAAGCTTGGAAAGCCAGCCATCCGAGGCAGGCACCAGTCCCTCTATCAATCTTGGCAGGAAATAGGCCCCAATTACGATGATCATTATCATCAGTCCACGTGGTACCAGCTCATAGACCTGCCTTTCCAGACCTGCAGGATCGGGCTTACCGGTTGTCTGTACGTATCTGGCCTGCAATACCGCCCGTATGATCTGGTCCACCATGGCAGCAAGTATTGGACTTGCAGCAAAGGCGGCGATGGGGATGAATCTACGCGAACGTATAGCCATATATATGGTCAGGGCTGCCACGACCCACAGCGCCAGATCGACCTTTGGCCACATGTATGCACCTCTCGGCCTCCGCTTTGCCCTTCCAACCTCGCTGGTCAAACCCACAAGCCAGATATGAGAGCCAAACCAAGACAGCAATACAAGTATCGCCAGGATCAACATGACCAGAAAAGGTATCGCAGTGCCGACAGGATTATCCCAGGCGAATGCAGGATGCCATTCATGGACATTTCGCCACCTTTCCGCGTGCTTGCTGATGCTTATCTCGAAGGTGTGTGTCAGGTTGGTCAGGTGGTACGGATTCAGCAACACCATGGCCACGAATGCTACCACATACACTGCTAGTGCATGGCCCAAGCCACGCCAACCAATAGAGACCAACCTGTTCTTGAACGGGATGGCAATAAGGTGGCAGAACATGAATTGTATCATCATGATGAACACATAGATGTATCCACCATGCACATTGGCCCAAAAGACGGTCAGAGGTACCAGGATCCAAAGGTACCAGATCCGTTTGTACGTGGCTAGGATCAGTATCAGCACGAATACTGCAACCAGGAGGTTAGAGAATCCAGCAGGCCTTATGTCCAGGAATGACCTTCCTATGAACAACGCACTGCTGGCAAAGGCTGCTGCCAGGAGCCTATTTGCACCCAGCAAGCGACCTGCCCAATAGATGCTGACAACTGAAAGCAGGTATATGCCCACCTTCCAGACCACAAGGGCATTGAAACAAGGGTCTTGTTCAGAACCGAATCTGGTGGTCAGCCAATAGAATATCACGTGTGTAAGCCAGTTTTGATTTATCCATCCAGTCGGATGCCATCTCCTTACGGTCTCGATCCCGACCTTATCGGTGATCCATCTTGCCCAGGCGGGCCATGTGGCCACCTGTTCAGGTGTGGGGCCAGGCCTGTGGGAGTTTGCACTGAATGGCTCTACGGTATTGACGCCATGGTGGACAAAGTGCCTCCCGCAGGCCATTGCCACCCATGTATCACCTGCAGCTACCATGTGTGTACAGGCGTGCAGGGCAAAGATGATCATTGCCAGCCATCCAATGGCCGCCAATATCCTCTGCCAATCCAAAACGGCAGATGATCCGTCCGATTCGATCCCTTCCTTGATCAGCCTTCCAGCCATCTGGCCAACCTATCCATCCCTTCCTTGATCTTCTCCATCGAACAGGCAAAACTCAGCCTGACATTCTGATCACAGCCAAAGGGTAGACCCGGGACCACCGCAACACTTGCCTGCTCCAACAGGGCCGAGGCAAAGCTCATGCTGTCGGTGATCCTGGCCCCATTGATGGTCCTGCCATAGTATGCCGAGACCTCAGGGAAGCAATAGAATGCCCCTGTAGGCTGTGGGCAATAGAGCCCTTTGATACTATTGAGTCTTTCTGCCATATACTGGCCACGCCTGGCAAACTCCTGCCTCATCGCCTCGATGGTCTTATCTGCCTGAGGGCCTAAGGCCGCAACAGCAGCATACTGCGCGAAGGTCACAGGGTTGGAGGTCATGTGATCCTGGAGCCTAGCCATGGCCTTTATGACCTCTAGCGGCCCTGCCACATAGCCCAACCTCCATCCGGTCATGGAGAATGCCTTGCTGAAGCCATTTATGGTAAGCGTCCTTTGGTATGCGTCCTTGCTAAGGGATGCGAAACTGACAAACCTTGTCTGACCATATACCAGCCTTTCGTATATCTCATCCGAAAGGACCCATACCTTTGTCCCCTCAAGAACCTTGGCAAGGGCCGCCAGCTCAGAAGGTGTATAGGTAAAACCTCCGGGGTTGTTAGGCGAATTGAGTATGAACATCACCGTCTTGTCGGTGATCGCCCCTGCCAGTTGCTCAGGTGTGACCTTGTAATCATTCTTGCGATCGGTCTGGATCACCTTGACCTGACCACCAGCCAATTTGATGGCCTCAGGGTAGGTGACCCAATATGGCGTTGGCAAGAGGACCTCATCCCCAGGGTCCACTACCGCCTGGATCGCCTGATAAACCGAGTGTTTACCCCCGACATTTACCACTATCTGCTCAGGGGTATAATCGAGGTTGTTCTCACGCCTTAGCTTGTCGGCTATGGCCTTCCTCAGTTCTGGGATGCCAACTGTAGGGGTATACTTGGTCTTGCCTTCCTGCAAGGCCTTTATGGCCGCCTGCTTGATATAATCCGGCGTATCAAAATCCGGTTCTCCAGCCCCAAAACCAATTACATCAACACCCTTTGCCCGCAACTCTGCTGCCTTTGCGGTTACGGCCAGCGTTGGTGATGGAGGGACTGCCTTAGCTCGAGCACTAATCTTCATCGTTTCTCCTTTCGAATGCTATCGTTGCCATTGTAATGGGGTCCAACCAAGATCAATCTGCAGCGAGCCCATGTAACGGAAAGATCAGCCTCTTGACCTGCTTTATGGTAGCATTAAGTGCCCCAGAGACCACCTGACGCTGCTGTTCACTGACAGGCAATTCCCTATCTCGCAATCCACCAGCCCAATCAGGACTGCCAAGCATCACACCCCCAAGACCGGCATTCTGATCAGCGCCGCTGTCCTGCCCAGTGACCACTCCCCAAGCCAATGCCCAGGCCCTTGCAGTATTGTCCACGTGGTAGCCACCACCACCTGTCATGACAATGGGCTTGCCAAGGGCGATGATACGTGCAAGGACGTCGGCATACACGTTGTTGGTCAACTGCAGGTGTGCCAGCGGGTCACCTGCCAATGCATCGGCACCCAACTCTATGACAAATACGTCAGGATCAAATGCCTTTGCAATCGGCAGCACAACGCACTCAAAGGCATTCAGATAGACCATGTCGTATGTGCCGACCGGTAGAGGGATATTCACACAAAAGCCCTTGCCTGGCCCTTCTCCAATCTCTTCTACAAAACCAGTACCTGGAAACAGAACACGTGGATCCTCATGCAAGGAGCAGGTCAGGACGTCTGATCTATCATAGAAGAACTGAGCTACACCATCGCCATAGTGTACGTCGAGGTCTAGGTAGAAGACACGCCTTCCTGCCTCTGCCAATACCTGGCAGGCAAGGCAGACGTCATTGATATAGCAAAAACCTGAGGCCCTTTCTGGGTGGGCATGATGGAAACCGCCATGAGGATTGAATGCAACCTGTGCCTGCCCGGTCAGTATGGCCTTTACCGCCATCAATGTTGCACCTGCAGCCCAGACCGCATGCTCGAACATCCCGCCGAACACAGGGCAGTCAGAGGTGCCGATCCCCATGGTCAGGGCCTGGCCATCCCACTTCCCGCCAGAGGCAGACTTCAGTACATGCAGGTATCTTGCAGTATGAAACTTCCTCAGTGCAATCCTGCTGGCAGGTCTAGGATGGACCTCCTTGATCCCAGGTCCGTCGAGCCATCCCATAGACCTTATGATCTGCCTAGCCTTCTGTGCACGATCGGTCTTAAAAGGGTGCTCCGGCGGATAAGGGTATTGTTCCAACTGTGGACAGTATACGAACACCGCAGTCCTTTTGGCCATGTCGGGATTATATGTGCCGACGTGCCATCCTTCAAGCGGACCATTGGGATCAGAGGTATTCTGCAGCAAAACTAAGCTGCTCATCCAGCCAGTGATCCATGCGTATGACCGCCTTGCGAAGGCGATAGGCACGCCTCTGGGCAGTGGACTGGGCAAGGGCCACAAGGGTACTGGTAAGCGGCGATGCAATGTTGCGGTCTGTAGGACCATAGCGGAGTTTCACAAAGGAGCTCAGCCTTGAAGCATACCTCACAAAAAGCTCATCCTCCAGGCTGATGATCGCCTGACATGAGCCTGGATCACCCTGCCTTGCACACCTACCAAACAACTGCCTATCTATGCGGCCAGATTCGTTCCGTTCTGCAGCAATCACATGCAAACCCCCTAGATCAGGGACCCCCCTTCCAAGCTTTATGTCCGTGCCCCGACCTGCCATGTTGGTGGCTATGGTCACCTGACCCAGCTGCCCGGCTGCAGAGACGATCTGGGCCTCCTCCTTATGCCTTATTGCATTCAAGACCTGGCACCGGATACCCTCTTTTGCAAGCAGGTTGCTGAGGAACTCACTTGACCTTATGGTCCTTGTACCGACCAGTACTGGCCTGCCTATCTTGTTGAGCTTCGCGATCTCACGGACGATCCAGGCCCATTTTGCCTGCTCGGTGGTCAGGACCACATCAGGCCAGTACTGGCGGATGCAAGGCCTATTAGGTGGTATGACCGCCACAGGTAGGCCATATATGAGCCAGAACTCTCCAACCGCCTCCCTGGCCGTTCCTGTCATACCAGCCAGCGACCTGTAGAGTCTAAAGAACCTTTGGAAGCTGATCCTGGCCAGGGTCTCCTTTGGGGCAGTGACCTCGAGCCTTTCCTTTGCCTCCACTGCCTGATGTAGTCCATCCCTCCATTGGCGGTCTGGCATGAGCCTACCGGTAAAGTCGTCCACTATCACCACCTTGTCTTGATCTACGATGTACTGCTTGTCACGGCCGTAGATCTCCTTTGCCAGTAGGGCCTTTACTGCCAGCTCATTCCTGCACCTTCCTATCCGCCAGATCCCACCCCATCCGGCGGTCAACTCCTGCAATCTCCAGATCCCCTCATCAGTCAGCTCCACGTCCTGCTGTTCCATGTCGACCTGATAGTGCAGGCCCTTGCTCAGCGAACAGACCAGGTCTGCGGCCTGACGGAATGCCTCTACCTGCTGGCTGTCGCCGGTATCAGAGGATATGATCAATGGTGTAACCGCCTCGTCTATGAGCACTGAGTCGGCCTCATCTACGATCGCCTGATACAGGCCGCGTTGGACCAGCCGACCATCCGACCCCTTGCCACCAAGCAAGGCCTCCAACCATGAAGGCTGGCCACCTTTGCTTGCAAGCAGGAGCCTATCTCTCAGGAAATCTGCACAGACCTCCTTGTTGGTGCAATACGTTATGTCTGCGGCGTATGCTGCCCGCCGGTCTGCAGGTCCCATCCCTTGTTCGATATACCCGACCTGGAGGCCGCAGAATCTATAGATCGGTTCCATCCACTCCGCATCCCGCCTGGCCAGATAATCGTTAACCGTGACTATATGGCAGCCCCTGCCTCGCCAACCGGCAATGGTGGCAGGCATGGTGGCAGTGAGGGTCTTGCCCTCACCAGTAGCCATCTCTGCCACTGCCCCACTTGCTATGGCCCATCCACCCATCACCTGCACAGGATATGGCAACTGCCCTATCTGCCGCCAGGCCACCTCCCTGAGGATAGCAAAGGCCTTGTACCAATCTTCATAGGTGTCTCTGCCAAGGCGGAATGCCACACGCAGATCCTCTATCTCTTGCCGCAGCCTGGCATCGGTCATGGAGTTATACCTTTGTTCCAGGGCAAGCACGCACTTGGTATGCCTTAGAAGGCGGTTTCTTGTGAGCCTCAAGGCGGCAATGACCCCCAGTCCTCTTGCCCACAGTCCATCGAGGCCTTGTGGGATCTGGCCCTTTGCACCGCTTGCCCAGGCTGGCCTTGGATCCCTCATCAGATCTGGAACCTCTTCTGAAAGACCTGCAAGGCCCTGGTCCACCAACGGGCTATTAGCGGCTTGGGCCTCATGTAGATCCGCACCACTACACGGTGGCCAGGCCTGAGGACCTGCGGCCATTGACCTACAGGCTCGATCAGGACCTGGAAGACCCGCTCCGCCGCCACAATCCCATTTGGGTCGTCTGGCCGTACTGGGATCTTGCCACCAGCCCTCATGCCCATGGCAGCAGATGGCAGGCTGGTCAGCCCTGCAGGCCAGATCTGCGCCAGGTTGCCCTCCAGCAGGTATTGCGGATATCCCCTAGGCCTGATCTGGACGGTTCTATCAGCCTGCTGGACGATCATGGCCGCCACATCCTGGCCTGCAGTGGCACGGACTACTAGATCGTCGAGGCTTGCCACCTGCCCGATCTGCTGACCACGTTGGAGGTAAAGGCCGCGGATCTTGTCGATGTCAGGACTGATCCACGTCCCTGGCACAGGTGGCCTCAATTCAAGATTTGCAAGGTCTGTTTCTACCCGTTGGATCTGCTCCTCAACGGCCTGAATCTGTTCGTCCAGTATCTGGACTAGTGCAACCTCCTCTGTCTGAGCGATCTGCCTTTGGACCTGCAGTCGCCTCAACTGGGCATACAATTGCCCTTTCTGCGATTCAAGCTGTGGGTTGACCGCCCTTACTATTACGCCCTCTGTAGGTTGGACGTCCAGACCAGAGGGAAGGTATTCCTGCACAAAGCCATCCGCCAGGGTATAGACAACTGCCTGCCTATTTGGCTCTATTATCCCATCTATCGGCCAAGGGTCCGAGACCCTCACCAGCCCAATTAGCACCAAGATTGCACAGATCATACTGAGACTGGATACGATCGCCCATGCCCTGCGCTTGGCAAGCTCACCGCTGGTAAGCAGGTACTTGATGAACCTGCCAGCAGGAACCAAGACCCAGCCAGCCAGTCCAGATGCTGCCATGACAGGGATTATGAACCAAAGGCCCTGAGGCAACCTGCTGTTCATGAACAGTATAATCCGGATGAATATGTAGACCCTATAGACAAAGGAGCTTATGCCGTAGAAGATCAGCCATACCGCCTCAGAGGCAGAATATGCAACCGACTCAATAGGCCTTATGGCCCAAAGATACCGCCTTACTAGATAGCCCAGATAGGCATTTGCCCTCTGGCCCAGATTGGGAATCTCCAGCAGGTCCGACAGCACATAATACGCATCGAAACGCAGCAGGGGATTGCCATTGAATAGGATAGTGGATGCACTGGCAACAAACATCAGGTTATAGCAAACGGCCTTAAAAACACCTGGAGAAAGGTGCACCCATGTCACAGCAGCAGTGGACGCTATTGCCAGTTCTGCCAATACCCCTGCCATACCCACCACTGCCCGGTGCCACCTATTGCGAAATACCCACGCGCTGGAGGTATCTACATAAGGTACAGGTACAAAGACAAGGAACATCACCCCCATCGAATGGACCTGCCCGCCGCTGGGATTGGCCCGGCCAAACCACTTGCAGGCAAAGGCATGGCTGAACTCATGGATCACCTTTGCCACCACTACGGCCAGGTAGAGCAAGGGAAGGTTAGGAAACGACAGGACCTCCCTTGAGGAGGCCACCAGCTCTGCCATCTCTCCTACCGCCGTCCAGAGCCCAATAGAGACGAGTATCAACCATGCAACCAGTCCCAAAGGCGTAAAGAGGCGGCCTACGATCGGGGTCCACCTCTCTAGGATCGGATCCGGGTCCAATAGCGGTACTTTCAGATAGAGCAGCGACATCAACGTGCCCTGAACCTGTCTGCTGATCCGCTGCTTATAACGCTTAAAAAGTACCTGCGTATCAGGCGGTACCTCAGCGTACAGCAGGCCATTGGCATAGAGCATGCCGAGGATCTGGATGGCCTCACCCTGTGTAGGAGCCTCATCAGCAAGCCTCTGGTTACACAGCTCCCATGCCTGAGCAACGGTCCTTCGGCCATCCAATAATGCCACAAACCAGTATGCACCCCTATTGAGCCTGAAATACTCATTGCTCGAGACGTTCTCCAGTACATACCAGACCTGGCCTCTGTAGGTCTGTCTAGAGACGCGGACCATCGTGGAAAGCCTGGCCTTCAGGTCAGCCACCCGGTACCACGCTTCATGAAATGTTGGGCGTTCTAATGGCATAGGGCCTGGATCTAAGGCACCTCTATATCCACAATCTCATCCTCAGCCAGTTAACCAGCTTGCGGGTCCAGATCCACAAGTATGGCCGCCTATCTATGGTCACCTTGGCCAGTCCCTCCATGCCTGGACGCAGCCATTGCCTTGTCTGTAAAAGGGTGGCCCTGACCCTGAAGACGTTGCGACCATTGACCACCTCGGCCATCGGGTTTATACGCTCGACCCTTATAGGCAACCTTTGACCAGGAAAGCTTGCAGTAGCCAAGGCCCCCTCCTGGCCGATCTTCAGGTCCAGGATCTGATCCTCAGGGACCAGCAGCTCTGCATATAGTGTCTCGAGTGGGGTAACCTCGAACAGGACCTGCCCTGTCTTGACAGGGCTGCCTATCTGCTTCTTCAGGTCTCCCTTTACTATGGTCCCATCTGTAGGACTGACAAGGGTGGCCTTACGTATCATGTGCTCTATCAGGTCGATCTGGGCCTGGACCTCGTCTGCACCTGCCTGCGAGACCTGGGCCTTTGCTGTCTGGCCATCCCTCATGTATGCATCGACCTGCTTAAGATAAGAGGCAAGCTCCGCCTTTGCTGAGGCCAACTGGAGTTTCAGCTCCGCTGTATCCAGTTCGGCAAGCACGGTCTTATTGGACTCCACGGCCTGGCCTACCTCCACATATACCTGCTTGAGATAGCCATCAAATGGTGCACATATCCCCTGCAAAAGCTCTGCAGAGAGGACAAAGGGTGCGTGGACCCTATAGACCCCTTTGCCAAACACCGTCCATGCCAATGCGATGGTCACGATACACGCTGCCAACTTGGCCCATGTGTAGGTCGGGCCAACCAGCAAGGATGCCCAAGCCTTGATCTTATGTACCAGCCTAACGCCAAACCAGCGACCCTGGGTCCACAATCGCAATAGGATCGGCCCACATAGCTGACAGGCCAGCTTGATCGCCTCCAAGGCCTTGTCATCAAACGTACTGGACCTTTCCAATACGATCGCCAATCCCTGCTGCCCTTCAAGCAATGGTATCACTACCAGGCCCTTTGCGCTAGTAGCCTGAGCCAGCTCGGCTGTCGCCCTACTGATGACGTGCGTATCCTGACTGACAGGCCACAAGACCACGGCGTCCTGGTCTATGGCCTCCTCCATAGCAGCCTCTATCAACTGTATCTGCCTGGTCTTGCGGTTGAAACGCTCTACATGGCTTATGGCCTTTGCCTTCACCATCCTTCCAGATAGCACCCCGAGGCTGACGCGATCACAGCACCACCCTGTGGCCAGTTGGTTGCAGAACTCCATTGCAGCAGCGACAAAGTGGGTCTGCTTCTGTAGGGCGGTCAGGACCTTCAAGGCAGAACCTACTATCTGCAGGCGCATGGCTGGACCCTGTGTGGCAATCTGCTGGTCATAGGCCTCGACCATGCGTACTAGCTGAACCAGCCTTCCTTGCAACAACTGTCCATCAGGACCATCCGGTATGGCGAATGTCTCTACGAACCGGCCCACTTGAGGTAGGTCCATAGAGATCAGGATCGCGGCCATCTTGTACTGCAGATCTGAGGCAGGTTGTACCAATACCTGCCAAGGCCCAGAAGGCCTGTTTGGATCCGTCAGTACCTTCTGCACCGCCTGGCCTGACCACTGAAACCACTGCAGTAGGTGCCGGTCTGTGTCAGGGCTAGGACATGCGGCCAAGAGGTTTATCGAGCCATCAGGTCCTATAGCAAAGACTGCCCCCACCCTCACATGACAGATGGAGCACTGGGCCACCAAGAGCCTTGCCATCAAGATCCCGACCTGTTGATTGTCGCTGACAGGCGGCAGCACCGCCTCCTGGCCGATCTTGGCTTGCGGACGGTCTGCAGCAACGGGTGTTGTTTCCTGGCCCTCTGAGTGGTCAGTCATAGTTCACCCCAAGAGTATCGGCCGACCCATCGGGTCTTTTTAGCTATAGGTCGTAACTTATATGGTAGACGTCGCCATCAAACTCGGTGTTTATCTTGTAACCGGAGTTGTGGAACACGGCAAGCATAGGTTTGTTGGTGGGAAGGACCTTGGCGTAGAACCTCTTTACTCCACGCTGCTTGGCAATCCTGGTCAGGTATCTCAATAGCAGCGTTCCCATCCCCTTCTGCTGCCACTCATCCTGGACCAAGAACGCCACCTCAGCCGCCTGTGTCTTTGGGTCCAGGAAATACTGTGCGATGGCCACGATCTGGTCGCCTGAGACCCCAGGCACGGTACCTACTATCGCCACGTTGTTCTTGTAATCGACGTTGGTCAGTTGCTGGATATCCCGCTGCGGGAATCTCATGGTACTGGTCATGAAACGCCTCTGCAGGGATGAGGGGCTGAGCGAGTAGAACATCTCTGATAGTCCAGCCGCATCCGTAGGCCTTACGGGTCTAAAGAATATCTGCGTGCCGTCGTGCAAGGTGTCATAGAACTCCAGGTCTTCGGGATAGGTGACTGTGGCCGTATCCAACTGGACATGGCCTTCTGGCAGGTAGCCCATCTTCCTTGCCGCCTCTATCAACTGCGGCCTGAACTTGGGGTGGGCAATACTTATCAGGGACATAGCACGTTGCCTTATGCTCTTGCCGTGCAGATATGCAATACCGTATTCGGTGACCACATAGTGGACATCTGCCCTTGTGGTGACCACTCCTGCCCCTTCGGTCAAGCAAGGGACGATCCTGCTGACCTGCCCGTCCTTTGCAGTAGACGGCAGCGCGATGATGGGCTTGCCTCCCCTGCTCCTGGCCGCCCCCCGTATAAAGTCCACCTGCCCACCTATACCGCTGTAGAACTTATAGCCCAGCGAGTCTGCGCAGACCTGCCCTGTAAGATCTATCTCCAGTGCGCCATTAATGGCGACCATCTTCTCATGCTGGCTGATTATGTAGGGATCATTGACGTATTCACTTGGATAGAACTCAAAGAATGGATTGTTGTCTATGTACTGGTAGAGCCTCTTGGAGCCCATACAGAAGCTTGCAACCACCTTGCCGCGATTGAGGGTCTTCTTGGCACAGGTGATCGCACCACACTCCACCAGGTCTATGATCCAATCCCCGAACATCTCTGTGTGGACCCCGAGGTCCTTCTTCTCTACCAGGTACTCGGCCATCATCTGTGGGATTGCGCCTATGCCGCATTCTATGGTGCTCCCATCCTCTACTAGCCTTGCGATGTTTTGACCGATCCGCCTGAGTTCCTCGCTG
>JARYLO010000062.1 GCA_029907605.1 Sedimentisphaerales bacterium
ATTGCGTCCAGGTCAGATTGGCCAAATGAGAACCTCGCTGCCCTGACCAGAAACCAGAAGGTTGCAGCAGCGACCAGCACCGGACCACAACTGACATGTATCAGCAATAGATAGCCGCTCAGCCTCTGACCCTGCAGGGCAGGCAAAAAACCTGTTATTGCCAAGACCACCACACAGATCGCCATGACGCTTGCTGCAAGCCTGGCTAGCCATGTTACGATCGAAGTACCCCGCCTTGGCAGCAAGAGCCCCACAGAACCTATCAACAGGCGGATGGTCCTTATCTTGAGCCACAATGGGCCTTTGCGCCTTGGCGATGCTATGACGGCATGTAGCCATACACCGACCAAGACTAGAACCACCCAGATCAGCGTGATCTTTACAAAGCTGCTCATCTAAAGGCCTTGTCCTTTCCTGCAGGTCCAGCATCCCTGGCCTGGACTGCCTTGGAAAACACATATATGGCCCGCAATAAGAATACAACCGCAATCGCCGCAATCAGTGAGGATGCACCGATCACGGCGACCTTCAGATAGGGCCTAAACACAAAGGTCCATGCAAACAGCCCGGTATACGTGGGTGCCAGGCCTGTGAATGCCAGCATTGGCACTGCCTGATCCTTTTCTGCCAATGGGCCGTCCACAGGTACCTTTCCAAACAAAAACCCAGATCCCAGACTGTGACAATCCTGACAACTGACGGCCCCAAGTGCAGATCTTGCAGGCCTTACATCGTGTGCCAGCGGCCACAGATATGGCCGGGCTGCCTGGTGTTCCCGGCATGTGACTTGATCGCCATCAAGACAATAAACTCGGCCGCCACTGACGTATGCAGCCTGCGAGAAACCGGCCTGCTGCAGTGCAAGCAGTACCTGTCTGACCTGTTCCAGGTCCATGTCTGGCCAATCTGGAATAGCGATCTGTAATGGATGTGCCAACAGCCGGCCCGCCACATCCCTGACCACCTCAGGTCTTATGGGCCTGACAACCTCGCCATCAATGATCGCCCAATATGATGGCCATATAAGCCTGTGAGGGCTGATCTTGCCGTCAAAGGCCTTGGCGTATACGGGCATCAGGATATGCGGCAGGGTCTTGGCAGAGGCATTGGCCCACGGGGTACCAAGTGCATGGGCCTTGGAGGTCTTGGTCAGCCTGGCGGTCTTGCTGGGCAATGGCCCGCTATGACAGGCGGTGCATGAGAGCTTCTCAAAGTGCACCTGCGGTATGCCTTTGTGCCTAGGATAAGGGGCATTAAGACCGGTCAGAGACATCCCCGATGAATCCCTGCCCATATGACAACCCTCGCAGGTTAGCGGGCCAGGCTGGTTGCCTTCCTCTACGTAGCCACGGCTGATCTGATGGTCCAGGCCATTGCGGTGACAATCGACACAGTGCATCCCAGCAGCAATATGTACATCCAAGCTCCTATTAGCAGAGGTTGCACCTGCCAGTTGTACCGAATGACAAAACAGGCATCTTTCATCCGGTATCTGCCTGGTTATCTGGAATGTAACCTTATTGTCTGCCATGAATTGGTCCGTATTGTACACGACCTTCGGCAACTGACCATTATCAGAGGGCTGCCATGTGTCAGGCAGGTCAGAGACCGCACCATCGACGACAGCCAATGCAGATGTGGCTGTGGTTGCCCAGCGATAATTATGCATGGCGATCTGACGGCCAAACTGGGACTGGTCATGCCTTGGGTCTGCATCATGACAGCTCAGACAGTTTATCTCCAATTGTCCTGACAGGTGCCATCTATCATGGGGATCTGGCCTTGCCTGGCCTACAGTACCTATGCGGCCACCTGTCATATGCCTACCAAATGCCCTGACAAACCACCATTCCGAAAGCACCAACTGGTTTGGCTCGAATGTACCTGGCCAACGGCGGTATGATAATGGGATCTGCGTGCCAGTGGGGCAATCCCAATAGATCCACGGTTCACCTGGCCTGCCAGGATCGTTTGCATCAAGCCCTCCAGAGAAGTGCCAGCCATTAGCTATGCGTTGCACATCATGACATATCCCGCATGTGATCGTGCAGGAGAAGGGCTGGTCAAAATTCACACCAGGGAAGATCCTAAATCCCTTCTCGTCATACAAATCGATCCGGTGGGCAGGCCTGGCCAATGAGCCTGTCCAGATATCACCTATGAGCATACCGACTGTATTAGGCTCAGATCGCGCGTTTGGGTCCTGTGCCAACACAGGCCAGATCGAGACAAGGGCTATGAGATATGCCAGCCTAAACAACAAAGTCCTCCGGCCTGAACTCCAATCTCCTACCTGTTTCGACTGCCTCATTGACCTTCAGGACCGTAACTGCAGTCTCAAAGGCGACCTCTGGCGGGCAGTTGAGAGGTTCATTTCCCCTGATGGCCTCGAAGAAGTTCTCCAGGTGGGGCTGATGATAGGGCTTATTCATATCCACAAGTATGTTGTATTTCGGTGGCTTGGGCGAGCTACGGACATCGAGGATGCTCTTGAGCTCCTGTGGCTGATCCAATCCTGCCTCCCTCTTGATAAGTCTTAAGTCCTCATATGGGTACCATTCCTTTTCAGGCACCCAAGTCTCCCTGTAGACCGCACATCTGCCAGATTCCGAGAGGTCAAGTGTGGCCCTATCGCCCATGAATTGCTCGAAGTAGCCACCATTGCTGTTTGTAGTCAGGGTCTGATATGTCGCCCTCACAACCCCCTCTTGGGTCTGGTATTCATATATGGCGATCACGTTGTCGTACCACTGGTGATCCGTCCAGTAGTCGGTCCCTCCGCTAGCGATCACTGCACGCGGCGGCACGCCGAGGAACCAGTTGTATATGTCGATCTGATGCGAACCAAGGTCAACTATGGGACCGCCTCCAAGCCCTTTGTACCAACGCCAGTTCCTGAATTGGTGCATGGAGGCAAAGCCATATCTGTGCAAAACCTCCTCCGGCAGTTCCGTCCCCTCTGGCCAACCCAGGTCCTCACATGCACTGCGGGATCGATTCCACTGGCCATTTATGGTGGTGATCCTACCTAGCATCCTTGTCTGGTTGATGATGTAGTTGTAACAGAAGATATACCTGGGATTGCTACGCCTCTGGTGACCGATCTGCAGGAGCCTGCCAGACTGCCTTGCGGCCAGGACCATCTGCCTTGCCCCTTCGATGGTATTGGACATCTCCTTCTCGCAATACACATGCAGGCCCTTCTTTAACGCGGCAATGGTATGCTCTGCATGCCAGAAGTCCGGCGTAGCAACGATCACCGCGTCAAGATCGGTCTCCTTGTCGAGCATCTCCTGATAGTCCACATACGCATTGCCCCTGTGGCCCAAGGCCTTATAGGCATTGAGTGTCCTCGAAACCCTGGTCCTGTGTGGCTCCCAGATATCGCAGACCGCCCTGATAAGCACAGGACTCTCCTTGCTGATCTTGATGATCGCATCCATCAGTACCTGGCCTTGTGCCCCAGCCCCGATCAGTCCCACATGGATCGGATCCCTTGCCCTGGGCCTGGTCTCGGCCGCAAACATCCCAGGGGCTATCATCATGCCTGCCCCTACCGCTGCGGTGGTACGTAGAAATGCTCTTCTGTGCATAGGCTCGCTCATCTTGGCCCCTGCATCAAGGTAAAGGTCTGATCCTAAGATTCCTGAAGGTAATCGGCGTCTGGTGGTCCTGCAGGCCTATCATCCCAACCCTTGGCAGGTCCTTGTACGCCACGTCAAACTTATTAGGGCTGCCATCAGGGTTCCGCTTCGGCTCGGTCCAGTCATTGAGGTTCATATCGACCACCTTCCTGCCATTTAGGACCACGCTGACGAACGGACCGTCGGCAGTGATGGTCATGCGATTCCACTGGCCAGCAGGCCTGGCTGCATTGCTGGATGGTGCAATGATGTCATAGATCCCACCACAACTGTGCCTATCCATCTGCTGGCCTGGGGGCTCATCCTGTATCTGGACCTCAGGCCAAGGCAACCACTCGGGTTTCTGTGCCCTTAAGAACACACCGCTATTAGTACCCTTTTCCGTCTTGAATTGGAGATCCAGGATGAAATTGCCATATGTGGCCTTGGTCCAGATATCGCCACCTGCCCTCTTGTACAGCACGTTACCAACCATCTGCCAGCCACCAGGTTTTGCAAGGATTGCATCAGATAGATCCTCTGCAAAAAGCGGCTGCCAACCAGAAGGCCTCATCACCCTATTGTAGAAACCAATGCAGCCTGCGACCTGGTCCATGTTGTCCTCCCAGTCGGCCTCATATTCTATGGAGATCACGCCCTTAAAGCCCTGGGCATGAAGCTCCCTTAACAGTGCACCGACCCTTGCCTGCCCCCTTCCCCATACCACATCCGACATCGGTTGGGCGGAGGAATCTATCTCCTTCATGTGCACACATATCACCCTACCCTTGAGCCTCCGCAGACAATCCAATGGATCCAGGCCCGACCTGACCCAATGCCCAGTATCAGCGCATGCACCGATCCATGTGCTCCTGCCATTACAGGTAGCAAGCACGGTGTTTGGATCCCAGTAAGGTGAGGGCTTCGGATGGTTGTGTATGGCTAGCCTTATCTGGTATTCGCGACAAAGCCGCTCCAACATATCCAGACTGGATTGTGCAGGTTCTGCTATGATGGTCTCTATCCCCATCTGCTTGGCAAAATCGAAGATCCGCCTGCACTGATCCTCCTGCTGTGGCATGGAGACCACGCCGTAGTTGACCAAACGGATCCCATAAGACGCCAAGGCCTCCTTGACCTGCCGCCTTTGTTCGCTAGAGAGGTTGTGATCAAAGACCACATTCGGCACCTGGCTACTTAGCCGCTGTCCTGGATAGGCCTCCATCCAGTCCAGTCCAAGTTCTGAGGTCTTCTCAATGGCATCAAAGAAGGTAAAGCGATTAAACGTCCAGTTCTGGATCGCAAGACGCCAGCCATCATAGGTATCCGTTGCCGGATGACCTAGCAGCAATGCAGCAACAAGTACTATCTTCTCCATGTTATAGACTCCATCCTTCACGATATGGCGGATTGACCAATGCGTTGGCCTGTTCTAGGTTGGTCACCTTCATGGCCTGGCCATCCCATAACAAGAGCTGGTTGGGAAACCTGATCGCAAGGTTGCCCATGACCACGCTTTCGGTGAACGGCCCTGCATATTCAAAGTGCGACGATGGCCCATCTATCTTGCCCTCCTTACAACACTGGACCCAATGCATCTCATGGCTTGTATTGACCCTAGGTATGGTCTTTTCAGGTCTCTTGTACTCCTTCATCCTGCTATAAGGGATCAACTGAGGCCCCCTTGAATAGCAGCCAGTCATAAGCTTTCCCTTGTCCCCAACAAACAATACCCCTCCCTCATCGTCGCCGAGCCTGCGGCCTGGCTCCAATTCGTCAGGTCTTGGAGGCATCATACCACCGTCATACCAATAGACTCTCACCTCAGGCATGCCCTCTCTTGCCGGGAACTTATAGCGAACGATAGACGAGAGGGGATATGTCTCGGTATTCCTCCAGGCCTTCCACATCTCCTTGAACTGTGTTGTGACGCAGGCCTCGACACTCACCGGATACCTGAGTTTCAATGCCCTAAACACTGGGTCCAACACATGACATGCCATATCACCTAAGGCACCGGTGCCAAAGTCCTGCCATGCCCTCCAGTTGAATGGATGGTATGTGGGATGATAGGGCCTCATGGGCGAGGGCCCTATCCACAGGTCCCAGTCAAGTGTACTTGGTACAGGTGGCGTATCCTGGGGCCGGTCTATCCCCTGCGGCCATACAGGCCTGTTGGTCCATGCATGCACCTCGCGGACCTGACCTATCGCACCATCCCAGATCCACTCGCAGACCAACCTCACCTCCTCGCTAGATGCACCCTGGTTGCCCATCTGGGTGACCACCTTGTACCTTCTAGCGGCCTCTGTCAGCATCCTTGCCTCATAGACCGTCCTGGTGAGGGGCTTTTGCACATATACGTGTTTGCCGCGCTTCATGCACTCCATAGCCACCACCGCATGTGTGTGGTCAGGGGTGGCAATGATCACTGCATCGATCTGCTTATCCATCTGATCCAACATCTTGCGGTAATCCCGGAACTTCTTTGCGTTTGGGTATTCGTTGAACACCGGTCCTGCGTACTGTTCATCCACATCGCACAAGGCAACGATGTTCTCACTGGCAACGGCCTTGACATTGTTCTTGCCCATGCCGCCTACGCCCACTGCGGCTATGTTGAGCCGCTCATTGGCAGAAGGGCGGCCCTCAAGGCCCAAGACACCGGCCGGTACGAATGTAAATGTCGCTGCCCCTGCTGCCACACCTTCCAAGAATTCACGCCTAGTAAGAGCCATAGTCGTCACCCTTAATCAATGTTTCCACGTCTGAGTATCTGAGTGATCCGCTGCCTCACAAATGCATCCTCAGTACCTGCCCTAACCTTCTGTAATAAGGCCCTGACCCTATCCGGCTGCTGCCTGATCAAAGGCACCGCCAGCCTGACTATGGCAGACTCCGCCTCCGCCTTAAGGCTGCCCTGTCCAAGGGCATCCTCAGCCATGGCCAAGGCCTCCATACATGCACAATCAGGCAATACCGACAGGATGAGTCTCTTTTCATCGTCACGGCTGGCAATGGACATGGCCTTCTGCAACATCCCAACCTTCTGTTGAGCCGAGCCCTGGCGCATAGGCACCATGCCTATGTAGCCACGCAAGGCCAATACCCGTTCTGTCTGATCCTTGGACTGGTTTGCGATCTGCCACAACCACTCCATAGGCCTAGGATCAGGCCATCCTGCCAATGCACGGATCGCCTCTGTGCGGGTTGCCTTATCACTAGAATCGAGCTGATCTAGAAGTACGGAAAGCCCCTTATCCGTGCCTAGCTTGCCTATGACCCGCAGGGCCGCTGCCTTAGAAGCCTGCGGACCGGACGCATCGTAGATCAGCGTTAGCAGGTCCGTGCATGCCTGTACAGCATCCAGCCTCCTGCACGCCAAAAGGATCGCCTCCTCCATGGCCTGGGTGGGATCTGCCCATAAGAGCCAGACCATCTCACGAAGGTCATCAGCTTGTGCCAACTGCCCCAACGCCCTTTGTGCCTCAAGCCTGACCTGGCTATCAGCCGAACTAGCCAGTGGTATCAGGGCCTTAGAGGCATTCGGTGTGGATCGCTCTGCCATGGCGATAATGAGCTCGCACTGGACCGATGGATCGGCGGTCTGCAGCGATTCTATCAATTGTTTGTCCACACCTTCCCCATCCAACGAGACCAGGGCCCGCCTTGCAACCCGCTGCAGAGTACCACCTTTGGTAGCAGCGGCTAGCTGGGCAAGTTGGTCCACGCAGGTCCAATCTCCGATCGCCCCCAAGGTCTTGACCGCCTCCATTCGGACGATCACATTGGCAGACATGGCCAATACCCTGACCAGTGGGATCAAGGATCGATCCTTGGTCCTTGCAACTGCAGCTAACATGGAGATCCTGCCTTCCTCCGGTACCTCCCATATCATATCCAATGCCTTTGCACGGCCTACCGGAATTGGTATCAGGTCCACCATCCCACAAGCAGCAGCGGCCAGCCCTTTGTCCTGTGAGGAAAGGGCCTCTAAGATCAGGCTTGTGGCATTGACCTTGTCTATCCTGGCCCATCCAGATAGTGCAGCCGCCTTTATATAGGTCTGACGGTCCGATTCATACACCTTTTCATATACACCGATCGCCTGCTGTATCAGGCCATCTGCTGCCATGGCCTGGGCCGCCTGCAATGCGGCATCCGCAAGGATAGGTCTGAAGGATTGGTCAGCCCTGTCCATCCTCTCTAGTATCGCCGCTGCCGCATCCTCACTGCCTATCCTGGCCAAGGCAGCAACTGCACCAAGGCGAAGCTGCTGATCGCTTGCATCCATAAACGGGATGATCTTGCCTACCACCTGCCGGTCCCGCCAGTTGCCGAACGTCGATAAGATGCCTATCTGGGTCTCGACAGGTACCTCTGTCATTATCTGTAACAGGCCCTGCCTGGCCTTTGGGCCACCGATCCTCTCTAAGGCATACTTGGCCATGTCGGCGGTCTGCCGGTCCTTCATTAGCTGGATCAGTTCATCCACAGACCTTTCTGTACCGATATTAGACAACTGCTTGCATAGGAATGACCGCCAGGCCAGGGACCCAGGGGCCTTCAGGTGGACAAGGATCAATTGCTCTGTAGCAAGCCTGTAGGCAGGGTCCTCGTCCAGTTGCCGTATGGTCTGTTCTACCAGGTAGATGGCACTAGTGGCCTTGTCGAAGTCATAACCTGAGGCCTTTTCGAGCAGCTCGGCCAGGTCCTTGACGCGGCCGTTGTTCGGATAAGGCAGTGGCCTTGTGTCCACGTTCAAATCCCCAAGGGCAAACTGTATCCCAGCCAGGTAATGCAACAATGTATTCGGGTCCCAACAGATGTGGTGATTGTGGCCTAGGCTGCAATAGAAGACCCTGCCCCTACCGAATGACCTTACCCAGCTTATCCCTGTATCCAGGTCATCTGGACCAACGCCAGCCACATTGCGTGTCTGAGGGTCTGTCATGTCCAGGCTCATCAGGACCCTCAGGTTGGAACGATCGTAGAATGGAGGGTACGTGACATAGATCTCATCGTTTACCTTAAACCCTTGGCCATGCCAGTGCCTGGTCAGTGGGTGATCTGGGTCCTCAATCTTGATAGAAACGGTCTTGTCAGAGGTCCACGGGTGCTTTACGAACCTTGCGCCTATCATGGCGGCGGCCTCATCCCAGCCGTAGAAGTTGTCTGTGGCAGCGTGGATCCCAATAAGGCCCTTGCCTGACCTGACAAAATCCATCAAGGCCTTCCTCTGCTGTTCGTTGAAGGTCAACCTGGTGGTGTTGTTGAGGCAGATGGCATCAAAACCAGCAAGGCCTTCCTGTGTAAAGACCGACATGTCGGAGCTGATCTGCACCTCAAATGCACCTGTGGTCTTGGCCATCAACTCCAAGGTCTTGTCCCAGTATGGGATACTGGAATGTCTGAACCCATCGCACCTGTCAAAGACCAGCAACCTCCTGCTAGACTTGGGTTCAGCAACCGGCCTTGTAGGCAAGGCCTTCTCGATCAGGGCAAGCTCTTGATCGGTAGGCTGGCTGGTGGCCTGGCCTGCGATCAGACACATCAGCACTGCCACGGACATTGAAATACAAGTTCTTCGCATCATCAGCAATCGCTCCGACTATATGTGCCAAGGACTCCGCATGGGCCTTGACAGCAACCTGGCAGCCTCAGGGTCGCCTATGATCTGCTCCTTGTGTGGGTCCCACTTTATCCGCCTGCCTACAAGCATGGCTATCTCACCAAGTAGTGCTACCGATATGGACCTGTGTGCAACCTCTGCAGGGGTTACGGTTTGCCTCCTAGTCCTGACACACTCCAGGAAGTTCCCGAAGTGGTCATCGCTCTGATATAGGTGTATCTCGTGAGGCCCGATCCTCTCCAACAGGATCCTCTGGTCAGAGGCAATAAGGCGATTGCCTCGATCCACGTGGATCCAACCCAGATCCCCATACCATGTGGTACCCATGCCATGGGGCAGTTGAGAGGCGTTTGCAACCACAATCTCTATGCCGTTTGCATACCTGCACCTGCATCTATAGGCCTTCGGCACATCGTAGATCCCTCGCGTTGGATACACACCCTGGCCCTCTATCTCCACAGGTCCAGTGTATTCCAGGCCCAGTCCCCAATGGGCTATGTCAACATGGTGGCCTGCCCAATCAGTGATTTGTCCACCAGAATAATCCATTATCCATCGCCATTGATAATGGACCGTCCGGCCACCGTTGCTCGTGAAGTCCTGGTATGGTCTGTACGGCGCTGGCCCCAACCACATATCCCAATCAAGGCCCTCAGGCACAGGCAGTAGGTGCACATCAGGTCCGTCCGAACCATCAGGCAGACCCGCCTCTACGTACTTGACCTTCCCGATCCTGCCATTTATGACCAGCTCACATGCCCTGCGGAAATGGGCCTCGGACCTCTGCCAACTGCCTGTCTGCCAGATGCGATCGTAGCGTTTGACCGCATCACATATGGCCCTGCCCTCAGCTATGGTCCTGGCCAATGGCTTTTCGCCATATATATCCAGCCCTGCCCTCGCACATGCGACCGCTACAATGGCATGCCAATGGTCCGGCAAGGCGATGCTAACGGCATCCAAGCTCTCCTTTGCCAACAGCTCCCTGTAATCCACGTATGTGCGACAATCGCTGTTGCCGTATTGCTGGTCTACCAGCCTCTTTGCAGCACCACTGTGGGCCCTGTCTACATCACAGACTGCAACCACCTGGACCTCCCGGAAACCCAGGAATGCCCGCAGGTTGCTGGTGCCCTGGCTGCCAGTCCCTATGGCGGCCATGACGATCCTATTACTGGCTGCAGGCCTGCCAGTCCTGCCGATGGCAGAGGCCCGGACGATATAGGGCAGGCCCAGGCCAGCCACGGCCATCATGGAGCCTGACCTAAGCAGTTCCCTTCTGGTTAACAGGTGGTCCTCATGCGGTAGCATCACAGGCCCTCCAGATTAGCGCTTCTCTTCAAAGGCGGCATCGAACTTCACTGCCGAAGGAGCGAAGTTGATCCTCTTTACGAACTCACAGGCCTCCTTTGCCCCAAAAAGCCTGTCCATACCGCTATCCTCCCATTCAACAGACAGAGGTCCATCATAGCCTACCTGATTCAGGGCCCTTATGATCTGCTCGAAGTCGACCCCGCCATGGCCAAGTGACCTGAAGTCCCAGCCCCTCCTTGGATCGCCAAAGTCCAGATGGGAGGCCAGGATCCCACTCTTGCCGTCCAGTTGCAGGGCAGCATCCTTCATGTGTACATGGAAGATCCTGTCGGGGAACTCGCGGATGAAACAGACAGGATCCACTCGCTGCCAGTAGAGGTGGCTGGGATCGAAATTGAATCCAAAGCACTTGCGATGGCCTATGGCCTCCAATGCCCGCTTGGCCGTATATAGGTCAAATGCGATCTCCGTAGGGTGGACCTCCAGGGCGAACCTGACCTGGCACTGCTCGAACACATCCAGTATCGGGTTCCACATCTTGGCAAAGTATCTAAACCCATCCTCTATCATATCCTTGCTGACAGGTGGGAAGCTGTAGAGCAGATGCCATATGGATGAGCCGGTAAACCCATTGACCACCTTCACGCCCAGGTTCTTGGCAGCCCTGGCCGCATTCATCATGGTCTTGACTGCCCACTGCCGCTTCTTCTCTGGGTTGCCAGCACAGTCTGCAGGCGCGAATGCATCGCTGCGGCTGTCGTTGTTTGGATCGCAGACCAGTTGGCCTGCAAGGTGATGGCTGATGGCATAGACCTTCAGGCCATACCTTTGCAGCAAGGCAAGGCGGTCCTTGCAATACTTGGTGTCGGTCGCGGCCCTGTCCACATCCAGGTGATCCCCCCAGCATGCAAGCTCGAGGCCATCGTACCCAAAACCTGCCATTATCTCTGCTACCTTCTCCAGGGGCAGATCCGCCCATTGTCCAGTGAATATCGTTACAGGTCTGGTCATCTCTAGTCCTCCTATTGCCTGATCTTGGTCCACTTTTGATTGGCCTTTGTGCTGGCCACCAGGGCCTCGAGGAACAACATCCCCCTGACCCCATCGTCAACGGTCGGAAAGTCCTTGGCAAGCTCGTCTGGCTCAGTGCCTTCTATTGCAGCGGCCACCGTATGGGCAAAGTTGGAGTAGATATTGGCCATGGCCTCTATGAAGGCCTCAGGATGGCCGAACGGCAACCTGGTTGCACGACCTGCAGCCTGGCTCTTGGCTGCCACATATGGGTTGCCCCTGCGCCAGACCTCCAGCGGGCCATCGGGCCTCTTGACATATAGATAATTGGGGTGCTCCTGATGCCACTCAAGCCCACCCTTTTCTCCATAGACCCAGATTGCAAGGTTGTTCTCCTCACCTATGGATACCTGGCTGGCATGCAACACGCCCCTGGCACCATTGTCGAACCTGACCAGGCAATTGCAGTCATCATCCAGTTTACGGCCAGGTACGAAGGTGGTCAGGTCTGCACAGATATGTGTCATCCTCAGGCCGGTTATGTATTCGGCCAGGTTCTCAGCATGTGTGCCTATGTCACCGCCACATCCAGAGGCCCCACTTTGTCTTGGGTCTGTCCGCCATCCGGCCTGCTTGTTACCGGTCTTCTCTAACGCACTGGCCAGCCAGCCCTGTGGATACTGCACTACGATCTTTCTTATCTTGCCTAGCTCCCCTGCCCTTACCATATCCCTGGCCAGCTTGACCATTGGATAGCCGGTGTAGTTGTGCATAAGCCCAAATACCAGGCCTGTCTTCTTGACCAGCCTTTGGAGTTGCTTTGCCTCCTTGACATCCATGGTCATCGGCTTTTCACACATCACATGGAGACCGGCCTTGAGCAACTCGCTGGCTATGGGGAAGTGCAGGTGATTTGGCGTACAGATGGTCACAAAATCGAACCTATCCCCAGGAGGTAGTTGCCTCTCCTTGGCGATCATCTCCTTATAGTCCTTGTAGACCCGTGAGGGGTCCAGACACAACTCCTTGGCCATAGCCTTGGACCTTTCAGGGTCGCTGGAGAATGCCCCACCTACCAGCTCTATCAATCCATCCATCCTGGCTGCCTTGCGGTGGACCTCTCCGATAAACGCACCAGGCCCGCCTCCTACCATCCCCATTCGCAATCTTCTACCTAATGCCATCTGCAAGCCCTTTCCATGAACTACCTTGATGAACCAGAGCTATTGATCCTTCCGGTCATAGGAACAAACTGCACAGGAAGCATCTTCTTCTGGCTGACCCTTCCCTGGGCGTCCTTGGTAACGAGCACCAGATACTGAAGGCCATCCTCGGCCCTGAGCGGCAGTATCATCCTGCCACCAACGGCCAGTTGTTCGATCAATGGCTGGGGGATCCTGCCAGCAGCGGCGGTGCCAATGATGGCATCGAATGGGGCCTTCTCAGGCCAGCCATAGTATCCATCCCCTGCCTTGACAAACACATTGCCATAGCCAAGCTCTCTTAGCCGCTTGGCAGCAGACTCTGCCAGCTCCTTTACGATCTCTATGGTGTAGACCTCCCTTGCAATCTCTGCACAGACCGCGGCCTGATACCCAGAACCTGTGCCTATCTCCAGGACCTTCGATGTAGGTCTGAGTGCCAGGGCCTGTGTCATGAATGCAACAATGTAGGGCTGGCTGATGGTCTGGCCCTGCCCGATGGGCAGTGGATGATCGCCATATGCCTGGTCCAATAGCTGCCTTGGTACGAACGCATGTCTGGGCACGATCCGCATCGCAGCAAGCACATTGGGATCGTTCACATCCCTGGCCTGTATCTGGGTCCGCACCATCAGCTCTCGCTGCTCAACCATCTGCCTGAATGCAGGGTGATTGTGTGTAGGCCTAGGTGGGATGGATTGATTTGGCTCTGGAGGTCCTCCTTCCCGGCCAGTCCCCTGCGCTATGATCGAACCTGTGGCAACCACCACCAACGATACGATCCAGTGCCAACGTAGATTCCAGACGCCTACCATCTAGCACCCCTGCAGGGACCACAAAGTTGGGGTCATTATAGTCTGCTGTTGATGGATTACAAGCCCAAAAAACCTGGCAAATCCATGAGGATCTCTGTATCCTGAATCCTGATCAGTAAGAGGATCTTATGAACATAATGGCTATAGACATTGGCAATTCCAAGATCGCTGTAGGCCTGTTCCTGGATGGCCAGGAGCAGTTCATCAAGAGGATCCCAGGCCAGTCGACCGACCAACTCCGCGATGTCTTGATCGATGGTTGGGCGAGGATACCGGCGGCTGCATCATCAAAGGAAGGCATCAAGGACGGTGTCATCGTAGGCTGTAGCGTAAAGCCGGCCTGGACAAAGGTAGTGGAGCACATAGTCAAGACCGACCTAGGCCAATCGATCAAGCTTATCGGCAGGGACCTGCCTCTTCCCATGCCTGTATGGCTGGATGACCCAAACCAGGTCGGACCTGACCGCGTGGTTGCAGCTGCAGCGGCATATGATGTGGTAGAAGACGCAGTGGTGGTGGCAGACTTCGGGACAGCAGTAACCATAGACCTTGTGGATAGGCATGGCGTATTCCAAGGCGGGGTGATCATGCCAGGCTTTGAGATCTGTCTCCAGGGTCTCTATGAGAATACCGCCTTGTTGCCAAAGGTGGTGCTGACCAGGCCCACAGAGCCTTGGGGCAGGAACACTGCAGACGCAATCAGGTGCGGGATCTACTATGGGGCGATCGGGGCACTTGAGGAGATCGTACGCAGGTATGCAGAGCGGATCGGTTCCTGGCCGCAGGTGATCATGACCGGCTCTGGCGGAGAGTTGATCTATCAGGACTGTCCGTTTGTGGATAACTACGTACCGAATCTGGTCGTAAAAGGGATCGTCCTGGCATATCGAAAATACCTGCAACAAAAGGCGTCCTTACAGTAGGCAATGACCACATCTGCCGCAGTCCTGACAGGCGGTGGCATAGGGGCGATCGCCACGATTCAGGTCTTTGGACCCAATGCCTTTGATCTTGCCGGCCGTTGCTGCAGGCCAGTATCAGGCAGGCCCATCAGGCCAAAGGTAGGCCAGGTCAGGCTGGTCCACATCTATGATGGTGACGATCTGATAGACCAGGCACTTATTGGCTACGAAGACCAAGACCTGGTGGCCATCCACTGCCACGGCAGCCCCCTTATCGTGCAGTCGGTGATGAGGCTGTTGGCCAGGCTAGGGGCCGAGCTGGTAGGGCCTAGGTCCTTGTTGGCCAGGTATCATACGTCCAAGGGCCTAGATGCCATACAGACAGAGGCAAGGCTGGCCCTGTTGGATGCACAGACCAAAGAGGCGGCCATGCTGATCCAAGGCCAGATCCTGGGCGGTCTGCACAAACAGGTTCGTTCATGGCTTTCCATGGACATCCGACAGATACAGCAGCAGGCCCACCAACTGCTGATCGATTCTGGACCTGGATGGCGACTTCTTTACGGCATAAGGGCAGGGATCGTAGGCCCGCCTAACAGCGGCAAGAGCTCCATCTTCAATGCCCTGCTACGCCAGCAGAGGGCGGTGGTCTCAGACCAACCAGGCACAACACGCGACCCGGTCAGGTCCACCTGCCAGATATCTCCCCTTGTGGTAGAACTGATCGACACCGCCCCACTTGGCCCAGACCCGGATGACCCATTACAGGCAGTGGCCTGCCAGTTGACCT
>JARYLO010000063.1 GCA_029907605.1 Sedimentisphaerales bacterium
AGAACTGATGGTGAGTGGACCTTGATCTTCTCCGATGATGTTTTGTTGGCGTTGGGATCTGATTGCCAGAAGTCATCGGGCACAGCTAACTATAAAGGTTTATGAAATCTGGTGTAAGCTGGCCCCAGAAGGCACCTCTCTTCACCAGCAGAGGGTATCACTACTGATCGTGGGCTCTTTCTAGTGATCTAGTCTAAGTGGCGGACTAGGTTGGAAGGTGTGCAGTACTGTTGGTGATAGCCTCAAGCAACGGCCCAAGGTAACATTGACATCTCTCTTGCTAATTGACCCATCTGAGACAGTAAGACTCGCAAATAGGTCAACGACAACAGCCGCAGATTAGTTGTCCATGCCTCGACCCTCGAGGTATGGCTGCCTTGGACGCTAGGTTATCTGGATCCTGATTCGTTAGGATAGAGATTGGTGGGATTCTTTGTATGGGGACGATTGGGATCTGGTAGGAATTGACCTAGGGTGGTGAGGTATAAGATTGGTTCTAAGTATGATCTGGGGATATGGGGAAGAAAAAACCAAGGAAGGATGGAGGTTATTGAATGGCCCTTTTGTTCTCTGCCTAGCAGGGTGGACCTTGGTTGAACATTGCAGCCAGCGGTTGTCCTGCGGGATGCTTAGTCTGCAGTTAGGTTCTTAAGAGCTTGTTAGGGTGAAGGGTTTTGATAGTCAGATGACGTCTGCAATATGCAGCACATTTGCCTGTAGATTGTCTATCTGTATTGCCTGTGGGTTCAAATGGGCTTTATGGCCCTCGTCAAAAGGTGGGTAATCGCGATATTGACGTCTACTGTATGGCCTGGGCCTTTTGGAGGGTAATGACCAGATCGCCAGGTTGTGGCTGCTGGCCCTGCATCAACCTGTATAGCCCAATTACCTCAAGAGGCCTAAGGTCTAGCGTGCCATCCTTCTGCTCTATAACCAAAGCCATCTCTGGTATGTTGGCCTGCCTGACCTCATCAAGGTCTACATCAGTGTTGTCAAGGTATAACAGCATTACCCTCCTGCCTTTTAGATCAAGCAGGTATGCCCAAGATACAACCGGACCTTGGTCATTAGGCAGGATCCAGACCCTATAAGACCTTTGACCTGCTGGCCTTATAAGGACCTCGAGGTCTTCGCCTGTCCAGATCCCCACGATGTTAGGATCTGATATGACCATGCCTTTGGCACCTAATGGGGCCAGCCGTTCGAGCTGCGGGCCTGCCAGCCACAGGTCGTTTGCATCCATATGCCTTGCAAGGAATGCCCTCAGTTCATCGGACTGGCCGGTCAAGATCAATTGATCTGCCACCATCAGGCTTGCTGGGGCGTTGGGATCCTTGCCAAGGAGCTGCACGGTCCGATCAGGCCTGAGCCTAGAGACCTCTAGTCTGGGCCCTGCCAATTGGATAAGCCAGAAGCTGTGGAATTTGGCTAGGTGCATGGCAGATAGGACGACAAGATCCGATGGCAAGGCATTCGGCTCCAGGTCCATAATCAGATGATCAGCAATCCTGGTCAGATGTGCATCAAATAAACCCTGCCTAAGGCCTTCCACCACCCTGACCCTGTATCTATTGGGCACTGCAACCCCAAACTCCCATATCTGATCCCCAGATGCCCACCTGCCTTCCAGGTTCGGATCGATGATCCACTGCTGCTCAGTACCAATCGGTTGTGTAGAAAGGACCAGCCGTTCGCACCCAGCCACCCCGGCTAGCAGCATCAAACCAATCCAGGCAACCAGGATCTTATGCCTCATCGCCCACAACCTGACGTATAAGCCCCCTCGCATATCTCCGCCAGGCAACCTTGCCCTTTTCCTTAAAGACCCCAAATGATCGATCACTTACCATCTGCCCAAGCAGGCCCTTCCGCAAGGTCTGGTCTGCTACCAGCCTCTGCAGCAGCTTGCGGATCGTCTCCAACTCCTTAAGGAACTCACCATGCAATGGGGTAATGACCTCTTCCAGCCTCTTTCGCAGATGACTGGCATACGCAGGACAAAACCCCTCTGTACCAATGGCAACCACCAGGTCTCCCCTGCGGACAACCGCAGGCACAAAGAAGTCACATAGCTCTGGCCTGTCAACTACGTTACACCATATCTGTAACCGCTGACAGTCATTGTATATCTGCTGGTTGAGCTGCGGGTCATTGGTGGCAGCAATGACCAGTGCAGCCTGCCCTAGGTACTCCTTGGAATACCTGTCCCTGACCAACTCAACTGGCTGCTCCTGGCATAGCCTGGCCATTGCACCGCAGGTCTGCTTGGCAACCACTACCACCCTCGCCCCTGCCTCAAGCAATCCCTCTACCTTCCTTAAGGCTACTAGACCTCCCCCTACTACAACCACACGTCTGCCACCTATCTCCAGGAATATCGGATACTTAGCCATGGGTAATTCATTTTACCTCAAACCACCTGCCAGACCAGAAAAAACTAGGGGCCTGGCATTACCTCCAGGCCCCTAGTACAAAGACCACCCCTGGCATCATGGCATCCCTATGGCCAAGATGGTACCAAAGATGCCACTACCAGAACCATCCTGTTGCTGGTCCTCCCATACAACCAGCATGCTACCATCCAGCAAGCTCACAACCGGAGATCGCTGGCTACCCTCGAGATTACTGATCAGCATCTCAGGTCCAACCATACCAACAGTAGGCCCTACTATCCTGCCGAAGATCTTTATACCACTATTGGCATCCCCTGCAGGCCCTTCCCAGACCACAAGTATGTTACCATCCTCAGCACAGGCCAGCCTAGGATACTGTTGTGCACCAGTAGTAGTACTATTGACCACAAACTCATCACCTATAGGTCTCCCATCCATATCCAGTATCCTGGCCCTTATGTCATCCTCGCTTGCTCGGTTTGGGTCCCCATCCCAGACCACGATCATCCTTCCATCACTTAGGAATCCCAATGAAGGCCTAGAAAGCGACGATAGGCCAATGGTGTTTACCTTGACCGATGCTCCCCTTGGCTGGCCATTGGGATCGAATAAACGCACCCTTACCGCGTCTGTAGTCCGGTCCTCTAGCCAACAGACCGCAAAGCTGCCATCAGGACCAGCGGCAACGTCCGGAAACCTAGTTGCATAGGCAGGTGTGTCACTTACCTCTAGCTCTGTGCCTAACAACTGGCCAGTTGCCCCTACAAGCTGGCCCAGTATGGTAAACTTACTTGACGCTGGCCCTTGGTCTGACTGCCAGACCACAAAGAATCGCTCACCAAGACCTGCCGCCACCTTCGGAAAGGCCTGTGCCTGCTGATTGAAGGTATTGACATGGATCTGACCTGTTAGGGCCTGGCCATTGGGATCGAGGATCCTGGCCACGATCTCACTATCATCCAGCCCCTCCCAGGGCCCACGCCAGGCAACCATGATCCTACCAAGCTGGTCTATTGCTACTGTAGGCTCGGCCTGGTTGCCGGCACTAATAGCATTGATCTGGAACTCCGGCCCAATTGGGCCATTGACATCCACCAATTGGCCAAAGATACCCCCAGATTCCCCATCCTGGCGGTAGCTGTTCCAGACCACAATACACCTGTCCAGGCCAGAGGCTGCTGCAGGATCCTTTTGGTCCATACTGGTATAGGTATTGATCTGAAATGGGTTGCCATAGGCATGGCCAAGGTATAGTAGCCAAGCAATACATGCAAGAAAGACCAGATTCATTGGCGTATCTCCCTTCTTTGTTAGGTTAGAAAAGCATCCTTTCCCACGACCTTATGGTATAGGTCCCAACTACTTTGCCCTCAGCGTGCACGCCTAAAGCCAAATTGGAGGGGGTCGGCTCTTCCTGCCCACCCCCTCGAGGTTGAGACTATACCTGCAGCAATCCTCCAGTCAAGCCCCTTGCGGCTCGCCGCCAAGCCAAGATCCATGGTGGCATCTCACCGGCAGGATGTGGCCTTGACTATCCATGTTGGCCCGGCTATTATTACAAAAAGGTGGCTGGCCAGACGCCCAAAAAATATGAGTAATTCTCTTGAACTCGCTGGGCCGGGCGTTAGTATGTAAGGTCTAGGTCAGGGCAAGGGCCCTGGCACGTTCTTTGGAAATGCAATAAAGCTAACCGACATTCGAGGCCGATTGAGGCTATTGGGTGTGCGTCGCCAGCCCTTGAGGCTTAGGGTGGTCGAAGGGCTCGTAGCTCAGTTGGTAAGAGCGCACGCCTGATAAGCGTGAGGTCGGAAGTTCGAATCTTCCCGGGCCCAGTAGGCGGTAATGGCTGCTGAACCCCGGCTTGCAGACCTTCGGCTGGGAAGCAGGCAGTCCTGCTGACTCGGGGACGTAGCTCAGCTGGGAGAGCGCCAGCTTTGCAAGCTGGAAGTCGTGGGTTCGAATCCCATCGTCTCCAGTAGGCTCTTTGACAAGTACATATGCAGATGCGAGGTATGCGAGCTGTGTAGAGCTTACACATCCCGTGTACAATCGATGCGTTCTTAGGGTACGGACCATCTCAATCCTGGATTGATATGGTCAAGTTACTAAGGGTGTATGGGGGATGTCTAGGCGTCGAGAGGCGATGAAGGACGTGGCAGGCTGCGATAAGCCCGGGGCAGGTGCCGAGCAACCGTTAATCCCGGGATCTCCGAATGGGGAAACCCGATGGGCGGGGGCAACCTACGCCTATCACTGGCGGATGAATGCATAGTCCGTCAGGGCGAACGCGGGGAACTGAAACATCTCAGTACCCGCAGGAAACGAAATCAACCGAGACTCCGTTAGTAGCGGCGAGCGAAAGCGGATCAGCCCAAACCAGGGGGCTTGCTCCCTGGGGTTGCGGGCGTCGACATAAGCAGGTGGAAGGTTAGCAGAATCCGCTGGAAAGCGGAACCATAGAGGGTGACAGTCCCGTACGCGAAAACCAGAAGCCTGTGTCGGCGTTCCAGAGTAGCACGGAGCTCGTGGAACTCCGTGTGAAGCTGGGGGGCCCACCCTCCAAGGCTAAGTACTACTCGACGACCGATAGTGGACCAGTAAGGTGACTGAACGATGAAAAGCACCCCTATTAGGGGAGTTAAAAGAATCTGAAACCATACACCTACCAAGCTGTAGGAGCCCTATGCCCCGATTCGTCGGGGAATGGGTGACTGCGTGCCTTTTGCATAATGAACCGGCGAGTTACCCTCTGTGGCAAGGTTAAGCACCTCAGGTGCGGAGCCGTAGCGAAAGCGAGTCTGAATAGGGCGTTTGAGTCGCAGGGGGTAGACGCGAAACCACGTGATCTACACATGGCCAGGTTGAAAGGGATGTAAGAGTCCCTGGAGGACCGAACCCACTAGCGTTGAAAAGCTAGGGGATGAGCTGTGTGGAGGAGTAAAAGTCTAATCAAACGTGGAGATAGCTCGTTCTCTCCGAAATAGCTTTAGGGCTAGCCTCGGGCCACTACTTTACGGGGGTAGAGATACTGGATGGGGATAGGGGGCCACCAGCCTGCCTGCTCCAACCAAACTCCGAATACCGTAAAGACTATCCCGGGAGTCAGTCTGCGGGCGATAACGTTCGCGGTCGAGAGGGCAAGAACCCAGACCGCCAGCTAAGGTCCCTAGGTCGTGCTAAGTTCTAAAGGAGGTCGAATTGCTGTGACAGCCAGGATGTTGGCTTAGAAGCAGCCACCATTTAAAAAGTGCGTAACAGCTTACTGGCCGAGCAGTTTGGCGCCGATAATGATCGGGAATAAGCATGACACCGAAGCTGCGGATTTGCAGTCGGCTTGCCGGCTGCAAGTGGTAGGAGAGCGTAGTAGCCAGCGGTGAAGCCGTACGGTAACGAGCGGTGGAGCGGCTACTAGTGATTATGCCGGTATGAGTAACGATAAACCAGGTGAGAATCCTGGTCGCCGTAAGCCTAAGGGTTCCTGGGGAAGGTAAATCCGCCCAGGGTTAGTCGGCACCTTAGTCGAGGCCGAAAGGCGTAGACGATGGACAGCAGGTTAATATTCCTGCACCGCGTTGCCGGACGAGGGCAGTGACGCATCCTTTAAGGTCATCCAGCGATCAGTAGTGCTGGTACCGCAAGGTCGAGGTCGATTTAAGATACCGAAGTGACTGGCGAGGGTGCCGAGAAATAGCTGTCGTAGGTCGAAGGCAGCGCGACCGTACTAAAACTGACACAGGTAGGCGAGGAGAATATCCTAAGGCGCTCGAGAGAACGGTCTTTAAGGAACTAGGCAATTTGACCCCGTACGTTCGCAAGAAGGGGTTCCTCCAGGTCCCGAAGGGGTAACTTTTTGGGATGCTGAGGACGCAGAGAAGTAGCTCTGGCGACTGTTTACCAAAAACACAGTTCTGTGCCAACACGTAAAGTGGAGGTATACAGAATGACGCGTGCTCGGTGCCGGAAGGTTAAAGGAAGGGGTTATCCCGAGCAATCGGGAGAAGCTCTGACCTGAAGCCCCGGTAAACGGCGGCCGTAACTATGACGGTCCTAAGGTAGCGAAGTTCCTTGTCGGGTAAGTTCCGACGTGCATGAACCGCGTAACGACTGGAGCACTGTCTCAAAGACCGACTCGGTGAAATTGTAGATGCGGTGAAGATACCGCATACCCGCGGCAAGACGGAAAGACCCCGTGAACCTTTACTGCAGCCTGGTATTGATGCCTGGCATGTCATGCGTAGGATAGGTGGGAGGCGTTGAAGCCCTGGTTCCGGCTGGGGCAGAGCCAACCTTGAAATACCACCCTTGATATGTTAGTCACCTAACCCTGACCCGTGAACCCGGGCAGGGAACAGTGCCAGGTGGGCAGTTTGACTGGGGCGGTCTCCTCCTAAAGGGTAACGGAGGAGTTCAAAGGTACCCTCAGCGTGGTTGGCAATCACGCATTGAGCGCAAGGGTATAAGGGTGCTTGACTGTGAGACCTATAGGTCGAGCAGGTGCGCAAGCAGGACCTAGTGATCCGGCGATCCCGTGTGGAAGGGTCGTCGCTCAACAGATAAAAGGTACTCTGGGGATAACAGGCTGATCTCCCCCGAGCGTTCACAGCGGCGGGGAGGTTTGGCACCTCGATGTCGGCCCATCACATCCTGGGGCTGAAGGCGGTCCCAAGGGTTCGGCTGTTCGCCGATTAAAGTGGTACGCGAGCTGGGTTCAGACCGGCGTGAGCCAGGTCGGTCCCTATCTGCCGTGGGCGTAGGAATCTTGAGGGGATGTTTCCATAGTACGAGAGGACTTGGAAGCACCGACCCCTGGTGTACCGGTTGTCGCGCTAGCGGCACGGCCGGGTAGCTATGTCGGGAAAGGATAACCGCTGAAGGCATCTAAGCGGGAAGCCCACCCCAAGATGAGGATTCCAGTCCCGTTTAACGGGAGAAAGGGCCCTGGTAGACTACCAGGTTGATAGGCCGGAGGTGTAAGTGGAGAAATCCATTGAGCTTACCGGTACTAAAGCCCGATCACTTGACCATATCAATCCTAGATTGAGTTGCGTACTGTGAGCGTATCGAGCTCGCATCTGTATATGTGACCTTATGTTCAGAATAGAACGGGCCACAAGCCCGATCTAACGAGCTTCCTGGTGACCATATCGGCGGGGAAACGCCTGATCCCATTCCGAACTCAGAAGCTAAGCCCGCTGGAGCCGATGGTAGTCGCTTTGCGGCGAGAGTAGGTAATCGCCAGGAGTATGGGGCCCGGCAGCATGTGCTGTCGGGCCCTTCCTTTTCGCTGTAGGGTCAATCGTGTGGCCTTACAACTGCATCTCGCTGGCCTATCGGGGGCTCTCACATATAAAGGGTGTCCTGAAGACCTAGGATAAGGAGTACGCAGATGTGCGGAAGGTCTACCGCTATTGCACTGGTTGTTGTGGCAACCACCAGCGTTCTATTGGCAGCAGATTGGCCTCAATGGCGAGGTCCAAATCGGGATGGCAAGTCCCAGGACACAGGGCTGCTAAGGCAGTGGCCAGAAGGCGGACCTGTGCTTGCCTGGAGGGCGGACAACCTTGGCGGTGGCTACAGTGCACCTGCTGTGGCTGGCGGCCGGGTCTTCGGAATGAGTAACCGTGGCAACCAGGAGGTGGTCTGGGCCCTTTCGGAGAAGGACGGCACACCATTGTGGGTCACTGCCCTTGGCCCAGCCTTCAAGCAAGTATCTTCGCAAGGCGCGGAGGGGCCTGCGTGTACCCCTACCGTAGACGGCGACCGGCTTTATGTGGAGGGCCTGGCCGGCAATGTCGCATGCCTACAGGTCCAAGATGGCAAGATCATCTGGCAGGTCCAAATGACCGAGCAGTTTGGCGCACGGCGGCCCATGTGGAGCTTCCGCGAGTCACCCCTTGTAGATGGTGACAAGGTCGTCTGCACCCCAGGCAGCCCAGATGCGATGCTAGTCGCCCTGGACAAGATGACCGGCAAGACGATCTGGAAGACCCAGATGCCAGGTGGTTCCGACGGCCCTGGTGCGGCCTATGCGTCCCCGATAGCTATCGAGATCGAAGGCCAGCGGCTGTATGTACAGCTTACGGCCAACACCCTCATTGGCGTTGCTGCATCTGATGGCAGGTTCCTTTGGCGATATGACAGGCCGGCCAATCGCAATGGTACCAACTGTGCGACCCCAGTATTCCATGATGGAGCGGTGTTCGCCTCCTCTGCCTATGGGGCAGGCGGCGGGGCAGTTAGATTAACCAAGGACCCAAATGGTCTGATACAGGCCAAGGAGGTCTACTTCACAAGGGCAATGCAGAATCACCATGGCGGCATGATCCTGGTCGATGGTTACCTCTATGGGGCAAGCGGCGGCAATGAGGGCGGCGCATTGGTCTGTCTTGAGTTTGGGACCGGCAAGGTCATGTGGGATCTGCGTTCACAGGGCCAGCGGCGCGCAAAGGGCTCGCTGGCCTACGCGGATGGCCTGCTCTACTATCGCATGGAGGACGGGACCTTGGTCCTGATCAGGCCGAACCCGAAGCAGTACACAGAGATCAATCGCTTCCAGCAGCCCAACCGCACGAACGTAGCGGCCTGGACGCACCCGGTTATTGCCAATGGAAGGTTGTATGTCCGTGACCAGGGTCTGCTGCTTTGCTACAATATCAAGGCCGACTAAGTAGGTACGGCTTGGTCGCCCTTCGCACAGCGCGGTTGCCCTCGCCGGTTGACTGCCACTGTAAGGCCCTTTAATCTAGCTAGGTATGCCCACAACCTACTGGGAACACTTTCCACATCCTGCAGATATGGGTATTCGCGGGGTCGGGCCTACGGTAGAGGCCGCATTCGAGCAGGCAGCCATGGCCATGGCAGCCATAGTGGCCGATCTGAGTACGGTTGAGCCCTGCGAGCCAGTAGAGGTCTACTGCAGTCAGCCGGAGCTGGACCTATTGCTGGTTGATTGGCTTAACTCATTGTTGTACCAGGCCGCTATTCGGAGGATGGTCTTTTGCAAGTTCAACTGCCAGATATCGAACGGACAGCTCTCGGGCAAGGCCTGGGGAGAGCCCATCGATCCGGCGAAACACGTATTATTAGTGGAGGTAAAGGCCGCTACGTTGGCCTGCCTGGATGTATATCAGGACGAAAAGGGCAGGTGGGTTGCGCAGTGTATAGTGGATGTATGAGGGATTAATATGGATATCGGCGATCTTGAAAGACAAGGGCCATGCCGGTGGGTATTGAGACCTTCCGGCCAGATGCAGGTACCAGTGGTCATCTTCGCTGACGATCAACTGCTCCAGCAGATGGACCAGATGGTCTTGCAACAGGCCATAAACGTCTCACAACTGCCTGGGATCGTCAGTGCATCCATAGCCATGCCAGATGCCCACTGGGGCTATGGTTTTCCAATAGGTGGTGTTGGGGCATTTGACCCAGATGCAGGGGGTGTGGTCTCTGCTGGTGGGGTTGGATTCGATATAGCCTGCGGTGTAAGGGCCATACGGACCGGCCTAAAACTCGAGCAGATACAAGGCAAGAGGGAGCGTCTTGCCGACCTTCTTGCAGCCAGGATCCCTGCTGGCGTTGGCAGTAGGGGAAAACTAGTCCTGTCTAGGTCCGAACTGGACGACATGCTCCAAGGTGGCGCCCAGTGGGCAGTTGCCAAGGGCTATGGCACAGAGGAGGACCTCAGGTTCATAGAGGAACGTGGCAGGATGGAGGGCGCTGATCCGAGTTGCGTATCGGATCAGGCAAAACAAAGGCAGCGGGATGAGGTTGGTACCCTCGGTTCAGGCAATCATTATCTTGAGGTCCAAAGGGTCTGCCAGGTCTATGACAAGGAGGTCGCGCGTGCCTTTGGGATAGAGCAGGACGATATTGTCATTAGCTTGCATTGCGGATCGCGTGGATTGGGGCATCAGATAGGTACCGACTTTCTGCCCAAGATGGCCAAGGAAGCAGCAGCACAAGGCATACACCTGCCTGAGAAGGAGCTTGCCTGTGCCAAGATAGAGTCCGATCTGGGCCGCAGGTACATAGGGGCCATGTTTAGCGGTATAAACTGCGCTATGGCCAATCGGCAGGTCCTGACCGAACTGGTCAGGCGTGTCTTTGCAGACCTGTTTCCAGAGGCAAGATTGACGGTCTTGTATGATGTCTCCCACAATACCTGCAAGCCAGAGGAACATACGGTAGACGGCCGCAGGATGCGACTCTATGTGCATCGCAAGGGCGCAACAAGGGCATTTGGGCCGGGCCATCCTGCATTACCTGCCGAGTACAAGGCGGTCGGCCAACCTGTGCTGATAGGAGGGACTATGGGGACCGCCTCCTATATCCTTGTGGGCACCGCACAGGCCATGGATCTTGCCTTTGGCTCATGCTGCCATGGGGCAGGCAGGGCCATGAGCAGGGCCCAGGCCATGAAGACCTGGCATGGAAGGGACCTGGTCAAGAGCCTTGCCGATCGCCAGATCATCATTAGGGGCGCATCGATCAAGGGCATCGCAGAGGAGGCGCCTGGCGCCTACAAGGACGTGCATGCAGTGGTAGATGCCACCGAACAAGCAGGCCTTGCAAGGAAGGTGGCCAGGCTGGAGCCGTTGATATGTGTGAAGGGTTAAGGAGGAATGGAGGTTTCGACAGGTACGGGTAGATAGGAAAGAATCCTATCTAGCAGTTGAAATGCAAATCCTCGGTGCTATTATATGATGGCATGGCAAGTAAGCCAGAGGCACAAAAGGCTAAGCAAACAACCTGAAAAAAGGGGATCTGTATGAGTAAGGTCAAGACCTCAATCGATAGACGAGAGTTCCTGAAGAGATCTGTTTTTGCTGTCGTAACCTCATATGAGTTGCTCAATGGATTCACTGGTCAATCAGTCCTGGCCGATGAAGGCGATCTGCCAGACATGGTTGTGGTCAGGAATGGCGAGCTCGACGTCATGTTCGATAAGGCCATGCAGGCATATGGCGGCATGGGCCGATTCGTCAAGAAGGGTGCAACGGTGGTTATCAAGCCGAACATATCATGGAATCGGCCGCCCGAAACCGCCGCAAACACCAACCCTATACTGGTCAAGAAGGTAGTACAGAGCTGCCTGGAGGCAGGGGCAAAGGAGGTATACGTATTCGACAACACCTGCGATAATTGGAGACTCTGCTACCAGACCAGCGGCATACAGGCCAGTGCCCAGCAGGCAGGTGCGGTGGTCCTGCCTGTCAATGACACCTCGAAGGACTATGTGGAGGTCGAGAACCCCAAGGCCCAGATACTTAAGACACTTAAGGTCCACGAACGGCTTGCCAAGGCGGACGTGCTCATAAATGTGCCAGTATTGAAGCATCATGGATCTACAGGCATGACCTGCGCATTGAAGAATCTTATGGGCCTGGTTGCAGATAGGAGGTTCTATCACAGCAACGGCCTGCATCAATGCATCGCCGAGTTCTGCCTATACAGGAAGCCGACACTCAACATCGTAGATGCGTACATAGTGACCATGAATAACGGTCCGCAGCGGGCAAGACCTGAGGACCTGAAACTGGTCAAATACCTGATGGTCTCTACCGACATAGTTGCCATTGATGCTGCCTCCGCCATCATCCTCGGCAAGAAACCACAGGAGATAAGGCACGTCCAGATAGCCCATGACCTCAAGCTGGGCACGATGAATCTGGACTCGCTAAGGATACAAAGGATCACCGTCTAACCGATGAGATCCCTTCGTTGGATACGCCTGGCCGCAGGGGCAGCGGTATTGATCGCCTTCTGCTGTGTCTTTGTACTGGACGAACACCTAATTGGCGGCCTGCATAGGATCCTACCTAGGACCCAATTCCTACCAGCCTTGATGGGGCTTATCTCATGGGCGGTAATCGCATCCGTTATAGTATTGGCCCTGATATGCATTGCCACACTGATCCTTGGCCGGGTCTATTGTGCATTCCTGTGTCCACTCGGAATCCTGCAGGATGCATTGTTGAGGCTGGAGACCTGGCTGCGGATAAGGCGTAGATACAGTTACCAAAGGCCAAGGCCGTTTCTTCGCTATACAGTCCTTATCCTTGCTGGATTGGGCATCAGCTCTGGGATCCTTGCAGTTGTTACGTGGTTTGATCCTTACAGCCTCTTTGGCAGGATGACATATGCACTCTTGTCAGCCCCAATACGGTACATGGTCCAAGTGGTCAACCCTATCCTAGATGCGCGTGGGATACTCCTTCTTAGTGACCTATCGAAGGGCGATGTACCTATCTTCATTTTGGTCGCCGGTGTCTTGATCCTAGGCCTGTTGGTGGTCTTCACGGTCGTCTCTGGCAGGTTCTATTGCACATCCATATGTCCTGTAGGGACATTCCTCGGATTGCTATCCAGGCACTCGCTATTGAAGATCCACATGGATCCAGATACCTGCATCAACTGCGCTAGGTGCGAACGGGTCTGCCGAAGCGGCTGCATCGACAGTAAGAATGGCATCATAGATCACAGTTGTTGTGTCATGTGTCTGGATTGCCTGGCGGTATGTCCTAAAGGCAGCATTAGTTATGGAACTCGACCTTCGGGGCAAGAGTCCGTACCGATAGAACAGAGGAGGACCCTGCTCGGCAGCGGCCTGGCCCTTGCTGGCATTGGCATCGTACCAGGTCTTGCCATCAGGTATGCAAGGGCCAGTACGCAAGGACGATCGCCCGTGATGCCGCCTGGTGCTGTGAGCATGGACCATCTCAAGTCGCACTGCACGGCATGCCAGCTATGTGTCAGCAAGTGCCCTACTAATGTGCTTCAGCCTACACTGTTTGGTTATGGTCTTGACGGGATACTTATTCCTCACCTGGACTTTACGCGCGGCTACTGCACCTTCGATTGCGCACTATGCGGTCATGTATGTCCCAACAAGGCGATCCTGCCGCTTACCAAAGAACAGAAACACACGGTCCAATTGGGTATGGTGGAACTGGATGAGGGCCTATGTGTCACGTACACCAAACATGAGGATTGCGGCGCATGCATCGAACACTGTCCCACACATGCGATCTATGGCGAGCTGACTGGTGGCGTAAACCTGCCCAAGGTCAGGCCTGAAGGATGCGTAGGTTGCGGGGCGTGCGTACACACCTGCCCAGTAGGTGCGGTACGTGTCATCGGCCATGCAGTACACAGGCAGGCCAAGATACTAGGCCAGTCAAAGACGCCTCAGGTCGAGGGTTCACAAACCCAATCCCAACAAGCAGATGGGTTCCTATTTTGATCAGGTTCCAGTAGCTCCGCCTGTCATGCTGACCGCTGAATGCCCCATACATCCAGACGGTTTACTTGAAGAATGTCTTGGCCATAGGCAGTAGCACGAAGTTCACCACCGAATGGCCAGCCAGCAGCAGGAAGATTGCGATTACCGCGTTTATGACATCGTGGGCGAAGAAATAACCAATCAATCCCAGGCAGAGGATGATGTTGACGTAGGGGCCCGCACATCCTATCACGGTGCCCAGTGTGTCCCCGAGCGTACAGGCCAGCAACGCAACTCCTGTCAACTGGAGTAATGACGTCAGGTATGGCTCGAACGCATAGCCGAACCAGCTGCATAGCGATAGGCCTAGCAACATTACGATCGTGTACGAGACTGCCCTGACGACGAGACCTATCAGTATCGCATGCAGCAGGTCCTTGTATGCCCCGCGTGTGAGCAACAGTGAGTCTACTGCCATGAGCACCAGTCCTGTGCAAATGCAGGCAAACGGCACGTAGAGATCCTTTATCTGGGCCTCGTCTTGGCCCATCTTCAGCACTTCCTCCAAGATGAGGGCTTGGGCTCCACTGGATCCGGTCTGCTAATCGAGCCTGCAGCCTTGCAGGGTGCAATCGCCGCATCGACCTTCGCATGCTCATCGGCCAGCAGGACCAGGGGATTCAGGGCCTCCTTTTCAGGAGGAGGCATCCTGCAGACTCCTTACCTGCATCCTCTTGACCGCCGATCGCAAAAGCAGTCGAGTACTCATCTTGCCGCGGTCCACTGGTCCTGGGATCTTGTGCGATGATCCAACCACTAGAATTTGGTGCCAGATAGACCGTTGCCTCGCCATGCCTATCTGTATGCGTACGGACACTTACCAATTGCCTGTCTGGACCAGTACACGTAACGGTCATATCAGGGACCGGCCTGCCTGCCGGGTCTAGGACCTTTACTGTTACCGGTATGCCCTTTGGCAGCTCTACCCTGCCCAGATCCAATACCTGGCCTTGTTCGAGCCTGAATGGCCCAAGGTTCAAGGGCGTGTAGGGACCTGAAAGGCAATTAAGCTCGATGTAGATATCCACACCGGCAAGGACCTGGAAGGCCTGGTCCTGGTTTTGTAACAACCTCGGTGTCCGCCATACAGAGGAACCTTGATAGGGCGTATACACCAAGGGTAGCCAAGGCAGGTCTCCTGGATCCCTCCCCCACCAGTATACCCTGATCCGAGGCGCGATATCAAACTCGGATTCCGGCACAAGGATATGTATACGCACGCTACCAGCAGGGAAAAGCCTTGCGGCCGGCAGGTCGACGATCCCGGATGGATCAGGTTGGAGTCGCTGGCGCATAGGCATCCCTTGCGGATCAACCCCAGGTACCGCATACTCCACATGCAACGTCGCAGGCAGGTAGTCTTGTTGCAGGACATAGAATGGGCGGTGGCCTTCGATCTGGTATGGGGCGAGGGCGATCTCGAACCTCCCATATGCATCGGTCCTTGCGATCTGAACTGGCCTCAGCACAGCCCTTATTGGATCTAGTGCTGGGTGGTCAGGATCGAAATGGCGGATCTGGTGTATGGCCTGCCACAGTTCTGGCTGCAGTACTGGTGGCCCGCTGAGGGTTGGGACAGAGTCTACGTCAGGATAGCAGACGATCGCC
>JARYLO010000064.1 GCA_029907605.1 Sedimentisphaerales bacterium
AAGAGGGACCATACATATAAGGACTTACCAAACGGATCAGCACGTGGTCTGCCAGATCAGCGACGATGGGCCTGGCATCCAGCCAGAACATATGGCCAAGATATTCCAGCCCTTCTTTACCACAAAACCGGCAGGTAAGGGGACTGGTCTTGGCCTGAGCCTTTCACACGAGATAGTGGTGAACAAACACAAAGGCCAACTGCTGGTAGACAGCTCGCCAGGTGCTGGAGCGACATTTACCATACTTCTGCCTAAGGTCCAAGAACCTTCTTGCCGATCTGAGGCAGTAAAGGAGGTGCAGTACAATGGATGAGAAACGTACCATACTTTTCGTAGATGACGAGGAGAAGGTGCTAAAGAGCCTTCAGCGTGGCCTGATAGATGAGCCCTATGAATGCCTATTCGCCACCAGTGGTAAGGAGGCCTTAGAGATCCTGGAGAATCACGAGGTACACGTGATCTGCACCGATATGCGGATGCCCGAGATGAACGGACTGGAGCTGCTCAAGATAGTAAAGCAGCGTTATCCACACATCGTCAGGCTGGTACTATCTGGCTATACCCAGGTAGGCATGCTCTTGACCGCCATCAACCAGGGTGAGATCTTCAAGTTCATCACCAAGCCCTGGAGGCTCGAAGAGGAGTTCAAGGGCATACTCAAACAGGCAGTGGAATACTACAACCTGAAGGCCGAGCGAGACAGACTGGCTGCTGAACTGGAGCGGTATAAACAGGCGGCTGCCAAGGTATGAGATCAGATCCACTTGGTCTGTGGGGCATCTTGTGGTAAAAAGAGCTGTCCATGGACCGAGTATTGGAAAGGTCGGCCCTGTATTCGCTGCAGGGACCCCTATTCTGGGCCATAGCTGGATTGACTGGGTATACGGCCCTGGCCGTATATCTGGTGGGTCCTTATTGGGGCCAATGGCCTACCTGCCTATGGATACGGCCCTTGAGCATGGTAGTTGCCGCCATGGGCGTGTTCGCGATCGGCAGGCGATGGATCCAATCTGGCCCTGCGTCAGTACTAAGCGGCGCGGTGTATGGATTTGGGCCAGGGCTCATATACCTAAGCCGGGCAAGCCCAGCCCTTGCATTGCTGGCATCGGCATTGCCATGGCTTTGCTACCCTGCGGTGTACGTACCCAAGTGGCTTCAAGGCAGATCAGGCCCAAACAAGAGGATTAGCTGGTCTGGGTACCTTGAGGCAGCCCTGTACCTTGTACCTTTCTTTTGCATAGTCGCTGTCCTGGCGATCCTGCGACAAGGCCCATCCTTTCATCCTACCCGGATGTCACCTACTGATTGGATCAGCTGGCTTGCCCCATGTCTTGCAGCCAACAGGGGTACGATCCTTACCGGCGTCTACCACGTACCGAACGCCGCACTGATCGTAGGGCTAGCAATGCTGGTCAAGGCAAGGCGATGGCCAGTGATCATCGTCATGGTCGCCGCCCTGGCCATGGCAACCTGGCCACCATTTGCCCTTGGCTATCCAGCGGTGTGGCTGTGCCTTGCCTCTATGTGGGTAGCCGTGATGGTGGGGTTGGGGGTAGACGGCCTGATCTGGGCAGGCTGGCCAGACCGCAGGTGGATAACCATAGACCTCATGCTCAATGCAGGCCTTGCAGTGGCAGGGCTGGTAACCGCCTACGCATTAACCAAGCAGGCCCCAGCCAGTCAGATCGAAGACCTGCTCTATGTATTCAGGATGTACGGGATAGGGATGGCATGGCTGGGCCTGGTGCTATCGGTGATCCTGACACGAGAGAGGTTGATAGGCCTGCGTCAGGTATTAGCCGTTGTGGCCATAGGATTGGACATTGTATTGAGTGCAAGGGCGATAGTGGACACCCTGTTCTGAGCCTAGAACCCAAACGTCTCGCGTTCCACGTGGCTTATGTAGAACCTGCCATCATTTCGCATGAAGTTCAAGACCGCATCAAGCTGTTGATCCACAAAACGGCCATCATTGGCCACCACCGCTATCCCCAGCACAGCGATCTGATGGGCGTCCTGATGGTCTACCTCAGAGACAGAGACATTGAACCTGCTCTGGAGCCTACCTATGACCCCCTTTACTATGCTCCTCTTTGCCTTCAATGACCCTATACCTGGCAGTGCCAGGTATGTAGACATCACACCTACAATCACGTCCCTAACCTAAACTATCATGGATTCGGCCTGCCAGGTGATGGCTCGGCAGCCTTCCAGTTTATCGGATCGTTACCATAACCATTCGGATCGATCCTTGCAAGGGCAAGGCCCCCACCATCCGCACCAGAGGGCCATCTATCTGTCCCTGGTGGGTGGGATCCGTCACTGTATATGACCTGATCGACAAGGACCCAGCCGATGGTCTGACCATCTATGTAGATCGCCTTGGCCAGTTGGATGCACTCCCCTGCATTGTTGAGCCTGCCGCCTGTCCATTGAAAGACCTCTGTCAAAACAGGCACCTTGTCCTTATAGAAAGCGGCAAAAACATCCTTATCCCTTACAAGCAATACATATTCCCCAGGCCTAATGGTCACATCCTTCTGGTCCTTGATGACCAGCACGATCCCAGGGTCATCTGGACTGTCGCTGAACCGCCATCCAAGGCCGCTGGCTGCATCGTACAGCCTGACAGGGTCCTTGCCGCAATTCAGCAGTTCCACATATTCTGCATCCGGATTGCCTGCAGGGTTGTACATGATCTCATTGATCACAACAGGCCCGACCAAAGGATATGCATTTCGAGCACCAGGGGTAGGCCGGCCTTGATACACAAAATCCAACTGGCCGTCGGACCTTTGGTATGTCCCAAAGGAGATGCCGGTCTCGGATGGCCCAAACTCAACCGAGTACTGATAGCCCGTAAGCATGCCGCTGCGGCCAGAGCTTAGATACACCTTCTCGCCTGCCTCGCTGAGGGCAAAGGCCATCCTGCAGCCTGGTGCACTTGGATTGCCAAACTGGGATTTCTCATAAAACACAAGATATCCACCTGCTGGGATGACCGTGCCTGAAGGGATCTGGTATTTGGTAAGATCAGAACCGCTATCGCTGAGAAACCAACCGCTCAGATCGATTTGTCGATCGCCGCGGTTATGGATCTCGATCCAGTCCGATGCATCTGCATGTGAATGGGCCAAGACCTCATTGATTATGACCGTGCCAGGTAAGGGCAGCTCACCGATCTGGTCCTGTCCTGGTGAACCACCAAGGCCGCTACTGAGGGCCCATGCCTCTGGGGTAGACCAGTCAGGGCCTGGCTCTAGGGATGGGTCTGAGGCGACCAGGGAAAGCCCCTGGCCATCGGTCTGGGGGTACCAGGCAGGATCATAACTGACCGTCAGGATAGCATAGCCAAATCGATCCAGCACTATGATCGACTCGCCTGCATTGTCCAGCCTGCCAGCATACTGGCCCACCACAGGCAGACCAGGACCGTAGACCTGCTCAAATATGACTCTCTCCTTTACAAGCAATATGAACTGTCCTGGTTCTAGACCTACCTGGCCGAACGTGTATTCGACCGCACCTGTGATCCGTACACCAGATAGGTCCAGGGTCTCTGAACCGATGTTGCTTAGCTCTAGGAACTCCGCGTCGCCATCTGGCGGATGGTACATTATCTCGGTGATCCTTAGACCCTGCGCAAGTGTCTGATCGATGCCTGGTCCGACCAGGAATTGCACTGGTAAGGACCAGTGCCCGCACCTGCCCGCGTCGTCTACAAATCTTGCCCTGACCCTATATGATCGTCCCACCATCAGCCCTTCGGTCGGTATAAGCACAGGATCCATTGACAAAAGAGGTGGACTTGTCCAAATCGCATCCCACTCAGCCAGCGGTAGATCCTGTTGAGGGGATCTTGCTATCCGCCATTGGACAGCCCAAGGGATATTAGGACTATGTTTATCCTTGAATTGTACAATACTGAATCTCAATTGATCTACTGGAAAGCCTTCAGGGCCGATGTACTCTACCGTGGGTCTTGGAGGAACAAGGCCCATGTCCTCGGTCTGGTCTGAGAGCATCTCAAGTACCGATGCCTGGCCACCCGGGGCCACATACCCGCTCCCATCCGGACTTGGCCAGTCCCTGCCGCCCACAAAGGCAAATGCCTTCATGTCAGCCGCCTTGTCAGAAGCAGACCAGCCTAGGCCTTGACTCGTACCTGGATTAGTTGACGATCTTGGCACATTACTCCATCTGTCAAGGTCTGCTAGGCTGATGTCCTCTATCACAGAGGCCAGGCCATCCAGCAGCGGGCCGATGACATTCGGCTCCCAGATCAGGTCCCGCAATTGCCTGATCCTGTTGCGATACTCTATGCCCATGGCAGAGGGCACTGAGGTCAATACAGACCAGGGCCCATGATCGCAACTACTCCATGGTCCCCAAGAGAGATCAGTCCGGTCCGGCAACAACCAAAACTTGTAAGGGAGTTGGCTGGATGGGTCTGGCTGGAGGTAGACCACAAACCGATCTTGGGGCCACCTGACTGCCTCAACCAGGACATGGTACCAGAGCAAGCTATCCTGATCAGACCTGCCATACAAGGCCGAACCTAGGTCCAACATGGAGGACAGATCCCTATAGTCCGATCCATCTGCCCGGTAAATCACCTCGACCTGGCTATTAGGCCCACAAGTACTGATCTTGTACATATCCCCTTGCGGCAGCCCCTCTCTGGCCAACAGGCTGCCATCAAAGGGCTCGGTGGCAAGGAAGAGACCCCAGAAATCGCCATGATACTGCTCCGGTGCCTCCTGTGCGCCAGTAACGACCCTCATGTGAACCCAGTGGCTCCGAGGACAAGGCAGACCCAACCTATCCCAAAGGATCCAGTTCACCACCCTAGGAAGACCTACATCACCTTGGCCATAACCTGGCGGGTCTGACAGGCTATCTAACATCCCATCTATGCGAAGGACCTGCCATGGCCGGCCATATGGATTGCCGTAGAGGTCCTTTGCCACAAACCAATTGCCCCTATTAAACCTGATGGCCACATCCGGCTTACCAGAGGCATGGTACCTTGGCTGGTCTCCATCCAGCCTGTATCGCACGTGATCGTATACGCGACCCTCATACACAAACGCGCACTCCCAATTGAATGCATCCTGAGCTGGGCTGTTGGCGGGTATCTGATCCTGCTTGTCATAGGCAAGACAAGCGGCCAGGTCCTGCGCCCTGGTGACCATAAAGTAGACAGGCACGGTCTGAAGTCTGTTGGCAGTATATCTATGCGGCGTGCCCAGGGCTGAAAACATATCTGCCAGATAATCCGGCAGCCCATCATAGACCCAACAGGCCAGGTTCAAGGCAGCATCATCAGCGTGGGGGATCGTGACAGCGACGGCCTGGCTGGATGCATCAATGGCAGTGATCCTGTAGCGTACCAAGGTCCTGTTGGGCTGGCCTGGTATGACCGCAGAGAAGACCCCATCGCCCGCAACCTGATCAACGCCGGTCCCGTCATCAACCATAGGCACCTGGACCCAGTTCGATGGGTCCTCAAATGCGGGATTTGGCTGCATCTGTGAGCATGGGTCTGCCACAAGCTCGGCAACAGGCACAGGCAACCAGGCAGGTATGTACGCACCAGTATGGACCGCCTGATAACGAAGGGTTACCGAACCGATCCCGTCCTGGTCGCTTATACGGGCAGTTATCACAAGCGGCCTGCCTGATGTCGGCTGCGCAGGTGTGCAATCGACTGCCTCTACCACAGGTGGGGCGTTTGCCTGCCAGACACTGTTTCGTGCACCAGGGGTTGCTGCCAGGCTGGCCCCATTGGCAGGCCCGGTTCCATACCTATAGGCCCTCCATGCCCCGCCCTTTGCATTGTCCAGGTTAGGATTGATCAGTTCTATAGACCTGCCTGCCGTCTCTGTAGGCCAGGGAAGGCCCAGACCATATCGTACCTGGTCAACCACATTCCCTGCAGCATCCAGGAGCACCAAGAGCCCATCTGAAGGTATGGTACCGACCAGTGGGCCCAGGCATATGGACCCGGACCTGGCCCTGAGGGTCTGGGGGTCCTCTGCCACCACAAGGTACCCACCAGGCTGGATAACGGTATACGATGGGAACTGAAAGCCCACGGACCCATACAATACCCAACCAGAAAGGTTCACAACAGATGGACCTGGATTGTACAGTTCTATAAACCTGTCTGATATTGCTGGGTTGGCAGGCTCATACAGTATCTCATTTATGACCACCGACGCACCTAGCCCAACATTGACAGCCAAGACCCAGGGGATCATCGCACTGAGGAATATGACCAAAGGCCCTTCTTGGATCCGACTAGGTCTGTACACCTTATCTCTTCAGCCTCGAATACATAATAGACGTCTTGTGCATCTTAACAGATACAGACATAATAGACCATTGCCTTTTCGCCTGGGCCCTTTCTATACACTTGTCGGCAATAAAAGTGCGGGGCTTATCGTGCCAGGTAGCAATCTCGATCCCGCCACCTGTTGGCAGGCTTGTGCTTGACCTGGGACCAGTGGACCGTGATCATAGCCCCCGATAAACGATTGCAATGGAGGCCATATGAACAAACTCCTATTACTGACCTTAGGAGCTCTCTTGACCGCAAGCCAGGCTGTCTTCCATCCTAGTCTGGCCACAGAGCCGGGCCAGTCCTATCAGCCGCCTGAAAGCCCTAGAAGGACCTTCTGCCTGGATCCAGACTGGCGATTCGTAAGACAGGACGTCCCAGAGGCCGTGGCACCAGACTTCAATGATGCAGATTGGCAACAGGTAAGCCTACCCCATACGTACAACGATGAGGACTCCTTTGATGGCCTGATCAGCCGTAGCGGTGAGGTACAACTGTATATGGGCCCAGCCACATACCGCAAGCGATTTGCCCTGCCAGAGGCCTTTAAGGGAAGGCGGGTATTCCTGGAATTCGAGGGGATGCGTCAGGCGGGCAAGATATATGTGAATGGCAGACACTTAGGCACATATGAGAATGGCGTCACGCCATACGGGCTGGATATCACCGATGCAGGCTACTTCGGCCAGCACCAGAATGTCATTACCATCAGGATCACCAATGCCCAGGACTATCGTGAAGAGGCGACGGGCGTGCCTTTCCAGTGGCAATCCAGGGACTTCAACCCAAACTTCGGCGGTCTAAACCGCCATGCCAGGCTACACATAACAGGCCTGCTCTATCAGACCCTGCCTTTGTATGAATCCCTCCGGACCACCGGTGTGTATATCTATGCCGATGGATTCTCCATATCCGATCGGACCGCGACAATACATGTGGAGTCACAGGTCCGCAACCAGACCGGCACCCAACAGGTAGTGACATTGTATGTGGCGATAGTGCAGCCAGATGGCAAGAAGGTGGCCGAGTTCGCGGGCCAGACCTATGACATGGTAGATGGCGAGACCTGTATCCTCACGGCTCAGGCAAGGGTGACGGGCCTGCGTTTTTGGGACCCACAGGACCCATATCTCTACGATGTATACACCATCATCCGCACGGAGGACGGCACAGCCGACGTGCTAAAGACCACAACCGGCTTCCGCAAGGCAGAATTCAAGGGCGGGGTTGGCAAAGGCGGCGTGTACATAAATGACAGGTTTGTATACCTGCGTGGCTACGCGCAGAGGTCTTCCAATGAATGGGCCGCTATAGGTGGTGCCTATCCAGACTGGCTGCACGACTACAATGCAAGGCTGGTACGTGAAAGCAATGCCAACTACATCCGCTGGATGCACATAGCACCAAACCCGCAGGATGTCAGGGCATGCGACAGATACGGCATCATCCAGGTCTGCCCTGCTGGTGATAAGGAAAGGGACGTGACAGGCCGGCAGTGGGAACAGAGGCTGGAGGTGATGAGGACAACGATCATCTATTACCGCAACAACCCCAGTATCCTATTCTGGGAGGCGGGCAACAGCGGCATATCTGCAGCGCACATGCAGCAGATGGTGGAGCTCCGCAGGCAATTCGATCCGAATGGCGGCAGGGCCATGGGCTGCAGGACCCTGACTGATCCTGCCACAACTAGTATCGCCGAGTACTTTGGCGTCATGATCGCAGAAGACCCTGCAAGGGACAGCCGAAGGACCTATACCGACATATTCAGGGGCTACAGCGACCAGAGGCGAGACCTTGCCCCTATCATAGAGACCGAGGACTTCAGGGACGAGGCGGCAAGACGCTTCTGGGACGACTTCTCGCCTCCACACTTTGGGTTTAAGAAGGGACCAAACGATACATACAATTGGAATAGCGAGACCTTCTGCCTGGCGGCAGCAGCCAGGTACTGGGCATACTATAGCAAGAATATCAGCAATACCGATCCGAATATGTCCAAATGGTCAGGCTATGCCTCCATCGTCTTTGCCGATAGTTGTCAGCATGGTAGACAACCAGACAGTGAGGTATGCAGGGTAAGCGGCAAGGTGGATGCGGTCAGGATCCCAAAGCAGATCTACTATCTGCATCGCGTTATGCAAAACGATCGGCCAGATATCCATATCATCGGACATTGGACATATCCTCCAAACACAAGAAAGACTGTATACATTGTTGCAAACCATTGCGACGCAGTAGAACTGCTGGTCAATGGCCGATCTATCGGGTTGGCCAAGACCCCAAAGGATGGATATGTATACGCCTTTGGCGATGTGACGTTCGAACCTGGTATCATAAAGGCCATAGGCTACAATGGCAATAAGGTCATCTGTAGCCACCAGATCCAGACGGCCGGACCTGCTAAGGCAATAAGGCTGACCTGTCAGACAAGTCCTGGGGGCCTGATCGCGGATGGGGCAGATGTGGCGTTTTTCGACGTGGAGGTAGTAGATGAGGACGGCATCAGGTGCCCAACAGACGAAGATAGGATAGACTTCGAATTGACTGGCCCTGCCATCTGGCGAGGTGGCTACAATAGCGGCAGGATCGGCTCTGTAAACAAGACCTACCTGTATACAGAATGTGGCATAAACAGGGTCTTCATCCGATCCACATTACAGCCCGGCACGATCACCCTAGAGGCCAGAAGGACAGGACTGATCCCTGCAAGCATCACGATAGAATCCAGGCCGGTGACCATCCAAGATGGTCTTATCGCCCCATAGGAGGTAAGGTGGCCTGATTGCACTTGTCTGCAATTCATGCAGCCTGTATGTTTTATGCGACCAATGTGACTAGCCAATGAAGGGTTCTATATGAGACAGCGATCAAGCCTCCTATTTGGTGCATGGGTCTGCCTTGTCCTTATCAGTCCTGTGTTTTCTGCACAGGACGAGGTCTCCTACTTTTTGGTCCTTCTGGAGGGTAGGAAGGTCGGCTATGCTGTACAGACCAGGTCTGTGGCGGCCGGCCAGGTCAGGACCTCCGAGCAGGTCTATGTCTCGGTCAACCGGGTGGGTGTGCCTGTGAGCCTGCAGATGACCGAGACCGCCATAGAGACTACAGATGGCAGGCCCATTGGCTTTGAGTCGATCCAGGAGCTGAGCACCATGCGCATAGTGGTCAAGGGACAGATCAGGCCTGATGGTAAGCTGCAGGTGACCACACAATCCATTGGGTCAGAACAGACCATGGAGATGGATTGGCCGCAGGATGCACTACTGGCAGAAGGGCTCAGGCTACTTACCGAAAGGCATGGGTTGAAGGCCGGTGTCACCTACAAGGCCACGGTATTCATCCCAAGCCTTCTGCAAGCGGTCCAGACACAGGTGACCATAGGCCCAAAGAAATCACTGGATATCCTTGGCACGACCATGGAGCTGACAGAGGTCAAGACCTCTATGGATGTGGCGGGCACAGGCCAGATGACCACCACCAGCTACGTGGATGATGAACTGCGATCGCACAGGACGATCATGCCAATGGCAGGTATGGTCTTCGAGATGGTCCGTTGCACTGAGGCAGTGGCAAAGGCTGCCATAGATCCAGTGGATCTTGTACCGCGGATGTTCCTGCCTAGCCCAATGGTTATAGAACGGTCGGCAAGGGCCAGGCCTATCTGCTACCTGATAAGGCCAAAGAAAGGCGGGCCTCTGCCCATCCCCACTATGGATACACAAGCGGTCAGGCCGCTCGATGGGGGTCTTGTGGAGGTGACGGTGACGCCACTGGAGCCAGAAGGTGGCCGGTTCCCCTACGATGGGGATGACCCAAAGCTCCTGGCCTGCCTTCAGCCCAACACATTCCTCCAAAGCAACGACAAGACCATTGTGGAGCTGGCAAAGAAGGCCGTAGGCGATGCGAACGACGCCACTGAGGCAGTCAGGCGTATCGAGCAATTTGTAGCAGACTATATTGAATACAAGGACCTGTCCATTGGCTATGCCTCTGCTGCAGAGGTTGCCAAGACCAGACAGGGAGACTGTACCGAGCATGCGGTATTGGCCGCTGCTATGTGCAGGGCCGTAGGCATACCTGCCAGGGTGGTGACAGGGATTGCATATGTGGAAAGATTCGGCGATCAGACCAATGGGTTTGGTGGCCATGCATGGGTAAGTACATATATGGCAGGCAAGTGGATCTGCATAGATCCATCATTCAGGGGTAGTGGCCGCGGCAGCTATGGCTCAGGCCATATCGCCCTCGCAGTGGGTGACGGCCAGCCCAGCGACTTCTTCAATCTGGCAGTCTTATTGGGGCAGTTCACGATAGAACAGGTCAGGATCGCCCCCGGCCAGTAACCGGCCAGATTACCTCTGATAGACCCTCACGTAGTCTATCACAAATCTCTGCGGGAAGATCGACTCATCAATACCTTTTTGACCTCCCCATGTCCCGCCTATGGCCAGGTTAAGGAGCAGATAATGTGGCTGATCATACGGCCATACGTCTATGCCTGTATGCTCATTGTTGAATTGAAAGTACTGCTTACCATCCACAAAGAACCGAAGCTGTTCCTTGTCCCACTCCAGCGCATAGACATGGAATGACTCATATGGCCTTGGGATCTGGATCGTGGAGCCCTTGGCGGTACCTAACATGTGGTTGTACTTGGCCATGTGCACATTGGCCCAGATGGTATTGGGCTCAAAGCCCACATACTCCATGATGTCTATCTCGCCACAGGCAGGCCAACCCACCTGGTCTATATTGGTCCCGAGTGTCCATATAGCGGGCCAGACGCCACGGCCAAATGGCAGCTTTGCCCTCACCTCTATCCTCCCGTATGTCCATTGGGCCTTGCCCTTTGTTGTCAGGCTTGCAGATGTATACTGGGCCTGTCTTCTGGAAAGCTGCCACTGCCGCCTAGGTGCATTTGGATCATACTTCGGGTTGGGCCATGACTCCCTTCTTGCCTCTATGATCAGCACCCCATCCTCAACGCGGGCATTCTCTCTGCGTGCGATGGTGTAGTATTGCAGTTCCTCATTCCTGACAAAGCCCTCCTCATATGCCCATTTGTTCGGATCCGGAAGTCCCTCATAGTCAAACTCATCTGACCATACCAACCGCCAATCTGCGGCCCGGGCAAGGAACCCACAGATAGAGAGTGATAACAGCACAGCGACCATCGCAACCCTTGGCATGGGTATTCTCCTTAATAAACGCACAAAGATTCTACGTCCATCAAGCCATCAGGCAATAGATAAGGCCCGACCACTTGCAATTGGCCTGGCCATCTTATCCATGGTCCCCAGCCCTGTTAAGGCTTCTGGCAGGGATTGCAGGGCCTTGTGCCCTGTTGCTGGCCTGGGGCAGAAGGCTATTGAGGCTGGGTCGGTCTTTGCTGGGGCTGCTGTGGAGCAGCCGGTTTCTTCTGTTGCGGTTGCTTCTTTGCTGGTTCTGGCATATGCATTTACTCCTCTTGCACTGGGCACTAAGGCTGCCCTATCGCCTGGCCGCTGCCTGCCGGATACAGGCGGCTTGACAGACGGTCACGATATCTATTCCTCGCGAGGCCCAATTGCGGAGCGCCCGAACCCATACCTGTTGGGGATGATCCTCGGTTCGACGATGCCACACCCACTGGGGTCAGCAGGCGTCCGGCATCATGGCTACTGGCGGGTAATGTCAGAAGGACATATCAACCGCTTGGGTGCCTAGAACACCAACCGATCATATGATCGATGACGTCAAAGTACCCAATCCTTGCCTATACAACTACCCTGCAACGAGAAGCACGGGAGGGGTGTTCAAAGCAGCCGGGTCTACACTCCAACGGGCAGACACCCACCGCTTCTCACATCTAGCAACAGTGTACAAGCAATTCCCTGCCAGTCAGGACATATCTTACAGCAGATGTTCAGGATTTGGTTGACGGCCTTGGCTACCTGCCAGAAAATGCAAGTATCATGACCAAGCTCTTACTTTGAAGGGCACGATATGAATACCAGATATCTACACCTGACGGTCCTCTTGACTGCGATCTGTCTGGAGATCAACCTATCCAGTGCCCTGACAGGCAGTCCTGCTGACCATCTGCCAGCATGGATTACCAGGCTGACCTGGTTTGGTGAGCGGGCAGATTGGTCGCATGACGGAAAGAAGATCCTGTTTGTGGAGAAGACCTACGGCGACGTGTATGAGGTAGAACTGAAAACCGGCAGTATAAGGCCCTTAACCCATCATTTCTATCACTACGGCTTTACCAGGGCCTTATACCTTGCCAATGGCGATATCCTATTGTCTGGACCGGAGGCCTTCGACCCCAATAACCCCCATGTAAGCCGCGTACAGTGCTATCTATATGTGCTTGGTAAGGACCTCACCAGACCGCCAGTCCCTCTAGGTACAAAATGCAGCGAGGGGCCTGCGGTGTCCAGAAAGCGGCTACACATAGCCTGGACACACGTCAGCCAACAGTACCCGGATCAAATGCCTGCCGGCAGCTCCAGGATCTGGGAGGCAGATATCGTATACGCAGATGGCAGGCCCAGACTCGCCAATCAAAGGCTGCTGTTGGACAGCAACGAACTGCCATTTAGGTGTACCCTGGAGACACAGAACTTCAGGCCACCGGACGAACGAGAGCTCATCTTCAGTGCCTATGGCTATCAGGGAACGGAGGTATGTGGCATAGACCTGACAACAAAGAGGATCATTAACTACTCTAACGCCCCGGGTCAGTACGACGAGCCAGAGGGCATATTCCCTGATGGTCAATGGACGCTGGTAGAATGCGATAGACAGAACCGCAAGGGCTCAAATCATGTGGACCTGTGGAGACTGAGGCTGGACGGCAGTGGCCAGTTGGAAAGGTTGACCTACTTTAGTGACTTTCCTGGTTACAAGGCATCCAATGGCGTGATAAGCGATGATGGCAGGTTCATGGCATTTCAACTTGCCAGGTCTGCTGATCCGGCTGGCGTCGGGCACGGGATATTCGTCATGGACCTCCAGGCCTTCTACAAGGCCAGCGCAAAAGAAAAGGGGAGGTAGTCCAATACCTCCCCCTATCAAAAGGCCCTGTCAATCTTAGTCAAGCAGGCCCATCAATACTAGGGCCGCCTGTTGTCTGTCATTTAGGGCCTTCTTGAGCTCCGCCTGGGCATTTGCAAGGTCCTTCTGAGCCTTCTGCCTTATCGCCCTTAGGGCCTCCACCTTCTGCTGTATCTGCTTTATATCAGAATCCTTCTTCTCCAGCAGATCCAACAGGGCCTCGGCAGCCTTCTGCCCCTCGGTCAGTTCCTGGCCGGTCATCTGTGCCATCTCTGATGGCCTGTTCCAACGCGGGACAGGTGGCTGGTCAGCAGCACCGGTATCTGCTCCCCTTGCCCTTCTACCAACCGTCATGGTGATGCTCACACGTGCCTCACTCTGGAGCCTTATGACCTGCTGGACCTTAGGCTGGATCTGGGACCACTCCTGGTCAGTAACGCCAAGGGCCTGCCTGATGGCCTGTTCATTAACGCGGCCGAACATGCCCATGCCCATACCCATGCCACCCATGCCACCAAAACCGCCCGCCCTGGCGCCAGCACCTCCCCTGCCGCCAGCCCCCCCTGCACCTGGCTGTGATAAGGCAATCCCTACCAAGCAGACCAGACAAAGACCTAAAGCCAACCACACCACTACCTTCTTGTTCATAACCTACTCCTTTCTGTGACGCGCATCACAATATTGTGCCCATGCACGCCATGGGCCTTCTATTCTCTAGCTGACCGGATGACCGGCCTATAATCTAGACCCCTCATAACACCACCTTCATACATGATGATGAACCCCAATGCCCACTAGTCAAGGCAATTGATAGTTGCGCACCAGCAGGTTAGAGGGTCTTACCAATAAGTACTGTACAGCCTGTAGGTGGACGGTTATAATAGGTCCTATATTCATTACACAGGAGGAGCAGAAGGCGGTATTGGAGGACCTTTATGGGGCCTAGAACACATAGCTATGGAATTAGATCCCCCGGTCCAGGTTTTACCATGTTGTCGTTGATGTGTACGGCTATTGGAGCCGATAGAGGAATATGTGATGGCAAAAGTTTCTTGTTTGGGAAGGTCCGACTATGAAGACGCTAAGATTCAATTGGGTTGTCTCTGCGAGCATCATCTGTGTTGGTCTGCTCGGCCTTATGGTCTACGCTGATACGGGTTCCTACTGCCAGGTGGCAGGCTCATCTTGCCTATTATTTGACGGCATAGATGACTATGTCAATCTAGGCAACAATCCCTCCCTACAGATCACCGGCAACATGGCCATCTGTGCCTGGGTCCAGATGGATGCGGCCAATCCTGGCCAGTATTGGGGGATAGCAGGCAAGCTGACCAACACCGGTGGCTGGTACTACAGGGGCTATGGTCTATCGCGGGCAAGCAACAATCGCTTCAGGTTCATGACCGCCAACGGCACTGCCAATACCATAGACTCCACCCAGGAGTACACAGATACCGATTGGCACCACGTGGCTGGGGTTATGGAAGGCGGCAGGATGAAGATCTATGTGGATGGCGTGTTCCAGGCCCAGAGTGGCACAGGGATGAGCATCGTCGATAGTGGCCAGTTTGCCCTCATAGGCAGGCAGTA
>JARYLO010000065.1 GCA_029907605.1 Sedimentisphaerales bacterium
ACATGCTTGCAGACATGTATTCGAACATATTGCCGCCGATCCTGCCTGCACTGCGACAACAGTTTGGTCTGAACCTCTTTAAGGCATCGGTCCTGGTGGTATTGCTCTTATTGAGCAGCAATTGGTTCCAGGTCCTGGCCGGACATCTGCGGTCTGACAAGCAGGATCGATGGTTCATGTACCTGGGCCTGGTCCTTGCAGCGGTGATCAGTGCCATAGGGCTTGTGCCGCCAGGTACCCATGCCATGTGGTCGATGGCAGGCCTTACCATATTGGCTGGTGCAGGCATAGCCATGGTGCACCCTGATGCCTTGAGGTCTGTGCATCGTCTCAGCCGCATCCCAGGCGCGACCTCGACAGGTATCTTCATGGCATCTGGGTTTGTGGGCTATGCCATAGCAGGTTGGGCCTCCACCGCTCTTGTCTCAAGATGGGGACTCAAGGCCCTATCGGTATTGGGGGTATTACCTGTCTTGGGCATACTTGCCCTGACATGGATCCGCGCAAGGCCTGCCCTAGAGGCCGTCCAGAAGGATGAGGGTATGCATCAGGCAGGACCGAGTTTTTGGGATGTCATGGCCATGGCCATACCTGCTGCGATAGCTACCACCGTATTCGGGACCCTGCTTCCCACCAGACTGGTGGACGAGTTGGGCTTTGGGCTAAGATTCGGTGGTTATTCTGCTGCGGTCTATGGTACCGGTGGGGCAATTGGGTCTGTGATATGGGGTATAGTTGCCAGACGGATAGGGGACCTTCCTGCAGCGGTCATAGCCCTTGCGTTGGTTATGCCGCTTACCGGTCTATATCTGTTCCTGATGGGTAAGCCCGCTGCCATCGCGATATTGTTTCTGGTGGGCTTCTTTGCCTTTGCATCCTATATCCTGCTAGTAACGGTGGCAGGTACAGCCAGGGGTTCCAGCCTCTCGATGCGGATGGCATGGGTGGTGGGAGGCAGTTGGGGTATCTCGCACCTGGCCCTATTGGGTCTGGCCATGATCGCGGATAGATACGGTACCCTGCCGGTAATGGCAGGTTCACCTATAGGCTATCTTGCTGCCACTGCCTTTGGGATCTCGATCCTGCGTCGACATAGGTGACTAGGACCATCACGATGGGCTGTTGGCCTGCGCGGCTGCGAGTATCTGCTGAAAGGAGCTTGGCAGTGGTGCCTGTATGGACTGCTGTCTGCCATCCGGCAGGACCAGGCCTATCCTGTGGCTGTGCAACATAAGCCTTGGGTAGTTCTTATCCTTCTTGCCATACAACTGGTCACCTACGATCTGATGACCTATCGAGAACAGGTGGACGCGGATCTGGTGCCTCCTGCCGGTCACAGGTTCAGCCTGTAGGAGGGTGAATTGCCCATACCGCTTGAGTACCTGGTATTTGGTGACCGCGGGCTTGCCTGCTACCTGGTCAACGCCAGCCCTGCCAGATCCGTAGTTCCTGATGGGCCTATCGATCGTCCCTGCATCCTGTGGCACCAGGCCATGGACCAAGGCCAGATAGGACTTTGTGACCTTCCGCTGTTCGAACAGGCCATTGAGGTATCTGTGGGCCTGGGGATTCTTGGCAAACAATATCACCCCGCTGACGGCCTTGTCGAGCCTGTGTACTACCCAAGGCCTATACCCCATCTGTTGGGCCAGGATGGTCACCAGGCAGGGCTTGGTACCATCCCGCTCTGGTATGACGGCAAGGCCTTCTGGTTTGTCTACCGCCAGTACGTCCTGATCCTCATACAGGATACATATCATTGCTGTCACGCTCGAAGATGGCCTGCCTTAGATAAATATCAATTCTTTGGAGCTTGGCAAGCGATTTGGTCAAAGGACCTGTGTAGGTCCTTGGGTACCTGTTATACTGTAGGAGGCCTCTAGAGGTGGCCTTGTGGTAGTAATGGTAGTGGCGATCTTATAGGATGATATCTTGAGCAACCAGGACGATACCAAGATCTTGGGCCAGTCAGGTAGGAGATTCCAGCTCCAGGCCAGGACGGTTGGTCGGCAGATAGACTGGGCAAGGGAGCTTAACCCTGAACAGCTTGCGGTGGTGACCGCACCAGGTGGCCCCATACTCGTGGTGGCAGGTGCAGGCAGTGGCAAGACCAGGGCCCTGACCTATAGGGTTGCGTACCTGATCCATTCTGGGGTGGACCCTGGAAGGATCATGCTGGTCACATTCACCAACAGGGCTGCCAGGGAGATGGTCAGTAGGGCGGAGGCGTTAGTGGGGCGGCCTGCCAGCTCGCTTTGGGCAGGGACGTTCCATCATATTGCCAATAGGCTGCTGCGGCAGTATGGCTCTGTGTTGGGGATCAGACCTGACTTTACCGTCTTGGATCGCGAGGATGCCAAGGACCTGCTGGGCAGGTGTATACACGAGGCAGGCATTGATGTGAAGGCCAGGCGGTTCCCACAGAAGGCAGTCCTGGCATCTATAGCCAGTTTTGTCCAGAACAGCCTGGAACCGTTGGAAAGGATCATCGCCAGGCGGTATCCGATGTTCTTGCAGGACATAGATGCCATTGAGGCCGTACTGGCCAGGTATGCAAACATCAAGATGCAAAGGCAACTACTGGACTTCGATGACCTGTTGGCATACTGGCTCAGGCTCCTGACAGAACATAGGCAGATTAGGGAGGAGCTGGCTGAGAGGTTTCTCCACATACTGGTTGATGAGTATCAGGATACCAACGCCATACAGGGGGCGATCGTGGATCTTCTGGCTGCAAGGCACAGGAACCTCACCGTGGTCGGGGATGATGCCCAGTCGATCTACAGCTTTAGGGGTGCCGATTTTGAGAACATCTTGACCTTCAAGCAAAGATACCCTGATGCCAAACAGTTTAGGCTGGAGACCAACTATAGATCAACGCCTCAGATACTGGCCTTGGCCAATGCAAGTATCGCAAGGAACACCAGGAGGTTGCCAAAGTACCTGCGGGCGGTCCGCTCTGGGGGCCTGAGGCCTGCCATAGTGACGGTATATGACCATCTGGTCCAGTCACAATTCATCGCAGAATACGTACTCCATCTGGCAGACCAAGGTCGAAGGCTAAGCGAGATTGCCGTGCTCTATCGCAGCCATTGGCATTCACTGGAGATACAGCTTGAGTTCCAGAGGAGGAACATACCTTTCCAGGTCAGGGGAGGACTACGATTCTTTGAGCAGGCCCATATAAAGGATGTGATCTGTTTCCTGAGGATCCTCCAGAACCGGCAGGATGAGTTGGCCTGGCTGAGGGTGTTGAGGATGATCCCTAGGGTGGGTACTGCCACTGCCATGCGGATCTGGGAGCAGATAGGCAATAGCGACGACCCTGTGGGCCAACTTTGTCAGACCAGAGGCCAGGGCATCGTAGGGAAGGCATGCATGGAGGTCTTTGGCAGGTTCGTGGACCTGCTGGATGGGTTGAGGGCCTTGAGCAGTCCTGCAGGGCTCATAGAGAAGGTCTGCAAGGACTTCTACGATGACTATCTTGTCTCTCACTATGATGGGGCAGAATTGAGGAGGGAGGATATCCGGGGGCTTACCAACTTTGCCACCCAGTACAGCAGCCTAGATGCCTTCCTCTCGGATGTGGCCCTGGCTGGTGAGTTCTCTGGCGAGACGGTGGTGACCGGCCCTGAAGAGCAGGACTTTGTGATACTAAGTACGATCCATCAGGCCAAGGGCCTTGAATGGTCAGTAGTCTTTATACCCTGGCTTGCGGATGGCCGCTTCCCCACAGACCTTGCCCTCAACAGGCTAGAGGACCTGGAGGAAGAGAGGCGGGTCTTCCATGTGGCGGTCACCAGGGCCAAGGATGAGCTATATCTGATCGTGCCCCAGACCTATGCTGGTGGCCCCAGGGCGCAGGTCATGATGAAGCCCAGTCGCTTCCTTCTGGAGTTGGCCACCGAATTAGGTGAATTGACAGAACCACTCCACGTGGACCAGACCATGACCTACCCCTGGGTACAAGACCAGCAGACCAATGGCCAAGCCCTGCGTACAGCTCGTACGCCTAAGGTCCTAGGCAGTGACCCTTCTCCTGGAGAAGAGGTATAGGATCACTGCTAGGGTGATCAATCCTACCAGGCCGTTTTGGCCCAGGGCCGAGATCAGGGCGGTCAGGTTCTCGACGATACCGCCAAAGAATGGCACCGTCCTGCCGAACAGGATCTCCACGATGATGCCGAGTGCCACCAACAACAGACTGATCTCAGTGATCTCTGCCAGCCACCTCTTGACTTCTTGTAGGTAGTTCATAGGTATTCTCCTTCAAAAAGACCAACAATGTACACTACCTTGTTTAGATATGGTTTTTTTGTCGGCATAATATTATTGGATTCTTTAATCCGATTGCCACCTATTCCCGAGGGGAAGATCCAATAGATTGACCCACGGTTAGACTAGGGAACCGGCGATCCAGCATATCAGTACTGTTAGGGGCCAACTAGCCGCACTTGGTCGGTAGCAGCATCCCTAATCAAGTGGTTTGCTAGAAAATGGGTAAGACTCTTGACTTTAGACTGTTAAGATAGGCATAATGTATATATGGCTACCGATCTTGCCAAGTTTATCTTGCGAGGGTCACTTGTGGTGGTGGTATGGGTGATGGTCTGGGGGTTGGTAAGGCCAGCTAGTCCTGGCCTGAGGGTGGTGAGGGCGGCATTATTGGTGGCCTGCCTGCTTGTAGTGTTGCTGGCCCTCAGATTTGCAGGTGGCTAGGCAGCTCACCTCCTGGCCCTGCTATACCTGCCCATGAGCATCCCCTCTGCTAACACGTGTCCTTGCATGGCCTTTAACAGGTCGGGCTTTCTTGCAGTTGTGGGTAGGTCCAGGAGTGTGTCCAGGGCATATACCTTGAAGTAGTACCGGTGTGTTCCGCTTGGCGGGCATGGGCCTCCGTAGCCTGGCCTGCCAAAGTCGTTTATGCCCTGCCTGGCACCATCGGGCAGTTTGGGGTCCCTCGGCAAGGCCTCAGGTAGGCCGGTCGCGGTGGGGGGTATGTTCCATATGACCCAGTGGACCCATGTGCCTACAGGCGCGTCCGGGTCATTGGAGATGATGGCGATCGATCTTGCGCCGCTCGGGACGCCTTCCCATTGCAAGGGTGGGGAGATATCTTGGCCATCGCAGGTATACTTGGAGGGTATTATGCCGCCGTCTGCAAATGCGGTACTGGTGACCTTCATCTGCTCCATACAAGGCCTCCTTGAACGATTGCTCTAGACATAGTACAGAGGCTGCCCTTGTCTGACAAGTGTAGCTACTGTTTGGACGTGACAGAAATGGGGGCTTTTGGTATGGTTCTAATCGAGCTAGTTAAATGAAGGATAATTGATGTCTATGGCTGAAGATCGTCCGAAAGGTGGGGTGATATTCGACCTGGATGGGGTGATTGCATATACCGGTTGGGCACACAAACAGGCGTGGAGGGAACTAGCAGCCATGTACGGAGTGCCCTTCGACGAGCAGCTGTTTGTACGGACCTTCGGTATGCAGAACTACCAAATCATCCCGCTGCTCCTGGGCAGGCAGGTAGATCCTACAGAGATCCAAAGGCTCAGCGCATGGAAGGAGGATAGGTACAGGCAGATAGTCGCCTCACAATTGCGTGCACCTGCGGGCCTGGTGGAGCTGTTGCATGACCTGAGGGCCAATGGGCTCAGGCTTGCCATTGGCTCATCCGCTCCAGTGGAGAATGTGGATCTGGTCCTTGGGCGCCTGGGCATAACCGGGCTTTTCCAGGCCATTGTACATGGCGGCATGGTCGCCAGGGGTAAGCCCGCACCTGATACATTCTTGCTCGCAGCCAGTCTGTTGGCCCTCCAGCCACAGATGTGCGTGGTGGTGGAGGACGCAGTGGCGGGCATCGAGGCTGCCAAGGCCGCGGGCATGGCCGTTGTTGCGATCACCACTACTAGGCCATGTGCAGATCTGGCAGGTGCCGATATGATCATAGACGGTTTCCTTGGGCTCAAGGCCTCGGACTTCGTCAGGCTGATCGAGTGTCGGAAAAGGATGACTGCCTAGTTCAGGAAAAGGGGTCTAGAAGATGAACACAGGGGTGTTATTGATGATCATAGCCTGTCGTCTGACATTTGTACTGGCTGGGGCAACGGGCCAGCCAGAAGGAACGGTAGAGCAGAGGTATAGATGGAACCTAGAGCATGTTTACCCATCAGACCAGGCCTGGGAGGAGGCCAGGGCCCAGGTTGCAAGGGAGTTTGACAAGATCCTCCAGTACAAAGGGACACTTACCACCTCACCTGCCAGGCTTCTGGAGGCCTTGGAGCTCAACACCCGCATACAGAAGGAGCTGGCGAGGCTGAGTTCATATGCCTCTATGCGATATCACCAGGATATGCGCCAGGCCAGGTACCAGGGTATGGAGCAGCAGATGTCGCAGATGGACACAGAGTATGGCTCTAAGGCATCATTCATTGTGCCTGAGCTGGCTGCAATGGAGGCAGCGGATGTGGAGCGTTTCCTGTCTGAAGAGCCGGACCTGGCTCAGTATCGGATGTTCCTGTTGGACATACAGAGGACCAAGGCACACAGGCTTTCGGAAAAGGAGGAGCGTATACTGGCTGAGGCCTCGATCATTGCTGCAGGGCCCTATGAGATCTATCAGGTGTTCTCTGATGCGGACCTGCCTTATCCGAGGATCAAACTATCGGATGGCAGCGAGGTCCTGCTCAATAAGGCTGGCTATGCTAAATACAGGGCGCTGCCAGATCGTGAGGATAGAAAGAAGGTCTTTGAGGCCTTCTGGGGTGCGATTGAATCATTCAAGGCAAGCCTGGCAGCGCAGCTCAATGCACAGGTCAAGAAGGACCTATTCTACGCAAGGGTGAGGAACTATCCAAGCTGCCTACATGCCGCCCTTGACCGCGACAATATCCCAGTCGAGGTGTATCAGAATCTGATCTCCAACGTACACAGGAGGCTCGATACGTTCCATCGGTATCTGAAGCTCCGCAGGAGGCTGCTCGGTGTAGAGAGATTGGAATACTATGACATCTATGCACCTGTGGCAAAGGACCTTAGGCTAGAGTACTCCTACGATCAGGCCTGTTCATTGGTCCTAGAGGCCTTGCGTCCCCTAGGCGATAGGTACGTAGGTGTCGTCAAGCAGGCCATTGGCGATAGATGGATAGACGTCTATCCTGCTGTTGGAAAGAGGTCTGGGGCATATTCGGAGGGGGCATGCTATGACGTTCATCCTTATATACTCCTGAATTACAACGGCCATTACGAGGATGTCAGTACACTTGCCCATGAACTAGGTCATACCGTCCATAGTTATCTTTCCAACAAGACCCAACCTTACCCGCTGGCCGATTATTCGACATTTGTCGCAGAGGTTGCCTCTACCCTCAATGAGGCCCTCCTGATGGATATGATGCTCAAGAAGATAGAGGATAGACAGACTAGGCTGTCACTTCTTACCAACTACCTCGACAGCTTCAAGGGCACCCTCTTTCGCCAGACGCAGTTTGCAGAGTTTGAACTGGCCATACATCAACAAGCAGAAAGGGGCCTGCCGCTTACGGCCGAGACATTGGGCCAGATCTATGGCCAGATCATCAGGAAGTACTATGGACACGATGAAGGGGTCTGTCATATCGACGACCTCTATACGGTTGAGTGGGCATATGTGCGACATTTTTATTACAACTTCTATGTATTCCAGTATGCCACGTCCTTTACTGCCTCTATGGCCCTTTCCCGCATGATCATCTCAGGTGATAGGGATGCAGTTGACCGTTATATCGCACTATTGAAGTCTGGCGGTTCAGACTATCCTATAAACCAACTCAGGGCTGCTGGTATAGATATGCTCACTGACGAGCCTTTCGAGCAGGCTATAGGGATCATGGAAGGTATCATGAACCAGATAGAGGCTATGCTCATTGACCAGCGTTCGTAGTTCTTGGCTTTTTTGAGGGCAGATATGGGTGTCTTTCTATCGCTAATGCTTTCGGCCATCTTGTTAGGTTTGGAGGACTATCCAAAGATATTCGATGTCAAGGCATTCGGTGCCAGAGGGGATGGCCAGGCCATAGACACAAAGGCAATCCAGCAGGCCATAGATGCCTGTTCGAAGGCAGGTGGAGGTACGGTCTTGTTGCCAGAAGGTCATTATCTTTCTGGGCCAATAGAGCTTAGGAGCAAGGTTACATTACAGATCGAACAAGGTGCCTTGCTCCAGGCAACCCCGAGGCATCAAGATTTTATGAAAAAGGCAGGGGATTGGCTATCCGCTAGCAGTAGCGATTTTGTACCGCTGATAAGGGGCAAGGACCTTTATGATATCACCATAACAGGCAAGGGGACGATAGATGGCAATGGAAAGTATTGGTGGGGGCCAGCAGAAGAGGCCAGGCAGAAGAGGCCAGGCTATACGCTGCCGAGGCCGAACCTGATAGTCCTCACAAGGTGCAGGAACGTACGCATAAGCGATTTGACGATCCAGAACTCCCCTAAATTTCACATTGTTCCTACTGAGTGCGAAGACGTAGTTATTGAAGATCTGATCATAAAGGCACCTGAAAATGCACCCAACACAGATGGTATTGACCCCAGCCGCAGCCGCAGGGTAAGGATTGCCTGTTGTGTTATAGACGTAGGCGATGACAATGTGGCTATCAAGTCTAGTAGGGCAGTCGATGGCAGGCAGTTTGCATGCGAGGACATCGCGGTGGTAGACTGTCGGTTCCTGCATGGCCACGGCATGTCCATAGGCAGCGAGACCAATGGGGGTGTCAGGAACGTCACTGTGGAAAGGTGCACCTTCAAGGGCACTGAGAATGGCATAAGGATAAAGACCGCAAGGGACAGGGGAGGCATGGTGGTAGGGTTGAGGTGCAGCGATATCACTATGACGGATGTGGACAAGGCCATCACCATAACCTGTTATTATCCGAGGATCCCTGAGGAAGACGTGAACGAACCTCTAACAGACTCCACGCCAAGGATCATGGATATCACTATCAAGAACCTTACTGCTACCTGTCCTAATGGGGCAGGTTTGATCATAGGCCTGCCAGAGAGCAATGTCAGGGATGTCCTTTTGGAGGATGTTTGTATCACTGCCAAGAGCGGCTTTATCATCCGCAATGCCACTTCTGTCAGGCTCCGCAATGTACAGGTCAAGACCAGCTCTGGCCCTGCGTGGATCATCAAGCGTGCTGATGTGGATGGGTTATGAACTGTTTTGGACTTGACAAGGGACCTAGAACGAGGCTAGGTTTTTTCATCCTGGCTGATTTCCAGCTCAATTGTTGGTTGTGATTTAGAAAGGTAGCGATATGAGAAAGGATCGGGTGACTAAGGTAGCGTTGACGGCAGCAATTGGACTAGCCTATCTTGCATGCCTATCTGTAGCACAGGATGCCCAGAGGCAGATCGCTCAAGGCCCATTTAGGCCTACGTGGGAGTCCCTTGCGAGCCAATACCAGTGTCCTGAGTGGTTCAGGGATGCCAAGTTTGGGATCTGGGCACATTGGTCTGCACAATGTGTACCGGAGCAGGGCGATTGGTATGCACGGAACATGTACATACAAGGCACCGCACAATACAACTACCATGTTAAGAACTATGGACACCCTTCCAAGTTCGGGTTTATGGAGATCGATAACCTGTGGAAGGCACAGAGGTGGGATCCTGAAAGGCTGATAGATCTATACAAGAGGGCCGGTGCCCGCTATTTCGTGGCACTTGCCAACCACCATGATAACTTCGATTGCTATGACTCCAAGTATCACAAGTGGAACTCGGTCAACGTTGGACCAAAGAAGGATATAGTTGGCATTTGGGCAAAGGTCGCAAGGGCAAATGGCCTGCGATTCGGTGTGAGCAATCACTCCGCACATGCCTGGCACTGGTTCCAGACTGCCTATGGTTACGATGCAGAAGGGCCCATGGCAGGGGTCAGATACGATGCCTACACCCTCACAAAGGAGGATGGCAAGGGTAAATGGTGGGAGGGGTTGGACCCTCAGGACCTGTACACTGGCCGCAATATCGTCATGCCAGATGGCATCACGAGCATAAAGGCCCTCAGGGATTGGCACAATAGGTACACCGCCCCTTGGACGGAGGAGCCTCCAGCCATGAATCCCAGGTTTACAGAGGTCTGGTTCCTCCGTTGTCAGGACCTGGTAGACAAGTATCAACCCGACCTCCTCTACTTCGACGATACCGAGCTTCCCCTGGGTCAGGCAGGGCTTGATATAGCAGCACACTACTACAACTCATCGATAAAGAGGACAGGCAGGTTGGATGTGGTCCTTACTGCAAAGAAGATGAGCCCTGCCCATAGGGCCGCCCTGGTGGAGGACATAGAAAGGGGTGTTGCAACCGAGATAAGGCCACTACCTTGGCAGACCGATACCTGCATTGGGTCGTGGCATTATGATCGCAACATCCCTGCCAGGCGAGGATATAAGACCGTCGACCAGGTAGTCGACATGCTTATCGACATAGTAAGCAAGAACGGCAACCTACTGCTGAGTATCCCGATGAGGGGGGATGGTACCATAGACGAACAAGAGGAGGCATTCCTCGAGGGTATGGCCCGGTGGATAGCAGTAAATGGTGAGGGTATATATGGAACTAGGCCCTGGAAGGTGTACGGCGAGGGCCCATCGGTTAGCGAGCGGCCTGAGCCAGGTCAATTCGGCGGGGCTAGGGACGTTCGCAGCAGGCCTTACACCCAAGATGATATACGCTTTACCACCAAGGGTGATACACTGTATGTCTTGTGCCTGGCTGTCCCGACAAGGGATATCAGGATCAAGTCCCTTGGCTCAGAATCGCCTATATGCATTGCCTCGATAAACTCTGTTGAGTTGCTAGGCAGTGATGAGAAGCTCACTTGGACCCAGGAGCCCAATGCACTTGTAATAGGCCTGCCATCCAGCATCCCATGCGAACATGCGGTGGCCTTTAAGATCTCACTAGGACCCACTGCAGAGGTCATCACACCTGCCAAGGAGCCCGATGTCATATTCGTGCCGACCCCACAAGAGGTGGTCGACAAGATGGTCGAGCTGGCGGAGATCAAGCCGACGGATGTTGTATATGACCTGGGCTGTGGGGATGGCAGGATCGTGGTGACTGCGGCAAAGCGATATGGGGTCAAGGCAGTCGGTTTTGATATCAACCCAGAACGGGTCAAGGAGGCACTTGAGAACGTAAAGGCCAATAAGGTAGAACACCTGGTCACCATCAAGCAGGCAGACATCTTTACGTTGGATCTGAGCGAGGCAACAGTGGTGACCCTGTATCTGTTGCCATCTCTGAATGTCAAGCTCATGCCTCAACTGGCAAAGCTCAGGCCTGGCTCGCGCATCGTATCGCACGACTTTGACATGAGAGGGGCAAAGCCTGTGGAGGTAGTACATGTCACTGCCCCAGCAGGCCCATATGGCAACGATCATACAATCTACAAGTGGGTTGTGCCTTGGGAACCAGAGTAATAAGGATCTGTGTCCTTTGTTTTTTGCTCGGCCCTGTCTGCCCGGGCCTTTCGCTGGAGTGGGTAGGCAGGCCTGATGCCAGCCCACTTGGCCCACGGGAACAGGAATGGGCCAAGACCCCGCAGGTCTTTCGAGAAGGCCTGAGGTTGCCTGATTGGACCATGCCTGAGGATATCAAGGCCTGGGAAGGATCGGTCAGGGCTCAGGTCAGAAATACGCTCTTGGGGCTGCTTGGCGATCTGCCGCCAAGACCAGATCCTAGGGGGGTAAAGGTCACCGAGAGGGTCGATAAGGGCAGCTACATATTGGAGCGGTTTGAATTCCACAATGGTGTGGACATGGTCGTGCCAGGGATCCTGACGATACCAAAGGCGGCCCTGTCAAGGCCTGCCCCGGCAATCCTTGCGCTACATCACTATGGAAGTAACAAGGAGTATGTGTGCATAGAGACCGAACAGAAGGATCAGAGGATCAATGACCATGTTGGCACCATGCTGGTGGACAAGGGCTACGTGGTTGCCGCTATAGATGGGTATTTTCACGGCCAGCGGGTAGGGGCCGGGCCTGGTGGCAAGACCTCCAATGCCGGCCAGCAGGAGATGGAGTTGTTCAAGCTGAACCTCTGGTTGGGTAGGAGCCTATGGGGACTGATGGTCAGGGACGATCAGTGCCTGTTGGATTATGTAGTAACAAGACCGGAGGTGGACAAGGCCAGGATTGGTGCAACAGGGATGAGCATGGGTTGTATGCGGGCGCATTGGTTGGCTGCATTGGATGATAGGGTAAAGGTGGTCGTTGGGGTGGCATGCTTTGTAAGATACAGTCAGATCGCCAGCCACGGGATGAAGCATCACTCTGTATACCTTTACGTACCAGGGATGCTCAAGTATTTCGATACAGAGGTCCTGCATGCCCTGATAGCCCCAAGACCGCACCTTGAATTGTGCGGTGACCACGATGAGCTCGAGCCGCTGGATGGGATCATGATACTCGATCAGAAGACCAAGAGGGCATATGAACTTTACGGCAGGCCTGATGCATACCGGTGCCTTGTCTATGAGAATACAGGACACCAGTACCTGCCTGAGATGAAGACCGCGATGTTGGATTGGTTTGCGAGGTATCTTCCAGTCGAGACCAGCAGTAACAGGTTTCCAGATGGATCGCCGGCAATTCATTAAGACGCTAGGATTGGGCCTTTTTACAGGCAGGCTATGGCCACAATCAACTCTCTACCCTGCACAGTCAGGGGGATTTGATCTAGCTGCCTTTGAGAAAGAGCGCATCTTGAGACTGGCTGGGCAGGCCTTGGATGCCAGATGCGAGGCCATTACTGACTACAGGTGCGAGAGGAGCCCTGGCGGTCCACATGACTTCTATTCCGAGGGCGACTATTGGTGGCCGGATCCGAACAATCCTGATGGCCCCTATATCAGGAAGGATGGGCTAAGCAATCCTGACAACTTCTCGGGCCATAGGCATGCGATGATAAGGATGAGTAAGAATGTATCTGCCCTGACCGCGGCTGCCAAGATAACCGGCCAGCAGCAATACAGTCAAGCTGCTGCAAGACACCTACAGGTCTGGTTCATCGACGAGCAGACCAAGATGAATCCACATTTGTTATATGCCCAGGCCATAAAGGGCATATGCACAGGCAGGGGGGTTGGGATCATAGATACCATACATCTTGCAGAGGTCGCCCAGTCCATACGCGTCCTAGAACAGATGAGGGCCATAGATAGCGGCCTGCTCAAAGGATTGAAAGGGTGGTTTGCACAATACCTTGACTGGCTCAATTCACATCCCTATGGACTGGATGAGAGGAATGCCAAGAATAATCATGGCACCTGCTGGGTCATGCAGGTTGGAGCCTTTGCTAGATTGGTGGATAATGGACAAGTTATCAAGCTGTGCAGGCAGTTGTTTGTGGACAAACTGGTCGCCGATCAGATCGCTGCTGATGGCAGCTTCCCGTTGGAATTGGCCAGGACAAAGCCCTATTGCTATAGCCTCTTTAACCTGGATGTGTTTGGCATCGCCGCGCATATCCTTTCAGGTCCTGATCTAGACCTTTGGACGGTAGAGGATGCAAAGGGAGGGAGCCTCAAGAAGGCCATGGCCTTCCACTACCCATATATCAAGGACAGGTCCAGGTGGCCATTTAAGAAGGACGTCATGTACTTCGATCTATTCCCTGTGAGGATGCCATCGCTGCTGTTTGCAGGCCTGGCACTGGAGGAATCCAGGTATATCGAGCTGTGGAAGCTGCTGGACCCAGACCCGACCAACGAAGAGGTCGTACGCAACCTTCCGGTCAGACAACCGATACTGTGGTGCTAGGTATTGTCCGTAGGTAGTGTGTTCCTCGAGAATGCTGTTTGTCTGGTCGTACCTTGCAACCTGCCCAGGATCTGGTAATCTCTTTACCGTTGTATGGGGACATTTCCCGACAGGACCACTGTAAGGAGTCATTCGATCCAGATCGTTCCCAGATATGCGGAGACCGATCAGGCTGGGGTGGTGCATCATAGTGTCTACCCCATCTGGTTTGAGATGGGCAGGACAGAGCTGTTGAGGGCCAACGGGATGGCCTATAAGGATCTGGAAGGGTCTGGTTTCCTCTTTGTGGTGGTGGAGCTGCACATAAGGTATAGGAGGCCTGCCAGATATGACCAGCCCCTTGTGCTTCGGACCGAGTACGCCAGGGTCACCGCCAGTCGTGTGGAGCACAACTATCTATTGACAGACCAGATGACAGGCGAGGTCATTGCCGAAGGCTCCAGCACACTAGCATGCGTGGATCGGCAAGGCAGATTGCAGCGGGTGCCTTCATTTATGTATCTGGAGGATAAGGCTTAAGTATGGGCTATTTTAGGCCGAATATCGAGAGGACATCTGGCTATGTGCCAGGCTATCAACCAAAGAACCGGGATGTGGTCAAGCTCAATACCAATGAGAATCCATATCCGCCGTCACCAGAGGTCATGAAGGCCCTTGCCTCTATAGATGCCGAACGACTCCGCAGATACCCAGACCCACTCTGCGATCAGTTTAGGCAGGCAGCATCAGAGGTACATGGGATCCCTTCTGACCACATCATCTGTACTAATGGCGCAGACGAGCTCCTTTCGATGGCAGTCAGGGCATTCTGCGATAGGGATCGGGCCTTGGCATATCCTGTGCCGACCTACTCGCTTTATGCAGTCCTAGGTAGGCTACAGGATTGTCCTGTTGTGGAGATACCTTTCGATGCAGAGTTTAATCTGCCTGCCAAACTAGCCAGCACCGGGGCTGCCTTGACGATAGTCTGCAACCCCAACGCCCCTAGCGGCACGCTGGTCAGGAAGGATGAGCTTGCCAGCCTGGCAGATGAGCTTTCTGGCGTGCTGTTGATCGATGAGGCCTATGTAGATTTTGCGCCGGATGACTGTATAGACCTGGTAAGGCGGTTCGAGAATGTGATCGTGCTCAGATCCCTCAGCAAGG
>JARYLO010000066.1 GCA_029907605.1 Sedimentisphaerales bacterium
CGTACCGCACCATCTGCCATGAACCGCCAGGAGATCGATATCTATGTGGCACTGCAGGAGGGCCTTTATCTATACAATGCCAAGGAGCACAGGCTTGACCCTGTGGTCAAGCAGGACCTGCGTGCGGCAACAGGCAATCAGCCCTTTGTCGGCCAGGCACCTGTGAATCTGATCTATGTGGCAGACATGGCCAAACTTGGCAGGCCTGACGAACCAACTGCCTATGCAGATACAGGCTTTATCAGCCAGAATGTGTATCTTTTCTGTGCGTCTGAAGGCCTTGCAACCGTAGTCAGGGGCATGGTTCCAAAGGAATCCCTTGCAAAGGCCATGAACCTTAGGCCTGATCAGAAGATCACATTGGCCCAGACCGTTGGGTACCCGGCCCAAGGGCAATAGCTGTGTGCTATGAACCCGGTGCATCCAGCTAGGACCACCTAGGAGATGCTGTAATGAGAAGGACCATCAGTCTCAGCATACTTGCAGTACTCGTCCTTACAGCAGCCTGTCTTGGCCAGCTCAAGAGCAATGACCTTGTGGCCATATGCGGGGATTCTATAACCGAGCAGAAGCTCTACTCGCTGTTTATGGAGGAATACCTGACGATGTGTCTGCCCTCTCCAGTAAAGGTGGTCCAGTTTGGCTGGAGCGGCGAGACATCTTGGGGCTTCTTGGCCAGGATGGAAAACGACGTCCTTACCTTCAGACCCACTGTGGCGACCACATGTTATGGCATGAACGACGGCGGCTACACTGCACCAGATCCAGCCAGGCAGCAACAGTATCGACAGGCCACAGAGTCCATCGTCAAGACCTTCAAGACCAGAGCGGTCAAGACCATCGTGGTTGGCTCGCCTGGCGCAGTGGACCTTACCACCTTCAGGAGGGCAGATCCCAATGTCTATAACCAGACCCTTGCACAACTACGCGACATCGCCAAGGCGGTTGCCGATCAGGAAGGGGTACTGTTTGCCGATGTCCACTGGACGATGCGAAACGCAATGGCCAAGGCAAAGGCCAAGTATGGCTTTGATTATCCTGTGGCTGGCAGGGATGGCTTTCATCCTGGACCAAATGGCCACCTCGTGATGGCATATGCATTCCTCAAGGCCCTTGGGTGCGATGGCCACATAGGCACCATCACCCTTGATATGCGCACAGGCAAGGCGAAGGCCACGTCAGGACATAGGATCATTAAGTCAGACAAGCGAGCTATAACGGTAGAATCTCGCAGGTACCCATTCTGCTTCTTTGGGGAGCCAAACAACCCCAATTCTACCTCAGGCATAATCGAATGCATTGACTTCAATCAGGATCTGAATCGCCTCATGCTGGTGATCGAGAATTGCCCCCAGACAGGGGTGAGGATCACCTGGGGTAAGGAGACGAAGGCCTTTCCTGCGTCTAGATGCCAGGAAGGCATAAACCTTGCTGCGGAGTTTCTAGACAATCCTTTCAGAGAACCATTCAAGAAGGTCGAGGAACTGCTCAAGAAAAAGCAGGCATTCGAGACGGTGGCGGTAAAACAATTGCTACACTCCCTGCCCCAATGGTCCTCGAATCTTCCTGAGGCAAAGGCAGCGCTCGAGCAGCTAAAGGAGCATATCATAAAGAAGGACCAGGCACTCAGGAACGCTGCCCTTTCAGAGATGAGGCCTGTTAGGCACACGATCTACATCGAGCCGGAGATACAATAGTGCATGCCGGTTTCTTGTTAATGGCGATGCTGTGCTTACCCCCGTCTGCATCCCAGACAAGGGTAAGCACCAGGTTAGATGACGGCTGGCTCTTCAGGATAGGGCAAGTTGAAGGCGGGCAGAACCCCGAACTGGACGATACCGATTGGCAGCCAGTTAGGCTCCCACATTGTTGGGGCTGGCGGGAGGCACAACAGGGCAAGAGGTATTATCGTGGGCCAGGTTGGTATCGACGCAGATTGGATGGGCCATTTGAACCTGGTAAGAGGTACTTTTTGCGGTTTGAGGCCGCTGGCTCTGTGGCCGATGTATACCTCAATGGCAAACACGTCGGCCAGCACAGGGGGGCGTTCGGGGCATTCTGTTTTGAGATCACCGATGTACTGCAGACCTCAGGGGGCAATATCCTTGCGGTCCGTGTCGACAATAGTCCGCAGCAGGACATAGCCCCATTGAGCGGCGACTTCTGCATGTTCGGAGGTCTGTACAGGCCAGTCAATCTAATACAAACAGGCCAGGTCTGTTTCTCTTTGACGGATCATGGCTCCTCGGGCCTTGCCTGGCTGCAAACAAAGGTAGGTCAGGCTGAGGCCATCATCGATCTGACCGCCCAGATATCAAATGGCACCAAGGCCTTCCTTGATCTGGTGATCACAGCCACGATCCTTGATCATCAAGGAAACAAGGTGGCAACGCAATGTCAGGCCGCAAGGTCTGCCCCCAGGACCGTTGCCCCATATTGGCTCAGGATCACCCTGCCAAGCCCCAGGCTCTGGCAAGGCAGGAACGACCCCTATCTTTACACTGCTGTTGCGGAGATATGCGATGCGAACGGCCAGATCTTGGACCAACTGGAACATCGAATAGGCCTGAGGTCTTATTATGTGGATCCAGAGAAGGGATTCTTCTTGAACGGCCAGCCATATCACCTCCATGGTGTAAATAGGCACCAGGATAGACCAGACAAGGGCTGGGCGATCACAGAACAGGACCAGCAGCAGGATCTGCAACTGATCCTGGACATGGGCTGCACTGTGGTAAGGTGCGCACATTACCAACACAGCGATTATTTCTACAGTCTTTGCGATCAGGCAGGCCTATTGGTCTGGGCAGAACTTCCATTGGTAGATCGCATTGACCCATCAGATGGATTTGCCAATACCTCCAGGTCCCAATTGCTGGACCTGATCAGACAGAACATCAATCACCCCTCTATATTTGCCTGGAGTCTCTACAATGAACTGAGGCCTGGCAATCCAGATCCCCACCGCCTCCTGCAGGACCTACACAACCTCGCAAAGGCAGAGGATCCTACTAGACCTACGATAGCCGCCACCTGCACCACAGGCCTGCCACAGATGAACAAGATCACAGACCTGCTTGGCTGGAATATCTATCCTGGTTGGTATCCTGAATGGGGGCCATTATCAGACTTTAGCAGACACCTAGATCTTTACCGCAACACCAGTAGGACCGGCGGCTTTTGTGTAAGCGAGTATGGGGCGGGGGCAAATATTGCCCATCAGGAAGAAGAGCCCAACCAGCCTGTGCACAACGGCCAATGGCATCCAGAACAGTGGCAGGCGATACTACATGAGTACGCGTGGGCCCAGATGAAGACAAGACCATATGTATGGGGCACATTCATCTGGAATATGTTCGATTTTACCAGCTATTGGCGAAACGAGGGTGGTATACCAGGCCGCAACGATAAAGGCCTGGTGACCTACGACAGGGCCACCTGCAAGGACGCCTATTACTTCTACAAGGCCAACTGGACCACAGAACCGATGGTCTACATCACATCGAGGAGGCTAACAACACGCTCAAGACCCATAACCGACATCAAGGTCTATTCCAACTGCCAGAAGGTCCGACTAATGGTAAACGGCAATACCATTGGCATACTAGAACCAAACGACCTGGCCATCTGTTTATGGCAGAACGTTCAGCTAAGACAGGGCACAAATACCATCGAGGCAGTAGGCGTCTCTTCTAATGGGCAAGTGACAGACAGGTGCCAGTGGGAACTTGCCCCATCCAAATAGCCAGCCAATACTTGGGCCTATAATGAATGTTTTTGTTTATAGGCCTTTGTAGACAAAATTAGGTATCTTACCTTCTTTTCCTTGACATCGACCTGCTTCTGTGCTAATATACTTAGCTGGATCGCAAGGGGGGTGTTCACATGTATAGCACACGCAAGTCCCTGCTGATCCTCCATCTGGCCATGGGGATCGCATTTGCAGGCCCGACGTACACATTTACCAACATAACAAGCAACAATCCTGTTAATGTTGCCACTGGGATCTCGCAACTATGGTTCGAGGTGGGCCAGTCACAGGGCCCTGCTACACTCACATTCCATAACATTGGCCCATTGCCCTGTTCGGTGACAGACATCTACATAGACGATGATGCTGGCGTCATAGACTCGATCTCTTCTATACTCAACGGACCAGGCGTCAGGTTCCAGCTAGGTGCCAACCCTCAAGACCCCCCAGGCGGTGAAGATCTTGTACCGCCGTTTGCAACCACGCCAGGCCTTTCCCTCCAGTCCAAACCACCTGTGATAAGGAACGGTATTGACCCTGGCCAATGGCTTACGATAGGTCTTAGGCTGCGACAGGGCAGTAACCTTGATGACCTTATCAGCAACTTAGAGACCGGAACCATCCGTGTTGCAATGCACGTGCAGGGCTTTGCTAGTGGAGGTGGCGAGTCCTTCGTCAATACCACTACCATACCATCGCCAGGTGCTATAGTGCTTGGCACCATAGGCACCCTGATCGCTGGCCTTGCTAGGCATACACGTGCATGGTCCTCAAAAAGCCAACAATCTGCTTGACAAACACTCAGGACCGGATCTAATACTAATTATTGGTTGACCTTCACGGATGGAGGTCCCTGATTGCAAGGAGGCAATAGGATGATAAGTAGGTACGCCCTTAGGGTAGCTACCGCAGGTGCACTTCTTGCTGCTCCTGTGGCCTTTGCAAGCCCTACATATTTCAGCAATGCCTGGATCCAGGTCACCAGTATAACCGGCAATGTTCAGTGGTCACAGTCTATCAGTTTACCCAGCTTGAATGTGACCGCAGGCGTCGACCAGCCTGGCGGCACTGACTCGAAGGAGAAACAATTCTGGGGCACCTACAGCTTCTCGCCCAATGGGTCAGACCCAGTAAAGATACAGATAGACTTTCAATACGGCCATCAGTTCAATATCGCCCCAGGCGATTATGCCTCTGCGACATCTAGTCTTATGGCATTGACGATACCTGGTGGCCAAGGCTCATCAGGTAGCTTCTACACAGGTGCCTGGCAGTATTATGGTCGGTCTGAATACTCCTGGCAGGATGGCCCTTCAGGGACCCTGACATTGACGGGTCCTGCAGAGGCCGGTTGCCTGATGCTAGGTCTTAGTGCCTGGGCATATTACGATCCGCCGTGCAACGTACCAGGTCCTGCATCCCTCGGTCTTTGCCTTGCAGGATCCTGCGCAATCGGCCTGATACGTGCTAGGACAAGAAGGCCTGCCGAACGTACTGTACGGCACGACTGAATATTGTCATCCCGTCGCGCTCTATCTGCCGGCCGAGCCTGGTCCAATGCGGATGGTGTGTAGGGTGTATGAACCTCTCAGGATGTGGCATCAGGCCTAGCACCCTGCCTGTAGTATCGGTAAGTGCAGCTATGGAGGCTACTGACCCATTTGGGTTGATTGGATAAGGCCCCTCTTTGCCTTCCTGATCAACGTACTTTAGTGCAATGAACCCGCCCTGCTGCAGGGATTCCAGGACCTGCTGATCACTTACCACTACCTTTCCCTCTGCATGTGCAACGGGCAGATACAGCCTCCTGCCAGGCTCAAGAAACACACACCGGTCGCCCTGAGGCTCCAGGTAGACCCACCGATCCTCGTACCTGCCACTATCATTCCAGGTGATACTGACATGTTCCTGCCTCTTGGATCCGCCAAGGCCAGGCAGTATCCCGGACTTCACCAGGACCTGGAACCCATTGCAGATGCCTAAGACCAACCTGCCCTGCTCAATGAAGCGATATATCTGGTCCTCCAGATGGTGTATCAATTGGTTGGCCAAGATCCTCCCCGCAGCAACATCGTCACCGTAGGAAAAGCCCCCAGGGATCACGAGTATGTGGAACTGGTCCAACAGGTCCTTTCGCTCTATAAGACGGTTTATGTGGATCCTCTGGGCACTTGCCCCAGCCTGTTCAAATGCATATTGCGTCTCTAGATCACAATTTATCCCTGCAGCACGCAAGACCAGTACGTTTACCCCTGCCATAGTCGCTCAGTCCCAGGCCAAAGGCCGTTTCCATGCCTCCTTTAGGACCTCTATATCTGCATCCACCACCACGTTTGCCCCATCCCTGACGACCATCCTCTTTGTCTGCACGACCCTGCCGATAAGCCCAAACGGGAGGTTAAGGACCCTCCTAGCAAAGGCATCAAAGTGCTCTGGTCTTACCTCCACCACATACCTGGAGTTGGATTCGCTGAACAGCTTGACGTCAGGCCGGTTCGCATCGCTGGTCACAGGCAGGCCTTCTAGGTCGACCTCCACCCCGAGCCCACCTGCAAAGGCCATCTCGGCAATGGCGACCGCAAGCCCACCCTCAGAGCAGTCATGGCAGCTCGCCACAAGCCCATCCCTTATGGCCTCCGAGAGCCTGGCTGCTATGCGTGGGGCGACCTCGAGGTCCACCTTCGGCACGTTTGCCCCAAGGTGGCCTTTGATCTTATAATAATGTGACCCGCCCAGCTCATTGGCCGTCAACCCCACGACAAAGATATAGTTGCCAGGGGCCTTAAGGTCCATGGTGATACATCTATCTGCCTGGTCTACGATGGCCAGGCCACTGATCAGCAATGTCGGCGGGATGGATATGATCGTCCCATCCTCACAGACAAACTGGTTGTACAAGGAGTCCTTACCAGATATGAATGGGCTGCCAAATGCAATGGCACCATCGTAGCAACCCTGGGCCGCCCTGACCAGGCTACCCAAGACCTCAGGCCTAGTGCAGTCTGCCCAACAAAAGTTGTCCAATAAGGCAATCCTGTCAAACCTTGCCCCAACACAGATCAGGTTCCTGACCGCCTCATCTATAGCGCTGACTGCCATCCAATACGGATCTATCTGGCCGTAGATCGGATTCATACCACATGCAATCGCCACCGCCCTGTTGGAATCGAGTCTAGGCCTGACGACCGCCGCATCACTTGGGCCATCATTGGCAATGCCGGTCAGGGGCTTTACTACAGACCCTGCCTGCACCTCATGGTCATACTGGCGGATGACCCACTCCTTGCTGGCAACATTGTAGGACGAGAGGATCGCCAATAGGTCACCGGTGTAATCGCTGCCCTGCGCCAAGACCGGTTCTTGTAAGCGAGGCGATTTCCATACAGCCTTCCTTTTATACATGGGCAGGCCATGATGGAGGAACTCCATATCGAGCTGGCCGACCTGTTGCCCTTCGTACCTGAGCACAAGCCTCTTATCATCGGTAAATCTGCCAATAACCGTGGCCTCTACGTCCTCACTGTCGCATAGGGCCTTCAGTTGCCCCCATCTTTCCGGTTCAACTGCCAAGACCATCCTCTCCTGGGCCTCGCTGATCCAGATCTCCGTGTAACTAAGCCCTGCGTACTTCAGTGGAACCCGTTCCAGATCTACCTGGGCACCTAGTTCTGCGCCCATCTCACCTATTGCGCTACTAAGCCCCCCTGCGCCACAATCCGTTATGGCCTGGTAGAGCCCTTGTTCCTTGGCCTGCATCAAGACATCTAGCATCTTCTTTTCTGTAATAGCGTTACCTATCTGAACCGCATGGGAGAATATCTGTTCATGCTCATGGGTCATCTGGCCACTGGAGAAGGTTGCGCCGTGGATGCCATCCCTGCCGGTCCTGCCCCCTATCAACACGATCAGATGACTTGGCTTGGGCTGCTTGGTGAGCTTATCCTTCTCGATTATCCCAACGGTTCCGCAATAGACGATGGGGTTTCCGATGTAGCTATTGTCGAAATAGATCGCGCCATTGACCGTGGGGATCCCCATCCGGTTACCATAGTCGCGAACCCCAGATACCACACCGGTCATGATCCTCTTTGGGTGCAATAGGCCCTTTGGCAACTGTTGATAAGGCGTATCAGGCAACCCGAAGCAGAAGACATCCGTATTCGCTATGGGTCTGGCACCAAGGCCTGTGCCCAATGGATCCCGGATCACCCCGCCAATACCGGTTGCAGCCCCGCCATATGGGTCCAATGCGGATGGATGATTGTGTGTCTCCACCTTGAAACATATGGCATACTGCTCATCGAACTCAATCACCCCTGCATTATCCGCAAATACCGAAAGGCACCAAGGTTTATTGAGTTCGGCAGTGGCCCTAAAGATGGTCTCCTTTAGAAGATTGCCAAACCGAATGATTGCACCATCCAATTCCAGCTCAACTGGGCTCCTCAATGTCTTGTGGACACAGTGCTCGCTCCACGTCTGGGCAATGGTCTCGATCTCTATGTCAGTAGGCTCCCTGCCCAGTTTACGATAGTATTGCTGAATGGCCCGCATCTCCTCCAGGTTCAGGAACAGGTCCTTTTCCTTGCTCAATTCGACCAACTGCTCCGGGGCCAGATCCAGTATAGGCCATCTGACGATCCTCAGCCTGTATGGCTCAACATGCGGCAGAGGTGGTTCCGCCTGGTCACCAATAAGACATACCTCTATGCAGTCATTGGCCAAGACGGTCCTGATGATCGTCTCCAAGGCCTTCTGGTTTAGCTGGCCTAGGAGCAGGTACTTCCTGGCGGTCCTGACCAGTGTGGCCTTGCATCCCATGTCTGCGATGGCCGTCATCACCGATTGTGCGACAGGGTCCATCACACCGCTCTTGAGATGTACCTCTACGAGCGTGGCCCTAGCCAAGCCTGCAGGTGGAGATGTGCGGCCTATATAGAACTGCTCACATACAGGATCGGTCAGCAGCTCCGTGCCGATCCTCTCAGCAAACTCCCTATCAAACTCTCCCTCTACCAGATAGACCTTGGCAGATTGCACCGCCTCGACGGTCTTGATCCCAACCTGCCTGATCTGTTCCAATACCTTTGACCCGTGCACATCCGCAAAGCCGGGCTTATTGAAGACCTCAAACCTCCACTGAGTCACTTCCAGACCTCCATCCTGGTCAGAAACTGGCGATAGGCCGCCTCTTGAGCCTGGCCTTGGCCAGATGATGCCTGATCCCAGTCCTATCCATCGAACCGATGCTCCGCTGGAGGGACTGCAACTGCCGGATGACCTTATCCAGGCCTCCCTTGACGTTGGCCGCATTGGTCATGAATATATCCGTCCAGATCCTAGGATCGCTAGATGCAATCCTTGTGGTGTCCTTGAATCCGCGGCCTGCAAACTGGATGTACCTGCCATTTGTGGCATTCACCAATGCCACTGCCACTGCCTGAGGCACATGGCTGATACCAGCCACTATCCTATCGTGCCTTACGGGATTGATCTGACAAACCCGACAGCCCAGTTCTTGCCAAAGGTCCACAACGAGCCCCTTCCCTGCCCCCTTATCAGACCTACCACTTGTGACAAAGCATAACGCCCCAGAGAATAGGTCGGCCCTGGCAGCGGCAAGACCCCTCTGCTCAGAGCCTGCCATGGGGTGTGAACCTACGAATTCGATACCCTTAGGCAGATACTCCATGGCCCAGGCATGGACCTGTACCTTTGTTGACCCAACATCTGTCACCACCGCCCCAGGGCTCAGCGCCCCTGCCATGCCCGCCATGAGGGACGGGAACGTCGACAATGGCGTTGCCAGGACCACCATCTGGCTATCCCCGACGGCCTCCTGCAGGTCGCCAGTAACATCATCAACCACCTTCAGCCTCCTGGCCAGGCGCCTGGTGGCAGGCCTGTGGGCATATCCTATGATCCTGGTGCCAGGTCTGGTACGGCGGACCGCCATCGCCAGGGACCCCCCTAGGAGCCCTAGTCCTACGATCGTCACAGTCTGCAAGTCCTTGAGCAACATGGGCTTATGTGCCAAATGGCCATCTTCCTGGGCCGGTTGAGGTTAGTCGCATTACACCCCGATGTCAATTTTTTTCTTCCCATAGGTCACCCTTCTGGCTACAATATTAGCCTTGAAATCAAGGCCGGTCCTTTTCGGTCTGAGGACAGTGACGACCCCACTGAAGGGATTCGGGCTAAGACGTATGCAAATCGATAATCTAGGCAGCCAGGATCAGGGCACAACCGCACAACTGGACTTTGAGCAACCCATAGTCCAGCTAGACAAGCAGATCCAGGAGCTTCGGGACCTGGGTGCTGCTAAGGGTATTGATTACTCCCTTCAGATAAGGCAGCTCCAGCAACAGAGGGCCGCTGAGCTCAAGCGGATCTATGCCAACCTGACAGCCTGGCAGGTGGTGCAGGTAGCCAGGCACCCTTGCAGGCCCATTATCAAGGACTATTTAGACCTGATCGTTAGGGACCTTAGGCAACTCCACGGGGACCGGCGTTTCGGCGATGACCCTGCGGTCATCACTGGCCTGGGCCAGATAGGTCGGCACAAGGTGATGATCGTGGGCCATAACAAGGGTAAGAGCCTCAGGGAGAAGATCGCCTGCAACTTTGGCTGCGCACATCCTGAGGGGTACAGGAAGGCCCTACTCAAGATGCAGCTAGCCGAGAAGTTCGGGCTGCCCATCATTACCTTTATCGATACCCCTGGGGCATATCCAGGCATCGGCGCAGAGCAGCGAGGGCAGGCCCAGGCCATAGCAGAGAATCTGTTCAAGATGATCCAGCTCCGTGTGCCTGTGGTCTGCATATGCATAGGCGAGGGTGGTTCAGGCGGTGCCCTCGGTGTCGGCGTAGGTGACCGCCTGGCCATGCTGGAGTTTGCGTACTTCTCTGTCATCTCACCAGAAGGCTGTGCGGCCATCCTTTGGCGGGACGGCGCATGGGCACCCCAGGCCGCGGAGGCACTGAGGCTGACCAGCGGCGACCTGTTAAGTTTGGGCCTGATAGATGCGGTCATACCAGAGCCGGTAGGTGGGGCTCACAGGAATCCTGCTGATACTGCCCGCAACGTAGAACGCTATATCATCCGGACACTGAACGAGCTGACGAGCCTGCCTGTGGAACAGCTCCTTGCCAAGCGATTCGAGAGGTGGCGGTCGCGAGGGACAGGTTTTGTGGCTGCCGGGCAGGATATAGTGGCTGTTGGCCCTGCATCCGCTAGCACAGCAAAGACTAGGGCCCAGTTACAGCTCTAGTCCGCGATTACACTCATGCACGCATTGATGGTCTCCTTGACGGCCCGGGTTGGGCCGCTGCTACTGCGTATACTCGGCTCAACAAATCGCATATCCGTAGATATCCCACCAGACCTGATACAGTCTATCCAGGAAGGCGGCAATATACTGGCGTTCTGGCACAGCCGGCTGTTCTATCTAAGCTACTACTACACCTATCGCCAGCGACTGCCAAGGGTTACGGTCTTGCTGAGCCGAAGCAGGGATGGGGATTATGCATATGCCTTTGCCAGGGGCCTAGGCCATCACGCGATACGGGGTTCAACCAGGAGGGGCGGTACCAGGGCACTAAAAGGCCTTATGAAGAGTCTGGCAGAGGGCAGCAATATCCTGATCACCCCTGATGGGCCAAGGGGGCCGGCATTCAAGGTGCAGCGAGGGCTCATATGGCTTGCCAGTGTCACAGGGGCCAGGATCATACCTGCCAGCTATGACGCATCCAGTAAGTGGGTCCTCAACAGTTGGGACCGCTTCATGATCCCTCGGCCATTCTCCAGGATCCATATCGCCGCAGATAGCCCAACACAGGTACCGCCAGAGATTGACGACATCCAGTTGGAGGCCTTCCGCCTCCAGCTCGAATCCACGTTGCACCATCTTGACCAGCTCTGCAATGCCAAGGTCTGTGCTAGCCCTGGCACCTAGCCGGTAGTTCACCCTTGGAATCAGGGGAGATCTGGACCTCCATGACCTTGCCCCGCCTGACCTTGCGGATCAGCAGGCGGAGACCTGACCTGAAGAGCTCTTGGCCTCCTTGGGGGTCTTTACCCATGTGACCTATGATCCACTCGCTGAGGTTCCTGGCCCCACTTGGCGGCATATCCTTGGTAAGGTCTATACCTGTGGCCTCCCGCAGCCGCTCAAGGGTCACCCCACCACCTGCGAGCCACGCTACCCCTACAGGCAATACGTGACCTGGGAGCCTATCGTACTCATCTTCTATCTCACCTACCAGCTCCTCTAGGATGTCCTCCATGGTGATCATGCCCACCACATTACCGGCCTTGTCCCTTATCAAGGCTATGTGCTGGCGCTCGCGGATCAATTGTTCTAGACAAGAGGCAATGGGTGTATCCTCCTTGAAGCTGACTATCGCCCTGGTTATGGCCTGCAATGAAGGCTGTTCTGGCGACAGCTTCATGTATGCCACAAGGTCCTTGAAGGTCACATAACCGACGATGGCCTGGGGATCCCCAGGCCTTGAGGTCACAGGGAACCTGGTGTGCATATCCTGATGGGCTGCTACAAGGCAAGCCATGAGGCTGTCGGTCAGATTGAGCATCTTTATGTGCCTGGCAGGCAGCATGATCTGTCTGACAGGTCTCGATGAGAGGTCTGCTGCCCCTAGTATGATCTGTTCCTGGCGAGACCCTATCAGGCGGGAAAGCCTTGCCCAGGCAGCACATGCCCTCAGTTCCTGTAGCTGCCCCTCTTGCTGCCAGGCCTGGCCATACTTGGTCCTCCACCACCGTTCTGTCAGGCCAACCAGGACCCTCACCGTCCTCTCAAAGAACCACACTGCCGGTCTGACGATGGCAGAGAAGGCCGCCATCGCAGGAGATAACGTAAGACACACCCATTCCTTGTTCCTGAGGGTAAAGACCTTCGGCAAGAGCTCCCCAAACAGTATTGTCATCACCGTAAGTGGAACCACCACTAGGGCAATGGCAAGCGGACCTGCATATCGAGGTGGCAGGCCAAAGGTCTTCTGTAGCACAGGGGTAAGTACATCATCTGCGCCTGCCCCACCTACAGCAGCAGCCACCGCCCCCACCAGTGTGATCCCTATCTGCACTGCAGCTAGACTGGCCTCTACATGCTGCTTCATGTACAAAGCTGCCCTAGCCCCACGCCTGCCCTCCTGGGCCAGCAACTGCAGCCTACTGATGGTCACTGAGGCCAAGGCAATCTCATAGCCTGCCAGCAGGCCGTTGAAACCCACCATCAAGAGGATTATCAGTAGCTCTATACCGAACATGACATAACTAGGTTACTATGGCCAGGCCAGAATGTCATGAGGCCTTTTTTGCCCTTAAAGTCTCTTGCAATCAGATCTTGTCAGTGGTAAGAATGTTCTTTATAGGACGTGGGGTCTAAGGCAGGCCCATATCCCAGGAACGCGACCTTTGGAGGAAATCTGGATGGGTGAGTATGCCCTAGCAGTTTCCAGGCATAGCGGCAATTGCACAATGCCATCGTCCTACCTGCTTTTTGGACCTCCTCTACCTTGCTATACGCCTCAACCGGTCGGTAGTAAGTGCCGATCTAACAGTACGTTGCTCACGGTTGGCTTTCCAAGAGAGGTACCATGTTTAAGTATGATAGGCACGTCATTTTTTGAAGGAGGCATTCCAATGAAGCCAAAACCACTTCACATCTGTTGTCTTGTATTAGGCCTGATAATAGCGGCCAGTACTGGATGGGGCTTCAATCCCAACACCGATCCGAGCCTTGTCGGGTGGTGGAAGCTCGACGACGGGGCTGGCACGGTCGCCGTGGATTCCTCGCCTGGCGGGCACCACGGCACACTGGTCAATGGTCCTGTATGGGTACAGGGGTACTTTGGTGGTGCCCTCCAATTCGATGGGGTAGATGACTATGTAGATACCGGTTGGAACGAGAACATCCCAAACTGGACCATCTGCGCTTGGGTCATCAGCCCTGCAGCACCGGCCAGTGGCTCGCCAAGTGGACCTGTCCACAGGGAGAACAACTACCAGATCAACTGGAATCACAGCGATGCAAACTGGCAGGCCTCTATCGGTGTCAATGTAGGCGGCTGGTACAACGCCCCATTCAGACCGGTTGAGGCCAACACCTGGTACTTCATCGCAGGTAGCTACGATGGTGATACGCTCAGGGCATACCGGAATGGGGAACTCATATCTGAAAACACAAGCCCTTCTGGACCCCCAAGCCCTGATGGCAATACCCTAAAGTTTGGCAGACACGCGGCCAATGCGCAGTATTTTGGCGGTACCGTTGACGATGTGCGCGTGTATAACAGGGCCCTTACAGATGATGAGATACGCGAGGTTATGAAGGGCGGAGGTAACCTTGCTTTGGCCTCACAGCCTCAGCCCAAGAGTGCTGGTACAGATGTCCCAAGGGATATCGAACTTGCCTGGAAGCCTGGGATATATCCAGGTACACACGACGTATACCTTGGCACTGGCTTCGACGACGTAAACAATGCATCCAGGGCCAATCCTGGCAGTGTATT
>JARYLO010000067.1 GCA_029907605.1 Sedimentisphaerales bacterium
ACTGAAGGTAGATGGCGATAGCATGATCCCAACCTTGGCCATGGAAGGCATTGCAGGCCCAGATCAGACAGATGCCAGCACAAACACATAGCTGCCCCAGATGCCTTCCATAGGCTTACCATGCCTTCTAGGGATCAGAAATAGCCTTAGCCCGGCCTGCACGAACATACCAAGGGAAGGACATAGCCCAAGCCTCTCATCCCAACCAGCTACAGACCAGCATGCAATTCACATTCGTATTCTACCAAAGGCCAGGTGCAACTGCATCCAACCTTGCTGCCTACAAAGGATACTTGTCGACCCTTGTCTTAGCCAACCAGGACCGTTACGATCTGCCAGTCATAGCATCCATACCTAGAGGGTCGATGTATGGCTTTTAACGGTCTGTGGTTATATGTCCGAAGTTCAGGAGTGTATGGACGCCTATCTTACCCATCTATTATTGATCCTTGAAACTTTAAATGAATGAGCCTTGAAATGCTGACGATCCTAGGCATGTAACCGCGAGGATTTGCACAATGGCTCGAACATAAACGGTTTCAGGCCATTGCCTCGGTGAAAGAAGAGTATTGGGGCATCGAGGTCGCCCGGGTGTCCCCACCGCCGTTTTTTCATGACGGACTTACGTTATGACACGAAATTGGCCATCCAAAGATCAATAGAACGATTGGCAGGATACATTGTACCAGGCGATGTAACTGTTATAGCATTAGCCACATTGACTATGGGTCCTTGAGAATGCTCGCACGCTGTACAAGTGGCAAACACCCTCTGGCATCTGCCATAATGGCCCCGATCCCTTGCCCTGTCAGTACTACCGTGTGGCCGCACTCATGCCCTCTATGTAAACACCAGGTGCCGTGTACCTTTCACGGACCTTCATCTTGACCCGTTTGTAGTCGAATAGGTCCATAGCCTCCTGCTCAGAAGATTCATGAATGCGCTTGACATGGTACGCAGCCATATCCTCGTACTTCTTATTATCTAGGGCTGCCTAGTGCCTGGCCAGGAATTGATCCCACTGGGGGCACTGGCCCGAGGTCTTGCAACTGCACAGCACACGGCTGAGATAACTGAGGCTGCTGTAATTTCCAATCTGGCGACGCAAGATCAGGTCTAGGATCTGCTTATTTAATGTATACGTACCACGGCCGACGTGAGCCTTATTCACAAGGATATTCATGTACTGGATCACATAATAATCGAATATCACCTGGTCGGCGCCTTGGTTACGTATAAGCAGCTTCTCGACTAGCGGCCAGTTGCCCATCTCAGTTATTAGACATACCGAAATCGAGTAAAGACGCTCCGAGCAGGCCTGCATCTCCATATCCGCCAGCAGTCCCTTTTCATCACATTATCTAAGCACCTCCTCTATCGTTGCCAGAAGGTCTTCCTCAGACATCAATTGTTGAATCCAGTCTAGGGCCGTCATCCAAACTAGCCCTGGATCGCCAACCTGCTGACATAATGCCTCTATCCTGTGAACCTTCAAGGCCTTCTGCCCTGCAAGACAAGCAAGCAGTGCATCAAGTACAGGCCTCCTTATATCTGGTGGTGGCATGTGAATCTCTCGGCCTCCCACCCTGGTCGGCTCCTGATAGGTCCACTTCTTCAGTGCCCGTGCCAATTCCCTTTCCAGAACCACCTGGGCCTGGGGCGTGAAGGTCCTACCTAAAGAAGCCACGATCAGTAGCCATGAATCGTCTGGTCTTCCCCCTTGGTGTATGGTTCCAAGAACCGTGTAAGGAGTATGACCCCCTTGTCCCCATGGGTAGCCAAGATCGGGAAGAGGAATGCCGACCCATGCTTACCAAAGGCAGCATCGAGGTCTATAGACCTTGCCTTCTCCAGGTCAACAGCCAAGATTAGCCGTTCGATCTCAGCTACCTTCACTGGATCGAAGATCACCTTCTCCGGACGCCACCAGGTCCAGTAAGAGCTGATCGGATCCTTGGCAAAGACATTACGAGGTAAATTCGGCTCTTGAGTGCTTGCTATCTGCGCAAGGCCCAAGAACATCACAAAGACTACTATCCACTAAAGCCGCTTATTCAACGTCCCCGTTGTGCACCTCCCTTTGACCGTAATTAACCCTTGGCAATTGCCGCTGTCAATAGGCCACAATGTAAAGTGGCAGTAAAGACTTGTTGGGTATGGGCAATCCTTCCCCAGGCCTGGCAGCAGTTCGAGCAATACGCAGACATCCATTAGCCAGACCGAGGCCTTTAGAACGATGGAAGGCACCGGATGGCCAGTAACGGACCTGGACGCCAGCCCTTGCTCGTAACCTCAGTACCTAGCTGTTAATACAGAAGCTAGCTGGTAACATAGACCCGGCAATTGCCAGGGGCCACCCTTGATGTTAAACTGGGTGGCGTCAGACTACATATTCCGGGATGACCTATCCATAAGGGGATATGATGTACCTTACTTCCATCATATCCCAAGACTTATGGCAGATCTTACTTGACATTTCATGATGCCTTGTTCTATACTGTCTGCGCCTCTGGGGTGACCGTCGCTTGTGGAAGGTAGCGACGCCAGCGGATTACAGGAAGGAGGGACCGTACCTGGTATTCTATCGTTATTGGCATGGACGCGCGCGGACATGGACCGTCCCAGCGCCCTAGTTGTGGTCGTCAGGAGCGACGGCATGGGTCTTAGGAGTTGGGTCAGAAGGATTCTGAAGCGCAAGGACGCTTCGGTTACGCATGCGCCCATATTCGAACTGCTCGAACGGAGGGTCTTGCTAAGTGATATCTCGGGCCTTCAGTATGGCCTTCCATCATCTTACTACATAGCCGCTACCATCCAGCCTCAAGGCAATCCGACCGCCAGGGATGATATGTATTCGTGCGTAGAGGACCAGGCAAGGCTCGTGGCAGCACCGGGTTTATTGGCAAATGACACATACACCGGGGATGTGAAGATTGTACTGCTTGAAGGCCCTTCGTACGGCAATCTGACGGTCCAGAAGGATGGGTCGTTTATCTACGTGCCCAAGCAGGATTGGTGGGGGCATGATAGCTTTACATATAGGCTTGTCAGTGCAGGCAGTGTATCTGATCCTGCGAGGGTCTTCCTGCCAGTAGCACCAAGGAATGATCCTCCAAGTTTCAGCCCAGGTCAGGATCTGGTCGTGCCTCAGGATGCTGGCATGTGCCAATATCAAGGATGGGCCACATCCATATCGCCAGGACCTGCAGATGAGGCGTACCAGACCGTGAGGTTCCTGGTATCTACGGATAGGCCAGAGCTCTTCGAGCTGGCACCAACCATATCGTCTGATGGCACATTATCCTTCAAGCCTGCGCAAGGTGCATGCGGCAAGGCCACGGTGACGGTGCAACTAAGAGACGATGGTGGGATAGATAATGGGGGGACCGACGTATCTGAACCAGTGACATTCACTATCACCATCGGGTCCGATCAACCGCTGGCAACCACGGCCCAGGTCTCCCAGCTTTGGCTGCCTAGCATAAGGCAGGGTCAGGTGGATAACGACGGGGTCCTGATCACACAACTGCTTGCCTCAGGTCTTTTGGGGTCGCCGGATGGCACAGGGCCCAGAGGGATGGCAGTAGTGTATGCAGACTGGACCCTTGGCCGCTGGGAGTATTCGACAAACGGCAAGGTCTGGGAGCCGTTTTTCAGGACATCAGAAGGGACACCAATCTTGTTGCTTGCCGACAGTAGGACAAGGATCAGGTTTGTTCCGCATCCAGACTATAAGGGCACGATCGTAAAGGGGCTGGTCTTTAGGACATGGGATGGGAGGAATGCAGACAATGGTGCGATCAGGTTCGTGGAGGCAGTAGGTGAAACCCACCTGGGCACAGGCAGGGTGCAGGTGGGGATCGTGGTCAATCCTGTGATCCGCCTGGAACCGAATCGCAATGGTAATGCTATCACGATCTACAGGAGGGCTGACAAGATCCAAGCCAGATCGAGCACCAATGCCTTGTTGCTGGACCTACCATTGGATTGCTTCGAGGAGCTGATCGTCGTTGGGGCCAAGAAGACAAAGGATCAGGTGACGGTCGACATGGGCATAGGCGGGTCATTTGGCATAAGGGATGGCCTAATCGTAGAGGCCAATGATAGGAGCGACCTGGTGATCCTTCGCGGCACTGCCACAGATGACGTATTTGAGATACGCAGCAGCCTGATCCTGCTCAACGGCCTTGCATTCAGGTCTACTGGTCTGGAACAGATCCAGCTCGAGGGCGCAGGTGGCGATGACCTATACCGCATCTACGGTCTTGGCATACGCACCACCATCTATGACCAGGCAGGCAGGGATACGCTGGACTTCTTCTACGCCCTCTCATCGGTCAAGATAGACATCGGCAAGTCAAACGGCCAGTGGCAAAAGGTATTCACCTCTGGAAGCCCATTGGCCCTAAGGGGGACATTCGAGGATGTGGTTGGCACGGCCTGGTCCGATATCATCTATGGAAATGCTGCAGACAACAGGATCTGGGGATGGTGTGGCAGTGACACGATCTACGGCGGCGGGGGCAACGATTGGTTATACGGCCAGGCAGGCAGCGACAAACTGTTCGGCCAGAGGGGCTGTGATATTCTTTTGGGTGAGGATGGGGACGATTACCTGGATGGCGGTAGTGGAAATGATCTGGTGATCGGCGGCCTTGGCCAGGATGTACTGGCAGGCTCCAGCGGGCAGGATGTGTTGATCGGGGGTACCACCGCCTATGATCAGGACCAGCAGGCACTCAGGGCCATAATAGGCATCCTGTCCAGCAAGCTCTGGTCCAATAAGAACGCACGTATGCTCACCAGTGGTCCATATGTACTGGTTTGGGAGATAACGGTCTGGCAGGATACAAGCGGGGATGTCTTCAAGACCGACAGGCAGGACATACGCTTTGGCAATTGACCTGATTGCAGCGACTTGAAGGCCTGCTAGAATACCTATCAATCCATGACTATCGAACAGTTGATAGAGGTCCTGGTGCAGGACCCTGCGCTGCAGGTATGCATAGACTCCCGCAAGGTCCGTCCTAGCGATGTGTTTGTTGCAATAAGGGGCACGCACCAGGATGGACATAGATTTATAGACCAGGCCATCTCGAATGGGGCCAAGTACATCGTATTCGAGCCATCCGCATCCACCGCGGATGGACGGGCCATATGGATACCTGTGCCCGATACCACAGAGGCCCTGGCTAAACTTGCCCAGGCCAGATACAACTGGCCCGCATCACGCCTGACAAACCTGGCGGTCACAGGGACCAATGGCAAGACCACGGTGGCCTATCTTGTCAGGGCGTGCCTGCAGAAGGCAGGCATCAAGTGCGGTCTGATAGGCACGATCGTATATGATACAGGCCTTCAGGTCAGGCAGGCAGACCTGACTACACCAGATTCGTTGGCACTAGCCAACCTCCAGCAAGAGATGCTAAAGGCAGGCTGTACACACATGATCATGGAGGCCAGCAGCCACGCACTGGCACAGGGCAGATGCAAGGGGATCGGTTTCAGGGCTGCTGCCTTTACGAACCTGACACAGGATCACCTGGATTATCACAAGGACATCCACAACTACGGGCAGGCAAAGGCCATCCTGTTTGAGGGCCTGGATCCGGATGCCTGGGCGGTCCTGAACGCCAATTGTCCACATGCAAAGTACATGGCCGAAAGTACCAGGGCCGTGTGTATATGGTATGGGATCGGATCCTCAACGGACCTGACTGCCTGCATCCTAGGCATGGATGCCTGCAGTACCAGGTACGTCCTGGGATACGGCGGCAGACAGGTCGCGATAGACTCGCCACTGTTGGGTCTGCACAACGTCAGCAACCACCTTGCCGCTGCTGGCCTATGTCTGGCGTTGGGTCTTGACCTAGGTCAGATCAAGCAAGGGCTCGAGTCGCTCCGCTCCATACCAGGTAGATTGGAGCGGATAGACTGGAGTGGGTCATTCTCTGTGATCGTAGACTTTGCCCACACTGAGGATGCCCTAAGAAGGGTACTGGCAACATTGAGGCCTTTATGCAATGGCAGGCTCATCGTGGTATTCGGCTGCGGCGGGGATAGGGACAAGGGCAAGCGTCCTCGCATGGGCAGGGCAGCACAGGAATTGGCGGACATAGTAGTGATCACCAGTGACAACCCCAGGACCGAGGACCCTGATCTGATCATCCATCAGATCCTCAGTGGATTGATCGATCCAGATCCCAACTGCGTACACGTTGAACCTGACCGCAGGACGGCCATAGGATGGGCCATATCCCGCGCAACAAGTGGTGACATCGTGTTGATCGCAGGCAAGGGCCACGAGAACTATCAGATCGTCGGCACCGAGAAACGGCCATTCAGCGACCAAGAAGTGGCGATCGAATGCCTTAGAGGTCTTAGGCCATGAGGCCCATGTCGATCCTCAATCTGACCGAGGCAATCCTTGGAAGGCCTGATGGACCCAAGGATCGTTATGTAACAGGGGTAAGCACCGACTCCAGGACCGTAAAGGGTGGGGATTGTTTCTTTGCAATAAGGGGCGAAAGATTCGACGGCCACGACTTTCTTCAGCAGGCCTGCCAGGCCGGGGCCAGATGTTTGGTGGTAGAAAGGCAGGTTTGCGGTCCACTACCTGGTAACCCATATGTCATACATGTTCCAGATACGGTTGCTGCACTGGGACAATTGGCCAGGTACTATAGACTAAAGGAAGGGTTTAAGGTCATAGCCATAACAGGCTCTGTAGGCAAGACCACAACCAGGCATATCATCGCACATATAGCTGCTGAGGCCTTCAAGGTGCATCAATCCCTAAGGAACTACAACAACCAGATTGGCCTACCCCTATCGGTCCTGGAAGCGGCACCAAATAGCCAGCTACTAGTGCTGGAATTGGGTACGAATAGGCCTGGTGAGATCGGGTATCTATCCTCCATAGCCTGTCCGGACCTGGCGGTCTTGACCGGTGTGTGGCCTGCACACCTGGAGGGATTCAGGGACATAGAACAATTGACTAGAGAGAAGCTCTCGATCGGATACTACCTTGATCAAGATGGGCCATTTCTTGTGAATGCCGATCAGCCTAGTCTGCTGGAGCATGCAAGGAAGGTGCACGAGAACATCGTCGGTTTCGGACTGGACAGCAAGGCAAAGGTACGGGGTACGGACGCCAGGTTTAGGCCTGACCGCACAGATTTTAGACTAGACGGGATCGAGATCACCATGCCCTTGGTCGGTCGGGGCAACCTGACCAATGCCTTGGCTGCTGCTGCGGCATGCCTCTGTCTGGGCATGGACATCCGGTCAATCGCCGATGCCATCAAGACCATGCGGACTGTACACATGAGGGCTGAGCCTGTGAGGGTCGGCCCTGTTACGGTGATCAATGATTGCTACAATGCAAACCCGGCCTCTATGACCAATGCCCTGGAACTGCTCAAGATCATGGCCATGCCAGGCCAAAGGCGGGTCTTTGTCTGCGGCCAGATGGCGGAGTTGGGCAGCCACAGCGAACACTTCCACCGCCAGCTTGGCCTGGAGGTCAGGGAGGCAGGCATAGACCTCCTGGTAGCAGTGGGCCGGCCCGCCGCGATCGTGGCCCAGGTGGTATCTGAGGCGCCAACTACTACACAGGTGGCATATGCCTCAGATGCGGGCGAGGCTTGCAAGATCCTCTGCCAACTGGTAAAAGCAGGTGACATAGTCTTGATCAAGGGTTCAAGGATCGCCGGCCTGGAGGCCGTCATGGAGGCACTTGAACAAAGGTTTGCAGTAACCAAGACCTGACCAGGATGGACCGGTCACATGATCTACCACCTCTTGGAATATACAAGTCAGTACTTTGCCGAGCCGCTCCACTTCTATGCATACAAGGACGTGATGTTTCGTGCCGTATTGGCCACGCTTACCAGTCTGGCAATCGCCCTTCTTACAGGCCCAAGGATCATAAGGTGGCTGGTCAAGAAGAAGATAGGCGATAGGCCAGAGTTTTACAACACGGCCTTGAACGCACTGACTAGGAACAAGGCAGAGACCCCTACCATGGGAGGGCTCATCATCCTCTTGGCTGGGGTATTGACCACACTGCTATGGGCCAGACTGGACAACCCATTTGTACAGAAGGCATTGTTCATCCTTGCCTGGTACGGTGCCATTGGGGGCGTAGACGACTGGCTGAAGCTGACCAGCATGGCCAAGCATCGCAGTAGGGATGGGCTGCTGCCTTGGGAGAAACTCATATTCCAGATCGCTGGCGCTGTCCTGATCGCCTCCTTCCTATATCTGGACTTCGAGCGGATCAGCGACGGCAAGCTCTTCTGGGTCCCGTTCTACAAGCGGGGCATCGACCTGGGCAACTGGGCCTTCATCCTGATCGCCATCCTATACCTCTCTGCCACCAGCAACGCGGTCAACCTGGCAGACGGGATGGATGGCCTGGCAGGAGGGTGTGTGGCGATGGTGAGCTTTGTCTTGGCGATACTATGCTATGTGGCATCGGAGAGGATGAGTGGGAATGTCACATGGGCCGCATATCTACTCTTGCCACACATACCCCAGGCTGGGGAGCTGTCTATCTTCTACGGTGCATTGCTAGGCGCGGTGCTGGGTTTTCTCTGGTTCAATTGCTATCCTGCACAGACATTCATGGGTGACACAGGCTCACTGGCACTCGGTGCAGCCATGGGTTATGGCGCGATGGTCACCAGAAATGAGATACTCCTACTGGTGATCGGCGGGGTATTTGTGTTGGAGCTGATGAGTGTGGTGCTTCAGGTCTGTTATTTCAAGTACACTGGTGGCAAGCGGCTATTCAAGTGTGCCCCAATCCATCACCACTTCCACCTATCCGGCTGGAGCGAACCAAAGGTAGTGGTCAGGTTCTGGCTGCTGGGGGCTGCATTCGCTGCCTTGGCACTAGCAACCTTGAAGATCCGTTAGTCTACCACCCTGACCTTTACCCTGTATGTACGGTCATCCGCTGAGGCATACCTGCCTGCCTTGTGGGCTGCCCAAAGGATCTTTGTGGCTACAGTCAAGATCACTAGACCCAAACCAATCAATCCAGCAGCCACTATGTACGCAAACAGCCTAGGCATGAGGATTATCAGTAGGCCCAGACATACCAGGCCCAACCCCACTGCCATGACCACAAATCCCATGGCCTTTGAGGCCTGCGAGAAGAACTGACTGTAGAAACGCAGCACCATAATAAGAAGGCGGGCCTTTTCGGGCCCGCCTTGACCTCACCTATCAGTACTCACCACCTCGCGGGTGGCCCTTCTCTTCATCCTTCTTGGGTATCTCACAGACCACCGCATCGGTAGTCAGTAGCAGCGATGCTATGGATGCACCGTTCTGCAATGCGATCCGCTCCACCTTTGTCGGCACGATCACACCGAACTCGATCATGTTGCCATATTCCTTGCGGAGTGCATCATAGCCAAAGAACTTGTCCTGGCTCTCCATGACCTTCTGGGCCACGATCGAGCCGTCCAATCCGGCATTCTCCGCTATCTGCTTGATCGGTGCGACCACTGCCCGCCTGACGATATCCACACCTATGGCCTGATCGCCTACGGTCTTGATCTTGTCCAGTGCGTGCAGGCACCTGAGCATGGCAACCCCCCCACCTGGCAGGATGCCCTCTTCGACCGCAGCACGACAGGCATGTAGTGCATCCTCCACACGGGCCTTCTTCTCCTTCATCTCGGCCTCAGTGGCAGCACCCACCTTTATCTGGGCAACACCACCTGCCAGCTTCGCCAGCCTCTCCTGGAGCTTCTCTATGTCATACTCGCTGGTCGAGGCCTCTATCTCCTTCTTGATCTGCTCGATCCTACCCTTGATGGCCTCGGTCTTTCCGCCGCCTTCTATGATGGTGGTGGTGTCCTTGTCCACCTTGACCTGCTTGGCCCTACCTAGCTGACTGAGCTCTATATTCTCCAGGTCTATACCGAGGTCCTCGAAGATAGGCTCTGCACCTGTCAGTATCGCGATATCTGCCAGCATGGCCTTTCGCCTATCGCCAAACCCAGGTGCCTTGACCGCACAGACCTGGAGTACGCCGCGGAGCTTGTTGACCACCAAGGTAGCAAGGGCCTCGCCCTCTACATCCTCTGCTATGATCAGCAGGGGCCTGCCCTGCTTGGCCACCTTCTCCAGCAGCGGTATCAAGGACTTCACGGAGCTGATCTTCTTTTCGTGTACGAGGATATAGGGCTTGTCCAGGACCACACTCATGTTCTCGGGATTGTTGATGAAGTGCGGACTGATGTAGCCCTTGTCAAACTGCATGCCCTCGACCAGCTCCACTGTGGTCTCTAAGGATTGACCCTCCTCTACAGTTATAACCCCATCCTTGCCGACCTTGTCCATGGCCTCCGCCAACTTCTTGCCGATAACCACATCCTGATTGGCCGAGCAGGTGGCCACCTGTTCTATCTGCTTATTGGATTCTACAGGCACACTAAGCTTCTTGAGCTCCGATACGACGGCCTCCACTGCCATGTCTATACCCTGCTTGAGCTGCAAGGGATTTGCGCCAGCAGTGACGTTCTTGAGCCCCTCGGTGAAGATGCTCTCTGCCAAGATGGTAGCTGTGGTGGTGCCATCGCCAGCCACGCTGGAGGTCTTGGATGCCACCTCCTTGACCATCTGGGCCCCCATGTTCTCATATGGATCCTCCAGCTCGATCTCCTTTGCCACCGTCACACCATCCTTAGTGACCGTTGGGGAACCGAAGGACTTCTCGATAATCACATTTCGGCCACAAGGGCCCAACGTGATCTTCACTGCCCGAGCGAGCTTCTGAACCCCCCTCAGGATCGCCTCACGGGCTTCAGGACCGAATGCTATCATCTTTGCTGCCATAACGACGACTCCTTATCCTCAAAGCACAAGACCTGGTTTATCACTTCTCGATGACTGCCATTATGTCCGACTCATCCATAATCAGGTACTCCTTGCCGTCGACCTTTATCTCAGTACCTGCATAGCTGGCAAACAAGACCAGATCCCCCTTCTTGACCTGCATGGCCCGCCTGGTCCCATCATCCAGGAGCTTGCCCTCGCCGACGGCAACTACCTTACCTCGCTGCGGCTTCTCCTTAGCCGTATCCGGCAAGACAATACCACCGGCGGTCTTGGATTCTGCCTCGATCCGCTCCACCAAAACCTTGTCTGCCAAAGGTCGAATCTTCATAACTGCCTACTCCTTTCCAAAACTCGCCACAAAGCTCTAACTACCTGAGATCTGCGTCAACCGACTCGTTACCAAATAGGCTACTCTGATATACCCTCAGGAACAGCCTATCCAATTGCCTGCACAATAGCCCTATGTCTGGGGGCTTATTGAGCACACTGAACACATCCATCTCCAGGGCAGTGATCAACAAGTGCTCGTCTACCTGGCTGCTCAACAATAGACAAGGCAGATTAGGGCACTCGATCCTGATGACCCTTACCATCGAGAGCCCCACATGGTCCTGGTCAATATCTATGATGGCCGCGTGGACCGACCGCTGCCGCAATGCATCAATAAACCCGGCCCGGTGCCTGACGGATATCAGGTCCACCCCGGCTGGTCTGAATAGACCCTCTACCATGGCCGGCCATCCCCGGTCCCCACCTGCAGCCAGGACTGTCACCTTGCCTGGTCTGGACTCTGTGTAGACCATACATATCTTGCCAAAGCAAAAGGCGTGCCATCAATTCAGCATATGGATTGGACCCATATAAGGTCTTTCATTTCAAGGCCTTATGAAACCATCAGCATCTCAAGAATATTCCCTTCCTGCCAGCCTGGCAGCTAACAAACAATTAGGCTGTCATTGCTAGCCGCTGATTGCAAGGGCCTGGCCCGGTCTGATACACTCGCCGCCATGGCAGGCCCAAGAGATCAAGCTAGACCTCAGCGGACTAGCCCAGCAATGCGAGGTCCCGGTCGCTGGCGATCATGGCTATACAGGCTCTCTGCAGCTATTGGGGGGCCACTAGTAATACTGGCCATTACAGAACTGTGCTGCAGGCTTGTGGGTGTGGGCTTTGATCCAGACCCAGCCATAATCTCACGGGTATTAGGACCAGGATATCTTGTGGATAACCCAAGGTTCTCCTGGCAGTTCTTTCCCCCAGCTATAGCCAGGCAGTTCGAGCCATTTGTGATCCAAAGGCAAAAAGTAGAGCGCTCATGCCGGATCATCGTGTTAGGAGAATCGGCAGTACAGGGTGTACCTGACGGGTCATACGCCATTGCCAGGGTCCTCCAGCGGATACTGGAGGAGGCCTACCAGGATGTGAGATTCGAGGTCATCAATGCAGGGATGACCGCCATCAACTCCCACGTGATCTACCAGATAGCCAAGGGCCTATTGGCCTGCAAACCAGATGTGGTGGTCATATATGCAGGCCACAATGAGGTAATCGGTCCATTTGGCCCTGGGACGGTCTTTGCCCCATTCCAAAGGCAGCTGGGGCTCATAAGGGCCAGTATCGCCATTGGCAAGACACGTTTGGGTCAATGGATCCGCCAGCTCGGTTGGCATACCAAGAAGGACCTACTGGCATCCTGGGGTGGGATGGAGATGTTTGCCAATAGCTACATGCAACCCGCTGACTCCAGCCTAAGGATAGTCTGTGACCACTACTACAAGAACCTCAAGGACATCACTGAATCTGCCATAGGGAAAGGGGCCTTGGTGGTCTTGTGCACACCTGCAAGCAACCTCCACGATTGCCCACCGTTTGCCTCCATGCGCAAGTCCAGCCTGGATAAACAGTCCCTGAAGGTCTGGGAAGGGCTATTCCAGAAGGCAATCGAGGCAGAGAACTCTGGCCTGTTCGAGCGGGCCATAGACCTGTACCGTCAGGCCCTGCAGATAGATGACCAATATGCAGAACTGCATTTTCGGCTCGCCAGGTGCCTGGAAGGGATCGGCAGGCTCGACGAGGCAAGGCCCCACTACATCTCTGCCAGGGACCTTGATGCACTGCGGTTCCGGGCAGATACAAACCTCTGCCAGGCAGTACGCCTCCTGGCAGGCCAGTTTGCCAAAAAGGGTGTGATCCTTGCAGACACAGAGCTTGCCTGCGCACAGGCCAGCCCCAATCAGGTCCCTGGCAATGACCTATTCTATGAGCACGTGCACCTCAACTTCGCCGGCAATTACATAGTGGCACGGACCATAGCACAATCCCTCCAAGGGATGCTGGATTCGAGGTTTGGCAAGCCCAGACCCTTCCTCTCAGAACAACAGGCAAGCCAAGAGCTTGCCTATACACCACTAGATCGCTCTATCCTTGCAAAGAGGATCTACGACGAATTCCTCACTAAGCCACCTTTCACCAACCAGCCTTACCATCAGAAGACCCTCAAGGACTGGCAGGCCCAGATCGATACATTGGCCACCTTTGCAGATCCAGGAGGATTGGCCCAGTCCATCGAGATCTATCAGCAGGCCATAGCCACAAGGCCAGATGACTGGTATCTACATTGGAAGCTCGGTATGGTTTATGCGGACCACGTACATGATCTGCAAGCAGCAGCAGGGCATTTCAGGCAGGTCTTGAAACTGGTCCCAGACTTTCACCTGGCCCACACCGCCCTTGGCCAGGTGTACCTGCGGATGGACCTTTACTCTCAGGCAGCCGATGAGTTCAGGCAGTCCATAAGGATCTATGATGCCCACCCAACCACACACTTTCTGATAGGCTATGCCTACCAGAGGCTCAACGACCTGCCCAAGGCGGCCAGGCACTACCGGCTTGCCGCATATCTGCAGCCAACAGAGTTGGTATACTATACTAGCCTGGCAAAGGTACTGCAGCAGATGGGCAAGGATAGACAAGCAAAAGATGTCCTAAGAAGGGCGGCCAAACTAGCTCGGCGATGAACATACTGGGCATATCCGCATTCTATCATGATAGCGCGGCTGCATTGATCTGTGATGGCAGGATCGTTGCAGCCGCACAAGAAGAGCGTTTCACCCGCCGCAAGCATGACCACAATTTCCCTGCTAACGCGGTCCGCTATTGCCTTCAAGAGGCGGGCCTGACCGCAGACCAGATAGACCTGGTGGCCTTCTATGAGAAGCCTTTGTTACGGTTCGAACGGTTGTTGGAGACCTATCTGGCCTATGCACCTAAGGGGTTCGGCCAATTCCTGATGAGCGTGCCTGTGTGGCTCCGCCAGAAGCTACACCTGCCCAGACAGAT